>JAZRVJ010000001.1:0-3913 GCA_045599065.1 Mycoplasmoidaceae bacterium
AATAAGTGTTACTACCACCCCTACTAAAACAACATATTTCGAAGGCCAAACACTTGATTTAGCAGGTTTAGTTGTTACAGGTACGTTCTCAGATGGAACATCTAGAGAACTTGCTACTGATGAATACACAACTGACCCAGATGCTGGTACTGTATTAGATACATCAATGGAATCAGTTACAGTTTCTGCAGTTGCCGACACATCTAAAACAGCAAGTTTTGATATTACTGTTGAAACAGAATTTGAATTTACATTTGATGAAGATAGTCAAACATATACTCTTGCTGAATGCAAAAATAAAGATATAAAAAAAGCGATAATTCCTGACACATACAATAACAAGACAGTGGCGGGAATTGGCGAGGAAGCTTTTTATGAATGTACAAGTCTAGCTTCAGTGACTATCCCTAACAGTATTACTACAATTGGCGAGGAAGCTTTTTATGAATGAACAAGTCTAGCTTCAGTGACTATCCCTAACAATGTTACTACAATTAGTAATTATACTTTTGAAGGGTGCACAAGTTTAACTTCAGTGACTATCCCTAACGGTGTCACTTCTATTGGTAGATGAGCTTTTTCTAGATGTACAAGTCTAGCTTCAGTGACTATCCCTAACAGTGTCACTTCAATTTGTGACCGTGCTTTTTATTGATGTGAAAGTCTAGCTTCACTGACTATCCCTAACAGTGTTACTACAATTGGTGATGCTGCTTTTGCGTGTTGTGTAAATTTATCAACAATTGATGTTTCACAATGTACTTTCACTCAAATCCCAAGTGATTGGTCTATTGATGGATCATTTGATACTTTGTATAATAATGGAACTATACTTATTGATAATGCGGCTCAATCAGATATGTGAAAAAATTATTTTACATCAGCAAGTTATGGAAGTATGCAATTCGATGATAGTCATTGAAAGATTAAAGCAATTAATTAAATTACATTTATAATAGAAAAAATTAGCTTTAATAAGCTAATTTCTAACTGACATCGTAAGTGTAGGCTTAGGTTTCAAAAATGTGTGATAGAAGCATAGTTTTTGTTAGTTAAAACCATCATATTTTCTGCTTCGACTATCTAAGTATAAGATAACTAAGTTGTTTCTTGTCAAATAACTTGATCCTCTATGCAACCACATTAATGATTTAAGCTGTGAATTTATTCCGCCTTCTAGACCATTATTTGTTCGTGGAATATTTGGTTCATTTACAAAATTAAATAATATGCCCATATCCAAATATTTCTTTAGTGTTCTATAAGCGCTTCAGATGTTTTTGTGTGTTCTAAATCAAGTGCCATTTTCACCATAAGTCTTTTCATAAATATAGTCTTTGTATCGAACAAATCAATCATTTAATCATTCGATCCAAATTTCTGATATATCCTTAGCTGAATAATATTTTGTGTCCTTAACTTTTCTTAACAAACATTTTCCTATTTCCAATAATTCTTTACCACATTCTGTTTTAGGGTGGAGTGATAGTTTAGTTCTAATCCTTTTCCAAACATGGAATAAGCAGATTTGAATCTTTGTTTTGGGTCTAAGCAATGTAATTGCTTTAATTAGGCCTTTTTGACCGTCACAAACGATATATTCACTATTTGGCAGTCTGTTTATAAACTGTGCTCAAGTATCGAATTTTTCATAGCATGTTTTACTTACAGCTATGGGAAAGTCTTTATTTGAGTTTTTAACTCTGGCATTAGCTATTAAATAACAAGCACTTCCAGTTCATGTTCCATCCAACCCAATACATTTCAAATTTGGGGGTGATGGATAAAATTTAGAATCATCCAATTTGATGTTTCTTGTGTTCCTTCAAAATGTTGCTTTTGATCAACCGTAATCCTTAATGGATAATTTTCCAGTGATATATTTGCAATAATTATTCTTTCAAGCCTTTTCTTTGATTGTTTTTCTTGATTTTAAATTAAAGCTATAACTCTTCTTGCAAAATTTGCAATAGAGTCTAATCTTACCATTTGCATAATGGCCATTTCTAACAAGTTTTTTACCACAAATTGGGCAATATCTTGTGTCATTTTTATTTTCTTGTTTCATGCTGAACTTATACCTCTTCTAATAAGTTCGAAGCATTTTGGTTTCTTTATATATTACTACATAGTAGTAATATATACTTTTCAAAATTTTGCCATTTTATCACACATTTTTGAAACTTTTACTTAGACTACAAGCTTTTTGCACAGCCTAGTTTATTCATTATACCAGCAAAGTATTTTATTGAATCAACAGGTTTCATGTATTGTTGTTTTAGTGGTTTATCTTTTAACTCACAGTAATGGTGGTATCGGTGATTGTTATACTTGTATAAATATATCTGTAAAGCTTCTTCTAATTGTTTTAGAACCTTAATATCTTGTAAAGTGTAAACTAGTTCTTTATCGATTGTTTCATGGAATCTTTCAATGCAACCGTTACACTCCGGTTCTCCAAGTGGAATTAATAAATGTTTTATTCCTAAATTTTTACACCATTGATTAAATTCGTTGCTTGTTACAAAATTAATATGTTTAAATACCATGGCATTATCCGTTTGAATTATTTTAAATTTTATTCCTTCTTCCTCGAATTCCTTTTTCATTTGTTCTACCTTTTTCATAATTTCTTGTGTGGTTTGAGCAAATAGTATGTGCCCTTTTGTAACTCTTGATTGTAAATCAATTGCATCTATTTGGTAAACATATTTGCCACGACCAGTTTGCAATCTCCCATATACTTTCACATCTAATTGAATACAGCCTGGTGGTTTTGGCTTATCTCTTAGCGGATGGTCTTTTTTAACCCTTTTTGGCTTATTAGGACTATATCTTGGATCTTCTTTTAAAATCTTCTTTAAAGTAGATTGTGAGAGATGGGATAGTTGATTTCCATATTGTTTTAATTCTTCACCATTTGCTAATCGTAGTCAAAAGGTTGTAAAGTTAATTCATTGTTCTGATTTTCTTAATTTTGGTCAATTCTTCGTGTCTTTAATGTAGAAATAGCGATCGCATATTGCTTTTCTTATAGCTTTGCTATATGCAAATTTAGGATGATTTGGAATTGGCAATTTATTTAAGAAATTAGATCAACACTTAACACCAAAATTTAATATCTTGGAAATCGTTATTTTAAAATAGTAAAACCACCGATATTTATAGTGTGTGCGAAAATTATGATATCTAAAATATTGCTTTATAGATATCTTATTGTCATAAATAAATTCACATATATCGCAAAAAACACGGAAGCTTCTTTCAAAATGTTTATTTCTAAGAAATAAATGCATCGCTTCAGCATTTTCAAAGCCGTATTTTCTGGCTGTTTCGTACAGCATATTAGCTTGTCTATAAAAGCTATCTCTCACTTTATTTAAGAGTGGAACTATCATTTTGATAGGTAATGATCTTGGTTTTCAATCCAACAATTTTGGTAATTTTATACCTATTGGGTTACAATACATAGTGTACTCCTTAGTTAGTGTCTAAGAGTACTATTGAGCTAGTAGATTTTGCTGTAATCTATTAGCTTTTTTAGTACCGGTATGTATTATAACCTACCCTGTGCAAAAAGATACTAGTCGAAACACATTTTTGAAACTTTTCTCCATAATTTATATAAAATTTAAAATAAGGAAAATATGGGCTTAGGTTTCAAAATATGAAAAGAATTAAATTATTAATATTTCTATCAGCTGTAAGTATTTGTACTTTACCAACTTTTGTTGTTTGTAGTTGTAGTAATAACAAAAACGGACCACAATTAGCAACGCTGACTGTTGTAATTCCTCCTACTAAAACAACATATTTCGAAGGCCAAACACTTGATTTAGCAGGTTTAGTTGTTACAGGTACGTTCTCAGATGGAACATCTAGAGAACTTGCTACTGATGAATACACAACTGAC
>JAZRVJ010000002.1:0-1952 GCA_045599065.1 Mycoplasmoidaceae bacterium
TCAAGTCTTGATTGGTTTCTTTTTGTCAGCTTTTTTCATAGCTTGAACTTTTTTCATAAGGCTAGCATCAACAAATGCGCCTTTTTTAGAACTTCTTGACATATTTTCCTCCTACTTTCCGTTTCTTCTTCTAACAATCATGGCGTTAGAAGCTTTCTTTTTATTTCTTGTTTTAACACCCATGTGTCTCTTACCTCATGGTGTTCTTGGTGCATCTTTACCAACAGGTTGTCTACCTTCACCACCACCGTGTGGGTGATCGTTAGGGTTCATAGCTGAACCACGAACTGTTGGTCTGATACCCATGTGTCTAGACACACCTGCTTTACCTAAATTAACTAAGTTATGATCTAAGTTAGATACAAATCCTATAGTTACACGGCATTTATTATTAATCTTTCTAACTTCGCCACTTGCTAATTTAACTAGCATGAATAGACCTGTTTCATCTTTACCCAATACTTGAGCTGAACTTCCTGCTGATCTTACAAGTTGTGCACCATGACCAGGGTTTAGTTCAATATTGTGAACAAATGTACCTTCGGGAACGTTTTGGATTTCTAAGCAGTTACCTAATTTGATATCTACTCTTGGTCCTGAAATAATTTCATCTCCAACTTTAATTCCGTTTGGAGCTAAGATGTATTTCTTTGTTCCATCAGCATAACATACTAATGAGATGAATGCTGTTCTGTTTGGATCGTATTCAATTGATTTAACAATTGCTTTGATTCCATCTTTATTTCTTTTGAAGTCAATTTCACGGAATTTTCTCTTTTGTGCACCACCGTGATGTCTAGTTGTAATGACTCCTCTTGCATTTCTACCAGATTCATTATGAATAGAAGAAGTTAGAGGTTTATGTGGTTTATCTGTTGACAATTCTTTTTTGTAGTCAATAGTAACATATGTTCTTTTACCACTAGATCTTGTCTTTTTATATTTAATAGCCATAATCTAATTTCTCCTTCCCTAATGATTCTTGTTAGTTTGCTTTCTTCAAGCAGTTTTCTTTTCTTGAACTTCAACCTTAGGTTGATCTTTAGCTTCTACCTTAGCTGTTTTTTCTTTGATAGTAGCTTTTGCTTCAGCAGGTTTCTTCTTTGCTTTTTCTGCAGCTTTGGCATCAGATTTTGCTTTAGCTTCAGATTCTTCTTTACTTAAAGCAATGTCTTTGCCTTTTGGTAAAGTAATATAAGCAATTTTGAAAGCTTTTGTATAACCTGGATGCAAAGTTCCTGTTCTTGTCTTAACTGCTTTTCTTACCATTGTTTTAACTTCTTCTGGTTCAATTTGAAAAATTGAAGCAAAAGCTAAAGCAATGTCTGCTTTGTTAGCTTTCATATCAACAATGAAAGTATATTGTTTCTTAACTTGGCTTCTTTTTGAGTAAGTCTTTTCTGTTAAGTAAGGTTTAATAATAACATTAGTTAATTGCATTATTTCTTACCTCCTAATAATTTATTAGCAGCATTTTCGCATAAGATCATTTTGCTTGCTACTAAAATATCACTAACAGAAACTTGGTTTACTAATTTAGAAGCAGCTTTGTTAATGTTTCTTGTTGCCTTAATTGCTTGTGCATGCTTAGGGCAGAAAACAAATAGAACACGCTTGCCTGTTAGTTTTAATAATTTCAAAAGGTTAGCGAAATCTTTTGTTTTAGCTTTAGCTATAGCTTCGTTGCTTACAACAATAATGTCTTTGTTAGTCATCTTGTCAGCCAACACAGCTTTAAATGCTAAAGCAGAAACTTTTTTGTTTACTTTCTTTAAGTAGTTTCTGTTTGGTTTTGGTCCAAATACAACACCACCACCTACATAGTGAGGGTTTCTAATAGAACCTTGACGAGCATTACCTGTATGCTTTTGGGGTAAAGGTTTTCTTCCACCACCTCTAACTTCAGCTTTTGTTAAAGTTGAGTGTGTACCTTGTCTCTTACCAGCATTTTC
>JAZRVJ010000003.1:0-21473 GCA_045599065.1 Mycoplasmoidaceae bacterium
TTTCGGTCTTGGATGCTGGTTATCAATTTTTAAATAGCATTTAGGATTTAACCATGTGCCATCTATTCAATTTTTTCTGCTTTCGCAACATTCACGCTTATACCTGTACGGTATTACGTTGTAGTTTGAATAGCTTTACGATTTTCCAGCAATTCACTGTTCTATTGGAATTTCACCAATCAATTACATATTTCTACGCAATCATACCTAATTGATATTTTTCATTATCTTTCAATCCAGATATTGCACATAAGTCCAAATACTTATCTATGCCCAATCCATTTTCATCATCAAATATGTAATCTAACGTAAAGTTGTTAATATATACTTTTCTATCATTAGGAAGGAACACAGTAATTTTCTTTCTTGCTCTGGTTAATTCCCAGAATCTACGTTCTTTTTGAATATCATCCATATATTAATATATCTCTGGAAATTCAATTTTAAACTTATGTGGGTTAGCATCCCAAAACTCAATATTGATTTCTCGTCCAGAGTATGGGTATGCCAAACCATAAATAGAATCAGAACTTGTAATTCTTGATTTGCCTAATGTTGTATTATGTGTTTGGAAATGAAACAATTCCATTAATCTACTTTCGATTGCCATAATACGACTACCATTTGATGTATCATTATTACCATCAGAAGTAATTAAGAATATATCAATTGTAGGTCTAAAGAAGTAAGGGTCAGCTTCACGATAACTAACAGCTTGCATTCTGTCGATTTTACCAAACTCCATAGAAAGATAAGTTTGCATAACCCTATCATTTAACAAAGGTACTTTTCTATATTTAAAGATAGTATCATTAATCATACTTTTCTTTTGTTTGATATTTAAATCTGGTTTTGCTAAAACATCGCAGTTATCTTTATAATACAAAAACTTCAATAATATTTGGTCTTGCATAATCGTATTAACAAACTCATTTAAATACGTGTTAAGTTGACCATAAAGTTTTACATCAGCCATAAATTACCACCCTGTCACAAAATATTCCTTATTAAGTTCACTAATGTGGTATTTTGTGGAATATTCTTCTTCTGTTTCATCGTAATATTTTTCTTCAAAATAAGCTTTTACGACTACTTTAATCTTTTTACCTTGCAGTGCAACATTATCACTACAAGTAAACAATATGCTATTGTCAACAATTTCATATGATAAACCATTGATTAATGGACTACCATCTTCCATTGTCACGTTAAATTCTACATTATATGGTTTAATATCATGGTTTTCATTTTCAACAATTTTTGGTTCGTAAGTCAAATCAAAACTTACAGTTTCACCAGTCAACAGTTCTTTCCAACCACTTAAATAAATCCATGTATTTGGGTCAGCATATAATGTATCAAATTCTTCATCACTGGTTGTATCTTCCGTATAGTTATCGTGATAATAATCTGCAATTCTTAACTTCAGATTATCAACCGCTGGATTAATTTTTGATTCATTAAGTTCAACTCTTATGCAACCCTTATATGTATATGGGTCAGTACCAACTACCTCATAACAATCAAGTAATTCAGCATCATATTCTGGTCTATCAATCATAACTCTTGAAATCTCTCTGCCCAATTTGTGGGTCAAAGGATTATCTTGACAATAGAACATGAGTTTTGAATTCTGATTGTACATGTTGTTATTTCTTTCATTTGCCATCAACTGAGTAGCATTTGAATCGAAATAAGCATAAACAGGGTACGCATTCCCATCATCGTCTTTTAGGTTAATCTTTACATTTGCATTTACCATAAAACACGAATCGTAATCAGCACGCATATCTATTAAAGAGAAAACTAAATAACGTCTGGTTTCCGTATAATCATGTTCACAAATCTTGTCATCGTTTATATACGGATTTCTTGGGAATGTATGTACAATATAATCCCCAGAAGCAACACTATCATGTGGAGTTAATAACTCTCTTGATTTAGCATTGTAAATACGTTCTTTAAGTTGAGCGTATCTAAGAATCCCAGTTACGTCAAAAGCTTCTTCTTTAAAACGGTTATCTTCTAGTTGACCAAATACTGTTCTGATTAATGTAATTTGTAAAACACCAAACTCTTCAAACTGTTCTTTTGTTGTACAGTTGTCAATTCTAACTATCTTATACAGAACGTCTTTGTCAAACCATATTTCATCAAACATTTTTAACTTTGCTGTTACTTTATCGTATCGTATGGCAATTGCAATCATATCTTCATCTGTAAAAACTTCAGATGCTTCTGAGTATGAAGTAGCAGTATAGAGCAACCCTTTTGCTTTAATGCAGTCATAGATGTAGCATTTATCGTCTTTAAAGAAACGAATCTTATCATACATTTTTCTAATTCTGCATTTTGATGTTACACCATTAGACTCTGGTCTTGTGATAACCAAATACTTATGACCATCACCATCGTCATAACCAGAAATTTCATCTCCCCAATGAATATTATGTTTTTTGTCATTAACAAAATACATTTTCATATCTTCAAGATTTTCTCTCATTGGGTTTGAATGTGCCTTAATGATTACACTTTTTTGAAAATCATCATTTATCTTAACTTGATGTGATTCATCACCATGTCTGTAATGAACTTCAAAGTTTTTTTCGGCTTTATGTCTAATTTTTTCATCATGTGAAGGATAGTAATGTGTATAATCTCTCATTAATGTCACATCCTATCATAATTCATCAATGACATCAAAATTATCTGATAATTTTAAAATTATTTTTCTGATTTTCTCCAATTGTGCCTGTATTGCATTTTCCTTTGCATTTACTTGTGACCTATAGCTTCTGATACCAATATCATCAACCATAACATCATAAGTACTTACAAATTCATCTCTAATCTTTTCATAGATAATTAACTGCATATAAGCAACAATCAATTGTGCATCTTTAAATGTTGGTGCATCATCTTCATTTTCAAAAATAATACTTTCAGAATATTCATCAAACTCGATTTCTTTAGCATTATCATAAAAAGTTAGATATTTATCTATGCCGTTAGAAACTAATGAATACATGCCCTCTGGTGTGTTTGGCAACATGTATTCATCAAATCGACTTGTCCGCATGAATAATTCGTAAATATCATCAAATGTTTCAAAAGTCTTTGCCACCAAAATCACAACCTATTTATTAATTTTAGTCTTCAACTGGGAAAATATATTCAAACTCAACATCTTCACCGTACAGAACTTTTACAACTTCTCTCAGTTTATCGATGTTTTTGATTTCTAAATCTTTAACAATCTGAACAAAGAAATCTTTCTGAGCCTGTGTTGTGATTTTGCTCAGACGTTTAGCAATTGAAGCTTTTGTACCCTTCATAATTTTTTCAACATCTTCTTTTGTTAAGATGTTTTCTTCGTATTCTGGGATTGTTTCAACTACTTCTTCAGATGCTTCGATTTGTGTTTGTTTCTTTTCCGCTGGAACATCATCAACAACAACTCTCAGAAAACCTTCTGCGAATGTGGTTGTTTCATCTTTTAAATAATAGTAACATTCTTCAGAAACTTCTAATCGTCTTGGACGTTTAGAGCCTTTTACGTATGGCGGGAAAACATATTTTTCTAATCTTTCAGTATATGGGTTTCTATAATTTACAATAAATTTATCTAACCCATCATGTTCTAAGATAATTTTTTTATCAGCCAATTTATTCACCTATTATTCTTTCTTAAATTCTTTTTAAAATACAAAGGCTTGGTACAAGTTTCCTCATACCAAGCCAATATTACAAAATAAAAATTACAGAGTTACTGCGGTGTCTTTTACACGACCAATGAACTGTGGGTACAGCAGAGTCATAGCCAGTTCCTGTTCTACAAAGAACTGTACTCTGTTGTTTTTCAGTTCAGTATTGGTTTTCTGAACCATACCACCTACACGAGTAATAGCCAGTGGTTTTACACGAGCGGTAGAAGAGTACATGATACCTTCGTTTACAGGCAGAGCAACTTTGGAGTTTTCATCATCGATGTATGGGTTATCCAGAATAACGCCATCAAAAGTACCAAAGTTCTGTGGAGCATAAGCACCAAACAGTTCCTGTGCCAGACCATCATACATAGCTTTGTTAGCATATGGGTCATTAACAGCCATGTCAGCACCAATGGAATCCAGCAGAGCGGCATCAGCCAGCAGAACTGGTCTACCACCAGTACGGCGGCGCAGTACAGAAGCCAGACCTTTAACGTCAGCGTAAGTTACGTTAGCACCAGATACAACATTGTTGGTTGGCAGAGCACCTACTGCATTCATCAGTTCCAGTGCTTTGTTGTAAATGTAAGCAATTTCTGCACGACCAATTTCTTTAACTGCTTTATTGAACCATTCGATTTCATCGTCAGTTTTGGTCATTGGGTCATAAGTAGCACCAAAGCCAATGGAGAATGGAACTTGAGCAACCTTACGGCTGTCACCGATTTTTACCAGTTTGTGACCAGAGCCAGCGGCAACCAGAGAGAATTTGATGTTGTAGTCTTTTTCTACGGTGTATTCAATCAGAGAAGTTTTTTTGTCAACCTGTTTAATGGTTGCGATAGTACCCAGAATCTGTTCCAGATTTGGTTTTACGATAAACTGTTCAGCAACCTGTACCAGAATGGTGTTGAAGTTCCACATGGTGGATGGGTCAGCCATCTGACCATCTTCAGAAAATACTTTACGGCACAGGCTTCTGATAGCTTCTTCGTCATCAATATGTAAATCCTGTTTTTCGTTTAAAGAAACTGTTTCTTTACGAGCATTGCCAGAGAAAACACGGCAAGCTGGTTCTAAATATTTAGTGAAATCCATTATATCTTATCATTCCTTATCTTATGTTCTAAAAATTAAACCATTGGAACATACAGTTCAACGGTATCTAAGCCCAGCAGTTCTTCAGTTTCGTCTTCGGTAGTACCCCAAACAACAAATACGTTAGCACCTTCTGGTTTAGCGGCAGTAATTTCATAGTGACCATTTGCTTCTGGACATGGAGCAGATGCGTCTACGCCAGCTTTCCAAGCGGCATACATACCTTTTTTAGCACCGCCAGTTGCACCAGCACCCAGAGTGAAGTTTGTGGTTTTAAAGGTTGTGCCAGCTTCTTGTACATATACATTAGCCATTTTGTCTTTGCCATTGAAGAAACTCAGTTTGGTTTCGATATCTTCCATATGCAGAACTTCGCTGGTCATTACAATGTAACCTTTGGTATTGGTGTCTTCCAGTGGTTTGATGTATGGAACTTCAGTGTCATTTTCATCAAAATATACTTCAACCAGTTCAGTATTTTCGATATCAACGGAGCATTTTGCACCGCCATCAATCTGACGAGGTTCTACGATGCAAGAGAAATAACCTACTGCATGTTCGCCACGTTTATTCAGTAATGCTTCTAAATTAGTAGTCATAGTATTTAATTCGTCCTTTCAAGGTTACGATTATTCATCGTAAGTGTCGATATCTCTAATAATTTCTTTTTTCTGTTTTGGTTCAAATGCATTCAGAGAAGCACCCA
The DNA here is from genome assembly GCA_045599065.1 of Mycoplasmoidaceae bacterium. Lineage (GTDB taxonomy): Bacteria > Bacillota_I > Bacilli_A > Mycoplasmatales > Mycoplasmoidaceae > Hennigella. The sequence goes on from JAZRVJ010000003.1 coordinate 5,515, forward strand.
GTTCAACAACACCTTTAACAGTGTTCTGTACAACTTCTTCTACAACGATTGCATCTAACAGAATATCAGCCAGTGCAGATTTTGCACTTAAAGCTTTTTCAGCATCTAAAGTGTCAACAATTAAAGCTTGAACTTCTTCAGATTCAAATTTTTCATTTGCTTTAACTTTTGCGAATTTTGCTCTGTACAGTTCTTTTGCTTCGTTCAGAGCCTGTTCGTATTTTTCAGCTTCATATTTTTCTTTATATTCAGACAGGGCAGTAATTGTACCATTTAATTCTTCAATTCTTTCATTTAAAGAAATAACAGTTTCTTTCTGACTCAGATTGTCTTCCTGTAAAGAATTCAGTTCTGTCTGTTTTTCTTCAATTGCAGTTTCCTGTTCTGCAACTTTTTCAGACAGTTCATCAATTTTATCTTGCATTTCTGCTTTAGCTTCGTTAACTGCTGTTTCAACTTCGTCTTTTACTTCAACCATTCTAGTTTCCATAGTAACTTGAACTTTGTTATCAAAGTCTACAGAAATACCATTTTCATCTTTTGTATAGTTAACTTTGAACATTTTCCATTCTTCGTCCATATATGTTTCATATACAAAATAAGAATCGTAAATAGAATAATCAGAAATCCACATATAGTTGAATTCTGCCGCAGTCATAACATTAGCTAAGGCATCGTAAATCCCAGTACGAGCATCCCCTAAAGAAATTTCGTTCAGAGATTTCTGGAAAATATTTTCCACAGTTTCTACCTCGCATTTCTTGCTTTGTTTTTCTTCATCAGCACACAATGCAGTGTTCCAACTAACCATAGCCGCAACGTCATATGCTGGTAGAACAATACCATAACCATCTTTTTCCTCAGAATTTAAAATGGTGTGACCAGTATAACTGTAAGGAGATTTAATATACTGAACATCATCTTTCATTTCGTAGTTTTTGAATACATACTCACAACTACAGAAAATCTGAGTTCCATTTTCTAACCATTCATTTAATAGTGAACAAACATTATAATATCTGTCCAACCATAATTGAGCATATCCAACCAAACAACGCTTTGTTTCGTTTTCAAACTCAACATCTTCAATACTCATTTGTTGGAATGTGCCAATAGCAAATGTATCAGTTGCCATCATGTCCTCACCAGTATCACGGTTCTTTGTGATATAAACCTCATGAGTACCAAGATGGTCTTTTTCTTTGTCTCCTTCGTTAAAGTATTTAACTAAAACTGGTTGACCAAGCATTGTATCTTTGCTTTTTTCACATTCTTCTTCGGTTATGATTTGTCCATTCCAACTTTTTTCAAAGTCGTGAATGATAAACTTAGCATTTAAATTTGTTTCGATTTTATCATTGTTGTTGTTAGAACAAAAAATCATCTGTCCTATTTTTTTTGATTGGCTTTCGATTTCCAAAGGCGAACTTAACACCGCCTTTCATTACTACTTTTAAAAACATCTAAAGCTTGATAATGTTTAATAATCTCATTATCAGACTTTGAAATAATGTTTTTGTCCGTGACTATCAATTTTTGACCATTAGAGTTGCACACGGATACAACACCATTGGCTCTACTTACAAAAAGATTAGCCATTCTTTTCACCATCTCTTGTTTTTTGACCTTCATCAGTCAAATCTCCTTCATCTTTTTCTGGAGCACCAGCAGTTCCTTCAGTTCCGCTTGAAGTATATGAAGTAGCTGGTGGTTTTACATGTTCATATATCTTCATGCTTTCCTGTTCGTACATAGATTGCTCTATGTAATTTTGGAATTCAACATCTGGTAAAATATCAATAATTGGCTTAATCGCAAAACCTTCAGCATGAAGACTCTGTAAAGCACTTAATACTTTGTCAGCATCAAGTGGAACACGTTTGTCAAAATTCATCCAGAAGTTTTCGCTCTTTTTGCTCAGTAAGACATAGAATAATTTGTTAAAAACATCTTCGATTTGTTCAAGCATTTCACCAATACGTTTATAAAGGAAGGTATACGCATAACGCATTGATGCAACAGAACCTTCAGTACCAGTAAACATAGGAGTTGGAATACCTAAATCTTTAGAAATGTCTTTATCGACTGTTTTGTATTTATCATCATCCAGACCATCAAGTCCATCAATGTCAGCCCATTCAAGTTTTGCCCACTCTGGTAATACAACCATAGGTGTTCCATCTGTTCCAATTGTTTTCTTTAAAACATTATGTACACCAGACGCAACTTTCTTTCTAACATTTTTACCTAAATCATTATATGCAACTTTATCATTACCAATAGTAAGTGTTGCAATATTTTTAACAACCTTATTTACGATTGTTTTTTCCAAATCCTTAAATGCTTTTTTATGAACATAATCTGCTAAATATTGAGTACCCATTGGGAAACCAATTCTTTGGTCACGGAACAAAGTATTAATTCTTAAAACCTTTGTTGTTTCAATAGGAAGTTCAATATATTGTTTTTCAATATTACTTGGGTCTGCTTCATAAGCATTAAAATCTGATTCAGAAACAATACCTTTCAATGTTTCAAACCAAATTAAACGCTCGTTTTCCTGCATTTGGCTAAACCAAGACAGGTCAATAACAGCTACCCATTCACCATTAAGTCTGTATTTAGGGAATACATACTCGTTTTTGCTAAAGATATGTAAATATGGATTTTTCTTATCACCAAGCCATGTGCAAATAACAGTACCATTTACACAGAGTTGAGAAATCAAATCTCTACACAATTCTTTATAGTGAACCTTTTTCAAGGTTTGTCTTAATGTTTTAAGATTCTTTTCATTTGAACTTGCAGAACTATCAATCACTTCAATAGAGTAATTTAAGTCTGGAAGTGTTCTGAAAAGAGTAAAAAGTTGATAAACAGTACCATCTGAATAATACAGATAAGCCATGAAATTCTGTAATTCTTGCCAATGTTCTTCTGGGTTTGCTAACCATTCAGTAACTTGTTCCTGTGTAATAACATCAACAATACCATCAGCAAATAAATTACCAACATAACCTTCAACATAATCAGCAATAAAGTCACTATATGTATTTAACGATTTTTCTGCCTTAATTTCTGCTTCAGCTTTAGCAAGTGTTCTATCAACATGTCTATTAGGGTGTAAATAAATTTCCAAAATGTCACCCCTTCTATTCAAAATACATTACATAATCATCGTCATCGTCTAATTGACTCTTTTGTTTTAAATTCATACGAGCAAGTTCGTCAGCAAAGTAATTAGCCATACCAAGTGCTGAGTATCTATCTTTTCGTTTACCAGCTTTTTCAAAAACCTTTACTTTACCATTTTCTTTTTGCTCATATTCAAGTGCTAACATTTCATATATAGCCAACGTAGTCTGTGCGTATGGTGCTTTCAATTTACCAATAACATTTCCAGAATAATCATCATACCCAGAAAATCTTGTTAAATAAGCTTGACCATCATTTTCATCTACAAGAAATCTTACTTTTCTACTTCTGATTGCATTCTGCAACATAATAGCCATATCATTATTAAACTGTTCACTAGCCTTAATACTGTAAATTACTTTTGGGTTATTAGGATATAAACATCTTGCATTCATATCTTCATCGTTCATACATCCAAGAGGATAATATTCAACACCAGTTTCTTTATCTTCCATTGGTGTTCCGCTAAGTAAGTCGAATATTGGTAAACCAACACCCATTGTATCGAGTACCATATAGTCGCATTCAAACTCTTCAAACAGTTTTCTTAATCTTAAAGCTGTCATTTCTGAATGCTGACCAGTCCATGATTCTATGTAAGGAAAGTCTCGCAGATAATCACTTCTACTTGAGTTTTCTGTTAAGCACATCAAACCAAAACACGATGCGTCATTTTTTCGTTTGCTACCTTTTGATGCCATAAGCGCAATATCCGCAAACAAAACTCTAATTTCATTTTTATCTTTCTTTTTATATGTTCTTTTTACATCTTTTGAACACAGATGTTGTACATCTGATGGATAGATTACTTTTTCAAGTTTTCTACAAGCAGTGATGGAATCATTGTCGAAGAATGCATTTTCAGCTTCTCCTAACCAAAATCCTTCCATTTCAACTTTCCATTTTGTAATATCAAAATCTGCTTCTGTCATTTCATTTACAATTTCAGTTTTCTTTTTCAAACCGTTTTTAACTGCAATCTGGTATGACAAATTACAACAGAAGTACGACCTTCCAGCCGCCATCTGTTTAATAGTTGATTTATATTTTTTATAAGACCAGTGTGATTTTCTCCACGCAGAAGAAAGATAAATTTGTTTATTTTCTTCCTGTAAATGAAAATATTCTGGTAAATCCATATATTTAGGGTGGCGTGGGTCTGCCAAGAATTTTTTAAGAACGCTTTCAAGAATATCTTTATCTAGCATTCTAAATTCATCAAGAACTAACAGATTTGCCCTGTTCCCTCTCGCATTGTCATTAGACGCTACCGTGATAATTTTACTTCCGTTTTTAAATTCGATTCTAGGGTCAACCTTACCCTCAGTCTTATATAGAATTTCCTGTCTCAACATTGGACAGTCTTTATATAATTTATCAATCTTTACAAAGATTTCAAATGCCTGTGATTTAACACCAGATGCAATAACGATTTGTGAATCTGGATATAAAATAGCGTAACAAACACAAGCAATAGCAGTAAGAAAAGTCTTACCTTGCATATGTTATCGTATAAGCTTTTTATCTTATACTTCTTACAGTTTCCTGTAAGTTCGGCATATATTTTCATCTACGACTTTACGTTTAGATGTTGGACACTCGTGGACAGATTATATTTATTCACTGTCTATGCTCTACGGTGACTATCAGCCTTTCGCAATCTGAAAGTTTACCTCGGTGTCAACATATTCTCACTTAGTTTTCACCGAATTTGCCCAATTAATTTTCCATAATATTTCTATTAAGTGAAGCCAAAATTAACCTCGACTTGCTATATATACACTATTTGAATTATTAAACATCTGATACAAAATAACACATTGAAAAGGTTTTAAATTAATACCCAAATAATGTTTGCACATATGAAAAGGGTATTTTCTCCAAAAAGCCGCCCAGTTTATAGCGTTCTCTACAAATTGTTCATCATAAGTTAATGCTTCTACGTTTGTAACAAAGTCACGTAGACTCATACTCATTTTACTTTTTGGTCTCGTGTTGTATTTTTTCTTTGTAATCATGATTCATCATCCTCAAAGTCAAATACATTTGCGGACAAATCTTCATCAGTTGGAGAAAATTCTTTCTTCATTCCATCAACAACTTCTTGATATGGACTTAATCTTCCTTGTTCGACAAGCATTTCATGTTTAAACATTGCCATCTCTCTGTCAAATTCGGACTTTGGCATTTCTCCAAGCCAATCAATATCTTCTAATTTTGGAATAGGTTGCATTTTTACATTTTCAACCCACTTAATTACCAAACCCATAATGTAATGTTCTTGATTGTTTTCATCCTCTTTTTTCTGAATAGCCTTAATAGCCAAGTCTTCAGAAATTTTAGAAATCATATTAACAATCGAGTTTAAATCTTTTACATCGTAATTCTTCTGTTGCAACAATTCAGTTTTCTTTCTTTCAAGTTGACACAACGTCTTATATGAGTTTTCTTTTGCGTAGTCCATCTTTTCAAAGTCTTCATTTTCCATAAACTTATCAAAGCGTTTTTGTACGTCAAGGTAATAATCTGGAGAAAACCCAGCACCCCAAAATTCAATCATATCTTCAGTAACTTGTGCTACAGCTTCTATTTTTCTTTTAGCTTCATCTTCAATTTGCTCTTTTGAATTCATGAACATAATAGAATCTGCGTAACACAAATTCTTGTATTCTTTTTTTACAGCTATAAGCTTTCTATATTCGCCAATTAAATTATTTGGATTAACAGTTGGTTTTACCATTAATGCAGAATATTCAAATGGTATAAACGGCATATCAAGAATTTTACATATGTTTTCAAATCTGCTTCTTTCAATCATTCCGTTAACAGGATTTACTAACATATCTCTAAAACAATCTTTACATGTAGTGCAATACCCACCAGTATCAAGATATTCTTCTTGATTGGTCTTAAAGAAACTCTGACTAATGTTCTTTTCTTGTTTGCAAATAGCACACTCCAGCTTAACAGCCGTGGTTGGTTTCTTTGCAGTTGATTTCTTCATTGATTTAACTGTTGCCATGATTCATCAAACCATATTATGGTCAATTATTCCTGTTACAATTTCAGTTACATTATCTTCTGTTAATCCACAATTAAATAATGCAGTACACAAACCAGCATAGAAAGACCCTAATCCCAAGCCTTCTTCAAACTGCTCTTTGTCAAAAGTATTCTTTACCACATTTTCTAAATTAATTGGAATATATTCGCTTTCTAAAACTTCTGCCATTATTTATCACTTTCTTTTTTCTGAATGAAACTCTTTCATTAATTTGTTAAATTCTTCTTCAAATCCATCTTCAACTTTAAAAATAAACAGAGTTCCGCTTCTGTTTTCTTTTTTTGGTTTTACATCCACAATCTGATATCCAAGTTTCAGCAATTTTCTTGCAATGTTTGGATACAAAACAACTTTTGTATTATTCAACTCGTTCACCTATTTTATAATTTCTTGTTTTAAGTTGACTGTTTTTCCTTTGTTGTTCTGCTCTAAATAAATATATCCACAGGATTGAGTTGTAACCAATTTTCCATCTGTATAATTATTTTTATCAATATCAGCGCAACACCCAGACTCATAAATTGCTTTTCCAGCAATCATATAATGTCCAACTTTGTGTGTATGTGCGACAATTAAATTATCAAAGTTATACCCATTTTCTAAAAACCATGTGTATGCTTTTTGTCCAGTTTTTAATGGACTGGAAGAAAACGCTAGTGGATGACAAAATACAGTGTCTCCATGCTGATATTTCCAATCGTCTGGATAAATAAACTTAACAGATGGAAATACTTCTTCCAACGACACATAATTAGTTTTACATCTTTCTCTTTTGTTGTACCATGTAAAACCGTCTTTAAAAATAAGTTCTATAGGAGAATTTGGCATTAACTCTAATACGTCCGTATCTAAATTTTTAGCCAAATAATTTCCAAATCTCAATTCATGATTACCATTAATACCAATAACTTTCTTTGGTTTTAAATAATCAATCAATGAAATAATGTAGTTTCTTCCTTCAATAATTTCTTCCATAGGAGAAATTCTGTACAGTTTTGGGAATCTTGAAATTGATTGCATATCAATCAAATCTCCATTCAATACCAAAACATCAACATTATCTTTATATTTTTCAAATGTATCCACTGGAAGATGAAATGGAATATGTAAATCAGACAAAACTAGAATTCTTTCAGACACAAATTCTTCTTGATTTCCAGATAGGTAGTCGTGATATTTATAAATTCCATACGACAACTTCCTTACGTATTCGGCAGAACCACAATCACCAACTAGGTCAGCAATTTGATTCCAGTCAATATGTATTTCTTTATTGCGTTTAGCCAAAACCAAACGCAATAAATATTCAAAATCTGTTTCTTTTTCGGTTCTTTTTAATTCCATAATCTCACCAAATTACTCTTCGATAAATCCGTCTGCTACAAATTCATTTTCGGAAGAAATTTGTTCGTCTTTTTTGATTGTTAAAGATACTCCTGCTTCTCCAACCCATCTTTTCAGTTCTTCGGTTAAAGAGAATACCATATCTTCTTCATCTTTTTTACCAGCTTCAACAATCAGAAATTCAACATCAGACATAGTGATTACTGCTTTTGAGTATGCGGTTGTACGACTTTTTTTCATTTGTAAGTACCATCCTTTTTCAAATTCTTTTTATGGAAGGAAAAGTAATATGTGCTTTGCATCAAGTGCAAAATAAGAAAATATGTGTTTTAGAAAAGTAGAAATCCCGCAATCGCAGTCTAGGACTGTATCTTGAGACTTTTTTTGCAGACTTTTCCTTCCCTTGAAAAACCACCTAAAAAGTCTGCAAAAAAAGTCCTGTAAACCGCTTAACAAAGCATGTTACAGGACTTTCTACTTTTCTATTTTAGCGTTTTTGGCTTTTTATTTTTAGCTAATTTCTTACACTTTTCGCAATATTTACGAATCTTATGATTATTTAATTTTAAATCATCTCTACTGTATTTTAAATATCTTCCACAATATGCACAGTAAAAACCAACATCATCATTCAATGTTTGTAAATATGGAACAATTAAGTGTTCTTCATCAAACAAAGCAATTACATTCTCTGATTGATTTAAAGATTTAACATCCAAATGAAGATTTACAACTCTCCAATCAATAATAGATATTAAATCTTTCTCACTTAAATAGAATAATGAGTTTTTAATTTCATCTACAGTCTTTTGTGTTAATGATATTTTTTTCAAATCTGCAAAAGTTAATGAAAATGTCAGATTGTTATTTATCTGTCTAAGAACAAGCAAAGCCAAATAAACTTTCCTGTCCTCTACATCCTCAATACTATTAATTATTTCCAACTCATATTCAGTAATCCAAAAACAATCTTCCTTACGAATCTTTCTCATGGTTGCCTTTGTGTATGCACCAGAAAACAGAAACATATCATTAGCAATTGTAGAAATTTGACTAATCGCATCAAACTCTACAATTGCATTTTTAGTTTGTTGAAGTGAGTAACCCATATCTGCATAATATCGAATTAACAAAAATAATTGCCAAACCTTCGTTATTTTGAAACCTTCTTTTAAAAAATTATCTTCAACATATTTATACTCGTTAATTATAATCAATAAACTTCACCAAGTTTGTATTTTCTACCCAAGTATAAAACACCATCGGCATCATCCACTGGTATTCTGATTGATTTATTTTTTTCAAGAAGATTCTCAACAATACCTTCATACCCAAATGTCCAGCAGAACGATTTCATTTTCCCATCTGGATACATCTTATATGCAATATGAACTAAATAATCAGCAAGTTCTTTTTCATTTGGAATTAATTCTTCAAGTCGTTTCTTAAAAATATCTTTACCTACGATATTTTCGTAGTAGTTTTCATCGTCATCATCAAACAAATCTTCGCCAAGAATATCTTTGTAATTTTTATTATTACTCAGTCTAATCCACGAGTTCCATTCTTTATATATGCTCTTAATAACTTCACATCTTGATTTGACTATTTTATAGTTACCACTCATCAGTTTCTTACTAATATCATAATTTTCATCAACTGAATTTTTTGGATATTTAAAATCAAACTCTAAATCTTCAACTCTCCAAGCTATTTTATTCATGATGCATGGAGTTTTGGTTACTGGAAGTTCATTGTAATAAGAGCGAATGAAATTTTTTTCTTCCTGCGTCTTTTCGGATTTATTTTTTAATTCAGTAAAACTTGTTCCAAAAATATATTTACATCTGTCATTAAGCAAACGCTTTGCACGTTTGTATTCAGTCATTGTTTCTGGGTAAATATAAATAAAGAAATATGGCTTCTTCTTTTCAACCAAATTATTTAAAAACCACTGCTCTGACTTTCTTTCATCAGACCAATCGTCTGGAACACGAGTCCATGACTTCCATTCGTTAGGAAACGGTTTTGTCTTAATACCTTTGCCAGCATCAATTGAATCACCAATATATCGTCTCAACAGTTTAATTCTATCAACCAACTCATTATATTCTCTTGATTCTCTATTATACTTACACAACATGGAGAAGAATTTTGTAGAGTAGTTTGTTATCTGTCCAATCTTACAATCAAACGTATTTAAATCTGTTTTGACAATATTAGTCATTGTCATTTTTTGTGCAGGAGCAGATTCTTTATCGTAAGTAATTGGGAGTCTGTTTGGATAGATACTGTTAATAATTATTTCATTATCTGTAGTATATACAATGTCACCATCAAACAAGTTTGCCGTATTTTTCAATACATTTCTCAAACTTAGACTATCTCTTTACCATATCATTTCTGACTTAGGTAGTTTGCACTACGGACTGTGGAGTTTCACCGCAATCCTCTCTTGGTAAAAACCAAATTTAGTCGTTACACCTTCCTGTGTTAACAGGCTTGGCACGATATTAGCATATCAAAAAGACTTAGCTTTCATCGTTAGCACCTTACGGCACACCCTAGATTTCTAGGTTCACAAACTTTTCATTTACATGTTTCCATGTAACGGAACAAATTCTATCCGAATCTGAGTGAACGATTGTATCTAATCCCCAAATGTTCATAACAATACCAGAATCTAAATATTGAAACCAGTAGTCAATCATATCATTAGTGACAATTTCACTAACCTTATGTTCTGATGAATCAACCATAGGACTTCTACAAGCATCTATTCTACTAACATTTCTATCTGCCCAAAACTTACTATAGTGGCAACCTCTCTCCAATAGTCCAGTTACCTCTAATCCAAATGCGTGTTGTGCAAGTGCATAACTGTCTGGAATCATAGTTTGATAATTACCCCTAGCCCAAAGTCTACCAATTTTAGCGTCATCAATTCGTTTCTGAATCATCTGATAAACCTTACGTCTAATATAATCATCATCAAACAGTGAAAAATCAACACACAAACCTTTAAGCCAACCAATATCAGTACTGCCTAAAGCTTTTTCAATTGTGTTTTTATCAGAGCCAACACCATAAGAAAACAGTTTTGTGTATAATTCATCTCCAGAGCAAACCTTTTCAATCCAATCAGTAGTGTAACCAATAAGATTATCAATAGCTTCATCATCCAAATCAAGAGTCTGTAAATACTGATAATTTAAAAGGCTATATTCAGCATCCTTCTTCTTGGAATATCTTGAAACACCCCATATATGTTTATACATACTACAGAATGTTTTGTACTCTTGAAGATTCATATACTTCTTCCACATCTTAAATTGTGAAACAGTCAATATAACATCAACGTCTTTAATATTATATTTATGACCGTAGCAGTCAGTAATTTCTGTTTTACCATTTGCTTCTGCAAATGTGTGAAAATCAAAAACACTAACCATACCTTTAATGAAAGCAGAGCGAATAATGAAGTTTGACGGTATATAATCAAGTTCCAAATCACAAGCCCACTTGTAAGCCATATCTGGACTGATAATACCAGAACCATCAAAAACATTAGCATTAAAAACAAAGTCACGTTTTTCAACTTTTCTGCAATCGACTTCATTTCCTGCTGGAGTTACTTTTTTGTCATCAACAATAAAGTCAACTTCATTTCCAATAATGTCTATTTCGCAATCTGGAATCACAACAAATCTCGGTGTACTTACTTCATACATACCACTCATGTAAAGACCATAATAAGCGTTGTACTTTGCAATATTAATTTCATCAATCACTAATCCATTACGCAGAATTTCATCCAGCTTTTTATAGATACGTTCTTGACAAAATGATACAGTAGACCTTCTGCCCATACCAGCACCACAAAGTAATCTTACATACTTTTCACCATTGCAAACAAAACCGTTTTTACAGATGTGTTTGTATGCTTTCTTATTATTGACCTTTACATTAATGATTTCACGAAGAAGCAAGAGATTGTCTATTTGTTTTCTTAACTCTGCAACAGTAACCTTGCTAGGCTTTTCCTTCGATTTCTCTTGATTAATCTTTGCGTATAAACTATCAATCAGTTCGTAACCATATTCTTCTTCATTAACTCTTTCAATAGCTTTAAACACTTGGTTGTCTGCAATGGAAATCAGATATCCTAATTCTGTAGCTTTTTCAAGAGACATGTCAAATTCATATTCGTTTCCTGCAATGTAATTCAGAGGAATCTTAAAGACTTTTCGTGACCGCAACTTTTTCAATTACATCACCGTAGCTTCTTTCTTTTTCAAATTCTTTTTACACCTTGCTTCACAAAACGTCTGTCCACGAGGAATGAAACAAGTTCTTAACTTTCCATTAAGTCTTTATAGAACTTGAATGAATCAACCAAAGGTGTTTGTAAGAAATCTTCCAACTCTTCAGACCAGTCATCTTCCAATAATTCAATGTAGTATGACTCGATTACAACTTTAATATCTTCTCTTTCTTCTTCATCCAATGTATTGGAATATTCATTAAAGAGGTAAAGTTGAAATGCAAGTTCTTCTGTGAATTCTGGAAGTTTACCAACTGCCCTATTAAGTAAAAACTCCTTAATAATCTCTTGGTTGTAATCAACTTCAGAAGCCAGTTTTTTACACCTACCTCAAGCTTGCATAATTATTATAACATTTAACGTATCATGTTGTCAACAACAAATTTAATATTTTTTAAAAGAAATCAGAATCGTGTTCCAACTCATAATTAAACCCTTCAAGTTCAGCTTCTGTAATATCGAGTGCAGTACGTTTAACCGTCTTTGGGATTTCTGTTTTTTTACTAACCCCTTCATTCTTCACCTTAACTCCATCCTTTTTAGCGAACTTAATCAGAGTTTCCATATCGCAGTAACCAAAATACTGAATCGTCACAAACGCATCATAAATCTTAACCCCACTAAAGTGACTGATTCCACACAACTTAAATATCTGTTCCATTTCTTCAATACTCCACTTCCTTGTAAAGAATGAAGATTCATATCCAGCAAGATAACAACAACGATATAAATTGTTAACCTCATACAAGTTAATGTGTTTGCAAATCACAGCCAATAAGAGTAAATATAACGCTTTCTTTTTCAGTCTGTTCGCCATTCGGTTTGTATTGTCAGAATAACCGTTAATAATCTTGTAAATGTACTTCACTGGAATGTGAATGAAGTCTGCGTTTTCAATAACAGCTAACCCATACATATCATCCAAATCTGAAATTCTGATTTTCATAATTGATGGGTCATACATATAAACAGAACAATCAAATTTTACTGGAATAATCCAACCAGCAGAAATTAACTTGTTGATAGATTCTTCAAACTGATACTGTTTACTTTTCACAAACTTCCAATTTGTAGTGTTACACTTCCACAATGTCTCCATTATATTTTTAATATCAATTTCAACTTGCTGAATTTGAATATTAGTCTGTCCAGTATTATCAACTAGAAGTTTTGCATTATCCAAATCCACACAAAAATATTCTGTCATCCTAAGAGTCAAGTAGACCATAAAGTCAAATTCATCCAAAATTGAATCACCTGTTAAGATAACATCAATCATCTTTCTGTTCACTCTAATAGTTCGTTCTTCTTTTGCCATTTTAAATTTTACCTACCAATGCTAAATAATACTTGATTAAAAAACAATCAACTTTTTGAAAAGCTTGATTGAAAAACAATCAATTTTAGACTTTTCACGAAAATTAGTGATTAAAAAACAATCAAGCTTTGCGTTTTCGTGAAAAAGCTTGATTAAAAAACAATCAAGCTATGAAATTGCCAGTTAAATCATGAAATCACATCCCTTCTGGAGAAAAGCTTGATTAAAAAACAATCAAGCTTTCTGTTGAAAATTAATTACTTGATTAAAAAACAATCAAGCTTTTTACAGAGAATTTAAAGCTTGATTAAAAAACAATCAAAAACAGCCGCCTGTATATAAATATTATATTATTAAATTATATACACCATTAATAAGCTAAAGCATATTAATTAAACAAAAGATTAAAGTCAATTTCGCCCCTAAATTGACCTCATATTTATAATATTAAATGTTTATTAAATTGTCAATATTAAATTATTAAAAATTTGAAAATTAATTATTATTTGTATGTACCAAAATTAGACATAGGTTATATAACCTCTGTTCATTTTTGGCAATTGTATTTTTATTAGTGACAGAAACTTGGTATACCTATATGACATTATATTATTTTCTGTCACCTTATTACTCTGGAATAATTTTTAAAAAAATTAAAGAAGTAAAATTAAGACTATCAGATATAGTTGTTCTACGAACAACAGAGAGAGGTTGGGTATTAGTTTGCAAACAAGTTGCAAACGGAAGTAATTTAATATTGTATTAATCGGTTCTGTTGTATGTACTATCTTGCAATGATATAATTATGTAGTAATATTGGCTGAATTATACTCTGAAAATGGGTGGAAGATTCCTTGAAGTAATGACTATATGATTTTTCTGTCAACCAATAGGGTTTCCAGACACATTATAATTTTCTTTACAAAATGTAGTGTTTTTCATTAATTTTCATTCATTTTTCACCGATTTTACTGCATTTTAGGGTGATTTTTTAATTATTTTTATATGAATTTTCACCCTAAATTTAGTGTATTCTTAGCATTCAACTTTTATAAGAACTCCATTATTTTTTAATTGGTTTACAATTTTGGATTAATTTTTCAACAGACTTACATTTGACCAGAAGATTCCTCTATTAATTATTTGGTAATTCTTGTAAATACTATTTTAAAAGCAGTGAGAATTATTTATTTAATAATTATAGTTAAATATTAAGTAATTATAATAGGGGTTTGTCCCTAAAATTGTATAGTAATCGTGACAGAGTTTTGTTGGAAGGGTTGGTTCTGGATGGTAGTAAGGGAATATGGAGTATGAATGGATTGGATTATGGGATATGGGGTATTGTGGATTGGAATGTTTGGGGATTGAGTGGATGCGTAGCATGAGTGGTATTGGGATACGTTTCGTATGAGTGAGAGCATAGTAATTCTGATAATTCCACTCGGAATAGTAGGAGTTTTAATAAGCCCCCATTCACCTAACTATTTTTCCCTACATTTTGCAATAAAATGTAGTGCTATCATGCATAATCCAGTATAACCCCTATATGCTAGAAATGGCTTAACCATGCGGTCTAGCGGTCACGCTTACAATTTATGTAAATAAATTAATGAATAAATATACCGCCCTATCCCATATTGTCAAGCACCTTACAAACTTGTGTTCATTCAAAAAATAGCTTAACAAATACCTTTTGCAGTAACTGGCATACCTAAACTATTGCTATGGTAGCACGCATAATTATACAATCTAGGAGAATAGGTATTTGTTAACCTTCTATCTCCGTATAGGTTAACATTTCCAATGGTTAACCATAAAACACAAAATAGGTTAACAATTCACCGTCAAGTAGTTTACCTTTACAAACATACGTTCTACGAACACATATTCGTATTATTCCTATGTAAAACAAACTTTACAACTATACTATAACAATTCCCTATACTATAACACACTGTTATATAACATTATCTATTCTATAACAGTATATAACTTTAAACCTATGAATTATAAATAATTAATTATTCACGCATCTAGTATCTAATACTAGATAAACTTGTTTTCGATTTTAAGGCTATTATTTTCAATTCTAAAGACATTTAATTTATTTAATAAGCGCTAGTATTACCCACCCACCTAAACATTGATTCTGAGCCATTTATTAATCGAACACCTCCAGCCCAGTCTACAAGCGGCTTTCAAAATCCTAGCGAACAAGTAGGTTTATCGTTTTTCGATATATTGTAACCTAAAATAGTTAGGTATTTTTGTAAAGTATTTTTACTTGACAGTATTATTCCCTATTATTTACATATTTCTAGTTATATTTATTACATATATAAATTATCAATAATCTATTATCTAGTTTTCAATACTAGATTATGTACAGATAAAAATATAAATCCCTACTATTTTACTAGGGATTATTTCCGCACTGGCAAGCGCAACCTACACATAAAAGTATATAGGAAGAAACTCGCCAAAAATCACATAAAAAAATAGCTTCTAACCCTATTCATTAAGCTATTTTTTGACTGTTTTTAATCAATTTTTTGGCGAGTTTCTTCTATATAAGCAAAAAATTAGTGTATTTTGAGGTAAAATTGTAAAGTTTATTTTACATTCACTTGATGCTATTAAATGTTTGAAATATATAACTTTAAAAGTAGTATACATACTTGCGTATCCATGCTATAGTATAGCCATGGAAG
>JAZRVJ010000004.1:0-7856 GCA_045599065.1 Mycoplasmoidaceae bacterium
GCCTGTTGCACCAATCATAATGCCTACATATGAATAGAATAAACCAGCCATGCCAACAGCAATCAGATATCCTTTTCATCCATATTTGGGTGTATTTAATAATACACCCACAGCAAGAATAAGATTCAACGCATGCATCATGAAGTAGCAGTGATTCAAACCAATCCCTAGAAAGATATATTCAAATGTCCACGCGGGATCGCTACTAGTTGGAATATCGCATACTATTGTAAATAGACCACCAATCAAAGCAAGTGGTGCTAGAGCACGACATGAATATCTAGTAGGGTCAACCATTAATGTTATTGGCAACATTAAGCCACAAAATGGGCATATGTCCAAAAGCAAAGCTTTTGAAAAGGTATATGCATCATCATAATTTTTAAGATCCAGTGGACCTGAAACTGCTAAATCATGTCAAGCAAATCTGAATCTAAAAGCGATTAGATATGCTGTCACTATTGCTCCAACAACCATTCAAAAGAAGTAACTATTAGTTACTTTCTTAATTCATTTATGTGCAATGATTTGACCAGCAACAATAGTTAAAACTATCATTGACAAACCAAAACCAGCTAGATTAAAATCCATATTCTAATTTTACTTAAAAATATGTAATATTTTCAATATTACATATAAAATATATTCAAGAGGTATTAAATAATGAAAAACATTGCGATTAATGGATTTGGTCGTATTGGTAGATTAGTTTTCAGAGAATTAATCGGCGACAAAGACATTCAAGTCGTTGGTATCAACGACTTAACTGATGCTAAAACATTAGCACATTTACTTAAGTATGACTCTGCTCATGGAAAGTGCAAAGCAGACATTTCCTTCAAGGAAAATACTTTAGTTGTAAACGGAAAAGAAATTCCTATCTATGCACAAAAAGATCCTGCTACTTTGCCATGAAAAGATCTAAAAGTAGATCTTGTTGTGGAATGTACAGGTAGATTTGTTGACCCTGAAGGCGCAAGCAAACACTTAACTGCTGGGGCAAAGAAAGTTATTATTTCTGCGCCTGCAAAAGGCGGAACAATCCCTACTATTGTTTATGGTGTTAACCATAAAACATTAAAGAAGGATGACAAAATTATTTCAGGAGCAAGTTGTACAACTAATGCTTTAGCTCCTTTAGCTAATGTCATCCACAAAGAATACAAGATTGTTAAAGGTTTAATGACAACAATCCATGCTTATACAGCTGACCAAAGATTACAAGATGCTCCGCATAAAGATCTAAGAAGAGCAAGAGCTGCTGCAATATCTATGGTTCCAACAACTACTGGTGCTGCTAAAGCAATTGGTCTAGTAATTCCTGAATTAAAAGGTAAGATGCACGGTTTTGCTATGCGTGTACCTGCAATTACTGGCTCAATAGTTGACTTAACTATTGAATTAGAAAAACAACCTACTGTTGATGAAATCAATGCTCTAGTTAAAGCTAATGTTAATGATACATTAGGTTACAACGATGAAGAAATTGTTTCATGCGATATCGTTGGTGATAGACATGGATCAATCTTTGATCCAAAGTTAACTATGGCTTTAGATGTTGATGGTAAGAAGATGTATAAAGTATTCACTTGATACGACAATGAATCAAGTTATACTGCTCAACTTATTAGAACAATGAAGTATTTCATTGAATTGTAATTATGACAAAAGAATCATTAAAGAAAATACCTACTATTCAAAATACTGATGTAGCTAGTAAAAGAGTAATCTTAAGATTAGACTTAAATGTACCAGTTAAAAATGGTAAGATTACTAGCTATGAAAGAATTAATGGTGCTAAACAAACTCTTGATTATTTAATCAATAGTGACTGCAAAATTATTATTCTTTCTCACTTTTCAAGAATTAAAAGTAAAGATGATATTAAATCTGGCAAGAAATCTTTGAAGATTGTTGCCAATGCTTTGCAAAAAATCTATCCAAGAATGAATATCATCTTTGTTAAAGATAGTTATGATAAGAAACTACCTTCTTTAATAAAGAAGATGAAAAAGAATGATATCTTGTTATTAGGAAATACAAGGTACAACGACGTTGATGTTAAAACTGGTAAGGTAGTAAAACTTGAAAGCAAGAATGATACTAAACTTGGAAAGTTTTGAGCAAGCTTAGCAGACGTGTTTGTAAATGATGCATTTGCAACTATTCACCGTGAACATGCATCAAATGCAGGTATAGGTAAATACATTAAACGTTACTGCATTGGCTTTTTAATTCAAAAAGAATTAGAAAAGATTGTTGACTTCAATAAAGGCAGTGCTAAACCAATTGTTTCTATTGTTGGTGGAGCAAAGATATCTGATAAGATAATCCTTCTTGAAACACTAATGAAAATCTCTGATCGTGTTTTAATTGGTGGCGGCATGGCTTTTACTTTCTTAAGAGCATTAGGCATCAATGTTGGTGGAAGCATGGTTGAAAAGGACATGCTGCCGACTGCTAAAAGACTTTATAAAGAGTTTAAAGATAAAATTGTTTTACCTACTGATGCTTTGGTTGCAACTAGATTTGCTAATGTTGAACCAGAAGAACTTAATGTCGATAAAATCGACAAGAAGCAAATGGCATTAGATATTGGTCCAACTTCCTTAAAGCAATTTTTAGAAGTAATCAAGTGTGGACAAACATTCTTTTGAAATGGTCCAACAGGTGTGTTTGAATTTAGTCATTATTCTAAATCGACAAAAGAAATTGCTTTAGCTGTTGCTAAACAAACAAAATCTGAATCAGCATTTAGCTTGATTGGTGGCGGTGATACAGCTGCTGCTGTGATCAAGTTTGCTAAGAAGACAGACTTTAGTTGAGTTTCAACTGGTGGTGGAGCAACTTTAGCTGTAATCCAAGGCGATAAACTACCTGGATTAATCGTAAAATAAAAAATTAATAGAGCTTATGCTCTATTTTTTTATTAAATAAAATATTTATTTGTGTGTGATATAGAATAAATATATAAATAAGTAATTTTTTGAGGCAAAAATGAAAAAAGGAAAATTAATTATTATCTGTGGTCCATCTGGTACAGGCAAGAAAACTGTCTGATCAGGTTTAATTGACCAAAAGAAATATAACACAATCTTCTCAGTGTCTATGACAACAAGAAAGAAAAGACCTGGGGAAGTTTATGGCAAAGACTATTTCTTTTTAACAAAACCAGGTTTTAAGAAAGCTATTAAAGAAGGTAAACTTCTTGAATGAGCTATTTATGTAAATAACTACTATGGAACTCCAAGAGTTTTCGTAGAAAACAATCTTAAGAAGGGTAAAAATGTTTTCCTTGAAATAGAAATGCAAGGTGTTTTAAATATCCTAAAGAATTGAAAATCGAAAAAAGACTTATTAACTATCTTTATTGCTCCACCAAGCATAAATGCTTTAAGACAAAGATTGGCTGGTAGAAAAACTGACGATAAGAAAACTATCGAAGGTAGAATCAAACAAGCTAAGTGAGAATTAAAACAAAAGAAACTATTTGACTATATTGTTATAAACAATACAGTAAAACAAGCCAAAAAAGATTTAAAGAAAATTTTAGATAAGCATTTATTGAAAAATGACAAATAAATCTTTTTACAACTTTGATTTAGATCAATTAACTAAATTTTTAAATCAAAATGGTTTAAAACCGTTTGTTGCTAAACAATTGTTTAATTGAGTTTATAAAAAACAAATAACTGACTTTAAGCAAATGTCTAACATAGGCAAAGCTAATCAAATTGAATTAGATAAGTTATTTAGTTTTAATGAATTAAAAATAGTTAAAGTTTTAACTGATGAGAACAAAGAAACTATTAAGTTTCTATTTAAACTACAAGATAACAATTTCATTGAAACTGTGATCATGAAGTTTGACTATGGTTATTCAGTTTGTGTTTCAACACAAGTAGGTTGTAACATGGGGTGTGCATTTTGCGCAAGTGGTACGCACAAGAAAATTAGGAACCTTGAAGCATCTGAAATCGTCTTACAAGTAATTCAAGCTAATAAATGATTAAATGATAATTGCAAAGCAAGATTATCTAATATTGTTGTTATGGGTATTGGTGAACCGTTAGATAACTTTGATAATGTAATAACAGCATTAAAGATTATTACATGCCAACACGGAATTGAAATCGGTTCAAGACACATTACAATCTCTACATGTGGTTTGTGCAAAAAGATTCTAGACTTTGCTAAAGCACTACCACAAGTTAACCTTGCGATTAGTTTGCATGCAGCTAATGATAAACTAAGAAATAAACTAATGCCTATCAACAAAGCTTTTCCCTTAAACAAACTAATTGACACTTGCAAACAATATCTAAAATTAACAAACCGTAGACTAACTTTTGAATATATCTTATTGGATAAGATAAATGACTCAGAACAAGATGCATTGGACCTTGTAAAACTGCTAAAAGGTCTTTTATGCTATGTGAATTTAATACCATATAATGAAACATATTTAAGTAACTTCAAAAGAAGCAAAAATGTTAAGCAGTTCTTTAACATCTTAAATAAGAATAAGTTGCAAGCAACTATTAGGCTTGAAAGAGGGACTAAAATTGCTGCTGCTTGTGGTCAATTAAGAATCCAACACCATGAAAAAAAGACAAAATAGAATTACATTTGCAATTAAATCAAGAAAAGGCAAGAGAGATGTCAACCAAGATGCTCTTGTTTGTTCTTACAACTATAGCAATGAGTTCTGTGCTGTTGTTTGCGATGGTGTAGGCTCAGTTAAGGGTTCTGAATATGCTAGCAACACGGTTGCTAACACATTTGCAGATGAATTTGAAAAACTAGAAAAAGTTAAAGATATTAATGCATGATTTAAGAAAACTTTAGAATTGGCAATGCAAAGAGTTGAAAAATGCTCTAAGTCAAGATTGCTTCCAGGAATTGCTACTACTTTAGCTCTGCTAATTATTGCTGATAGAAAATTCTATTCTTTTAATATTGGTGACACAAGAATTTACAAAATTGAAAATAATGATGTTCTGCAAGTTTCTTATGACCATATTTATAAAAATTATTTAATTTCATTAAATGCAGATAAAGAAACAATGAAGAAATATGAAAACAAATTCTTTGCTCTTACCGGATTCATTGATCCAACAAATCCTAAATGTGCAACTTGAGATTTAAACTCTGGTGAATTGAAAGACAAGTGTATGTTTTTAATTTGCACTGACGGTTTATACAAAGTATTGTCTAAATATGATATCTACCATGCAACCTGAAAGAAAAAAGGTTTACCTTTAGCTTTAAGATCAACACTTTTAAATAGCAAAGCTCTAAACAAAGCATCAGAAGATAATGTTTCCAACATTATCATAAACGTTAAATAATATGGAAAAGAAAAATAGACAACCTCTAAAAGCTCCATTATTTAATTCTGCTTACATTGCAGACAAATTTATTGGTGCTGGAGGAATGTCTTCAGAAGTTTATCTTGTTCACAAGAAAGATAATCCTGAACAAGTTTATGCTGCAAAAGTTGTCTATTTTGAAGGTGCATATACTAAAGACTTCGTAAGAAGGTTTGGTGATGAAGCTATCACTAGTTTAAGAGTTTGAAACAAAAAGAATGTTGTACAAACTTATGAAGTTTTCCCAACTAATAATGATGAAGCTTTGGTCTTTATCATGGATTATATCAATGGTATAAGTCTAAATAAATACATGTCTCAACAAGGCTGCTTAGGACCTAAAGCTGCTTTGTCTATCTTTAAAAAGATATTAATTGGTGTTAAGGAATTACATGGTTTTAATAGACAAATCATTCACCGCGACTTAAAACCTGATAACGTTTTATTATCAAATGATTTATCAAAAGTAACATTAATAGACTTTGGTATTGCTACAGTAGTAGAAAGAACTAAAGACTATCTTGATAAATCAAATGTAAAGATTTATACAAATGATGACAAGGTATTATGAGGAACAGGACCATATGTTATCCCTGATGCCCTAAACACTAACAATGCTCCATCAGTTCAATATGACTTCTTTTCATTAGGAGTCATCTTATACAAGATGCTAATGGGTAAACTTCCTTTTGATTTAGAAGAATGCAAAGGAAATCAAACTGCAATTGTTAGATTACCACTTGAATATGATATTCCTAACATTTCTTCAAACCCAACTATTCCGGCATGCATAGAAAATATTATCTTTAGATGTATGGCAAGCAAGAAGGAAGATATAAAATATCGTTACAACGATATTCAAGAAATAATTGATGATGTTAATAAAGTTAACTTATCTAAAAAAGAAGAAACTACTTTATTAAAACCAGTAAGTCAAAGAAGATATCAACAAGCTCACTTATTTAATCAAGATGCTATTAGAAACAAACAAAAATTCTATAAACGTTGATGATTCTTTATCACAATCATATGTGTTTTGATTGCTATTCTAATTGCATTCATTGTCGTCTTCTTTGTGATATAAAAAAATAGGCTTTTGCCTATTTTTTAAAATCCTTTTTTGAATTCAACATTAAAAGTGAATTTAGGTTTTTTACAAGCAGGAATTTGAATTATCTTTCCAGTTCTTGGGTTAGTTCCTTTTCTTGCTTTACGACTAACAACTTTTATTTGTCCGTTAGGTGTTTTTACAACATAACCTAATTTTAGTTGTTTCTTTTGAATTGTAGCAGTAGCTTCAAAGACTGAAACTATTTGCGCTTGGGGTAGTCCTGTTGCTTTAGCAACATCGGCTACTAATTGTCTTTTTGTGTAAATTTTAGCCATGATTTTTCTCCTAATATTTGCCCTATTATACACCAATTAAAAATAGTTAAAATTAGTTATTTAGTACTTATAATAAGTATTAGTGCTTTGTTAGCTCAGTCGGTAGAGCAAGTGACTCTTAATCACTGGGTCGTGGGTTCGAGTCCCTCACAGAGCACCATAATGCACTTGTGGCGGAACTGGCAGACGCGTTAGACTTAGGATCTAATTCTTAATGAGTGGGGGTTCAAGTCCCTTCAAGTGCACCAAATTAAAAAAAGTCTAGCTTTCGCTAGATTTTTCTTTTTAAAATAATTAATTATTTTATTTGATTTTACTATAAAATTAATTACATATAAAGAAAGTAGTTGTAAACTCACCTGATTGCGAATAGTGATAGGTAAAAGGCTTTTAAAAGATCTAAGATCATTTAATAGTTTTGAATACAACGAAATCAAATTCGTTGTATTTTCTTTATATAAACAATTAATTTAAAAGGAAAATATGCAAAAAGACAGATACTTAAAAAACGAAAAGATAAAAGACCCTAAGGTTTTAGTTATTGATGAAACTGGAGCAAATCTAGGAGCAATGAATACAAAAGATGCTATTAGATTAGCTCAAGATAAAGATTTAGACTTGGTATTATTTGTGCCAGGAGCTAAAACTGGAAAGCTTTCAATTTGTAAGATCATTGACTATGGTAAATTCTTATACCAACAAAATGTAAAACAAAAGGAGGCAAGAAAAAACCAAGTTATCATCAAAACTAAAGAAGTTAAGGTTAGACCACAAATAGGTTCAGGTGATTTAGCTTGGAAAGCTAATCAAGCTAATGAATGACTAAAAGATGGTTGTCAAATTAAGTTCAAAGTTATGGCATTTGGTAGAATTGCAACAAAAACTGAATTGATTGATTTAGTTTATAATAACTTCCTTAAATTAGTTGAAGCAAATGGCAAAGTTGCTACACCACTAAAACAAGTTAGTCCAGTAATGTATGAAGCAACTATTGTTAAGAAATAAAGGAGAATAATTTATGGCAAAAATTAAAGCTAAAACTAAAAGAGCTGTTGCTAAGAGATTAAAAAGAACAGCTTCTGGTAAGCTAAAAAGAAA
>JAZRVJ010000005.1:0-2060 GCA_045599065.1 Mycoplasmoidaceae bacterium
AAACATGATCAATAGTTGTTATAGCTGGAACTATTGTATCGAAAACTACACCAGCTTAAATTAATTTAATCATTATCACTTTATTGTATCGATAATGCATGCAACGGTAAAGGGTAACATTTAAAGTTAGTTTCATAGTTAGAAAATTCTGACTATGGCAAATTGGCTAAAAATGTATGCCCAGTTTTGTCGTGCTCTTATATAGATTACTGCAGCTAGTATACATTTTGGCATACTAGCTTTTTTGTTACCCTTTCGCAAGAAAAATCTTAAGAAAGGAAAAAGTAACAAATGATCAAAATTGTTTATAAGTTTGCTGATGGAACAACATCAGAAGTTGAAGTTGATGATGAACTAGGTCTAGAAATTCAAGCAATGGATAGAGCTGAAGCTTCTGCTGATAGGAAAGAACGTAGACATTGTCCTCTCTCTCTTGATAGGGCTAAGTATGAAGGAATGGAATTTGCTGATCCTAATACTAGAGAAAAACAAGAAGAGCTTGATGAATCTCAAGCTAAAGTCGAAGCGTTCAAAGCTACTCTTACACCTATCCAACTACGAAGACTTGAAATGTTAGAAGATGGTATGTCTGAACGAGAAATAGCCCGCATAGAAAATACTAACTTTAAGTCAGTCCATGAATCTATTCAACAAGTCAGAAAAAAATATTTAAAGTTTTTTAATTAATACCCCCATCAAAACACTATAAAAATGTCCTTATAGTGAGAGGCAGATAAAAGCCACTCAGAAGGAGGATATAGCTTATGAAGCACAAGCTAAAAATTAGTGTTTTAAAGAATCCTTCTGGAACTGGAGTTGTTTCCTATAAAAAAACTTCTATTAGAGAAAAGGTTCTAAAGAAGCTATTAGGTGAAAGTAGGAAGATAGTTATTCTAGTTCCAGGAGATACTGTCAAAGACATCACTATTGAAGAAGTTCAAGAAGTGAATGAAGGAGGTAATGAATAATGCCACCTGGAATGCACAGTAAGTATGGACCAAGTAAAAGTCATACTTGGATTAATTGTCCAGCATCAATTATGATGGCTGAAGGTTTACAGGATACAACAAATCCTGCTAGTGAATTTGGAACTCAAACACATGAACTTGGTGAACACTTAATTAAAGAACGATTAGGTATTGTTGAATTTGATGATTCATCAAAGATCACTATTGAAGACTTAACTAAATCACTTAGTATGTTTGATTCTGAAATGATGGAAATGGCATCTGGATATGCTGATTTTGTTATAGGTATTGTTGAATCTGAAAGAAAAAGAACTGGATTTACACCAGTTGTATTAGTAGAACAAAATCTATCTTTAGAAACATGTCCTGATATTTTTGGAACGCTTGATCTAGCAATTATATCAAGTGATGGAACACTTACAATAGTAGATTTAAAAACTGGAAGAGTAAAAGTTGAAATTGAAGATTGGATGGGTTATCCAAATCCTCAACTTGAAATTTATGCATTGATGGCTTATAGAACATTTTCAAAAGTTTATAACATTAAAAAAATAGTTTTAAGAGTTTATCAACCAAGACTTAAACATTGTCCTGAATTAGAAATGTCTAGTGAAGTTTTATTAAACTGGGAAAAGTGTATTTTATTACCTGCAGTAAAAGAAACTAAAGTAGAAATGCCAAGACCAGTAACAGGTGTTCATTGTAAATATTGCACTGGACGTTTTAGATGCTCAAAAAGATATGATGATCAAATTAGTGTATATGAAAAACGACCTATCAATCACGATAAAATGACTGATGAAGATATAGAAGCAATTCTACCAAAGCTAGATGAAATGAGTAAGTTCATAGAGGATGTTAAAGAATATGCACTAAATAGGATGTTATCTGGTGTTAAGCTTAATGGTTTCAAACTTGTAGAAAGTCAAACACGTAGAAAAATTGATCCAGATCAAGAAGAAAAAGTAGCAGAAATAGTTAGGCAGAAAGGACTAAATCCCTATTCGCCACCAAAACTACTAAGTATTAGTGAGTTAGAAAAATTGCTAAAGAAAAAACTATTCAATGAACTTTTAGGTGAGTATGTAATCA
>JAZRVJ010000006.1:0-1584 GCA_045599065.1 Mycoplasmoidaceae bacterium
GTTGTGTTAAAAAGACTTTTAGAAAAGAATGATAAATTAAATCTTAGGTTTTATCAAAATGGTATTTATTATTTAACTAAAAGAACTTCTTTTGGTGATTTTAATATCAATAATGAAACTTTAATCTTTAATAAATACTTAGCGAATAATAAAGGTTATGAAACTGGTTTAAATTTTATGTATCGTTTAGGACTAACAACACAAATACCAAGAAATCGAGAATTTGTTACTAACGTTGCGAGAAACGGAACTAGATACGATAAAAAATTAGATGTTAGGATTCGTCCGCCTAAAACAAAAATTAACGATAAAAACATTTTATATTTTCAGCTTCTTGATATTGTTGATTGTTTTAACAAAGCTCCGATTGATGTTAATAATCCTTATAAGATAATCGCTGATTATATTGTTAAGAAACAATTAGCTTACAACATTCTTCTTGCCTATGCTGATGAATATTATGGTAAAGACGCTATTTTAAATCTCGCCCATATTGCTAAAGAAGGAGGATTATATTATGAAGCTACATGAGAATAAAGCTGATTTTCAAGTATTAATTTCTAACATCCACAAACGAACTGGTTATCGTAGCGATGTCATTGAAAAAGATTATTATGTTTTTTTGTTTCTACAAGAAATCGCTAATCTTCAAAAAAATGGAGTAAAAGCTTATTTTAAAGGTGGTACAGCTTTATATAAAGCTTTAAAAACCACTAATCGTTTTTCTGAAGATATTGATTTATCGGTTGATGTTCGTGGAATAGAAAGTAGAACGCAAAAAGATAAAATGCTAGAACGCGCTACTAAAAAGTTCACATCATTAAATAGAGATAATAAACAAGGTTTTACTCATAAATCAGAAGTTGAAGCGATTTATATATACGATCCGGTTACAACATATGACTCTAATGATGAATTACAGCGATTTGGGAAGTTAAAAGTTGAAGGCACGTCTTTTACAATTAGCGAACCAGTAGAAGATATGGAAGTATCAACTTTAATCTATGATTTAGCAACTAAGGAAGAGAGAAAGGTTCTTGAAGATAAATACGATATTCATCCGTTTTTAATCAAAACGATCAGTCTAGAAAGAATTTATGTTGATAAATTGTTTGCTACTGAAGCATATGTTAGAAAATCTAATGATCCACACAAAGCATTTGAAGCAGCCAAACATATTTACGATTTATCAATTTTGAAAGACAATATAAAAATTAAAGCTCTTTACCAGGATGAAAAATTAATGAAGCATTTATTAGATATACGATTAGAAGAAGAACTTAATCGACATGATGGCATTCCAAGAGTGTTACCGAAAGATTTTACGTTCTTTGATAATCTCAGCGCTAACAAGGATGTGCAAAATGCTTATGCAAAAATGCAACAACAATATGTTTATAAAGATAGCGATAGAATTCCTTTTGAAGAATCAGTAAATTCAATGAAAAGTATTAAAGTGGCATTGAATAAGAATAAATCTTGGGTAAATGCTAAATTGAAAGAAAAAGATCTGACACAAGACGAACCCGAACTCGAAGATGAAGGTCCGGAACTATAAATATAGCAATATAGCAAACTATACTA
>JAZRVJ010000007.1:0-56356 GCA_045599065.1 Mycoplasmoidaceae bacterium
ATGTGTCCAATCATTGCTGATATTCACTATAACTATAGATTTGCTTTGAAGGCTATTTCTTCTGGTGTGGCAAAGATTAGAATTAATCCAGGAAATATAGGAGATAAAACAGATGTTTTAGAAATTATTGATGCAGCAAAAGTTAAGAATGTAGCTATTAGAATTGGTATCAATGGTGGAAGCTTAAAACTTGATCCAACCGGAAGTACTACAATCCAACTTGTGGATTGTGCTTTCAAATGAATTAAGTTTTTTAAAAAAGCTAAATTTGAAAATTTAGTTGTTAGTATAAAACACTCCAATCCTAACATAACTTATAGAGCTAATTTGGAATTAGCTAGAAAATGCAAATATCCAATACACCTTGGTGTAACAGAGGGTGGGCCTTTTGATGCAGCAATTGTTAAATCTTGTATTGGCTTAGTTCCTCTTCTGGTAGAAGGAATAGGCTCAACTATTAGAATCTCCATGAATGGAGAAATCAAAAACGAGATTAAAATTGCTAAGCTTCTTTTAAAGAATCTTGGTTTCAATATCAAAATGTACAACATTGTTGCATGTCCACTATGTGGAAGAAATCTATATAACACAAACAAATGAGTTAAAGAAATAGATGAATATATGGAAACAAGATGTTTCCCTATAACTGTTGGAATTATGGGTTGTATAGTAAATGGTCCTGGAGAGGCAAAGGGTTGCGATTTAACTGTCTGTGTTAAATCTAAAGATAAATCTTTAATCTATGTTGATGGTAAACAAATAAAAGAAGTCAACAACAAAGATGTGATCAAATCATTAAAAGAACTAATAGATAAAAAATATAATTTATTTAAGGGTAAATATGGCAAATCAAACTTGTAAGATTACAAAAGAAGATATTAAAAAAATAAATGCTTTGTATAAAGCATTTAAAGTTAAAGATTTAAAAAACGATAATCTTCTTGCTTTATATAAAACTAAAAAACTAACTATCTCCATTTTTAAAAATGGAACGTTGTTATTACAAGGTGATGAAAAAGCAATATATGCTTTTAGTCATAAATCAACAAGTAAGACAACTAACAAAATTGTCGATGGAACTATTGGAATGGATGAAGTTGGAACTGGTGATTACTTTGGACCAATTGTAACATGTTCTTGCTATGTAGCTGATTCTGTGGTTAACAAAGTTAAAGCTTTAAGAGTTACCGATAGCAAAAAGTTAACTGATACAAGTATCAGAGTAATGGCAGCCAAACTGAAAAAGATAGTTAAGTCTGAAACTTGTGTTTGTCAACCTTCAATTTACAACAAAATAATCAACCAATTTGATAACACTAACATAGTTAAGGCGATTTGCCATAATGATGCTCTATCTAAATTAACTAATAAGTTAAAAGGCGTGAACCATAAAATCTATCTTGATCAATTTGTTTCAAGAGAAAACTATTACAAATATTTAAAACAAGCAAAAGTTAAACCTATCTATATAGATACAATCGAAACAAAAGCTGAAAGCAAATATTTAGCAGTTGCTGCGGCTAGCATAATTGCTAGGGATGCTTTCCTAAATTGTATGGATAAATTATCTGCTAAAGCAGGAATAAGTTTACCTAAGGGTTCGGTTGAAAAAGCTAAAATAATTGCGGCTGGCAAAAAAATAATTAAAAAATATAAACTTGAAGATTTTGCCAAACTTAATTTCAAACCAATTACAAATGAAATAAAAAAATAGGGAACACCTATTTTTTAATATCTTACTTTATACAAGCACAATCCACATGCAGGTGCTTTATATATGGAACTTCCTTTTTTAGGATTTTTAAGTAGTTCTCTTATGCCATATAAATCTGTTTTGCCTTCGGCATATGCTAACATAGAGCCTACCATCATTCTTACTTGGCTTCTTAAGAAGCCGCTTCCTGTTATAGCAATATATAAAACATTGTCTTTAACTTTAAATTTAATTTTGTGAATGGTTTTTGTAACTGTTTCACCAACTCTCGTATGAGTTGAGAAGCTTAGGAAGTCATGTGTACCATGGAAGATCTCTGCTACAGCCTTAAGTTTGTCAATATCTAATTCTTTGTTATATTGATAAACTATAGTGTTTTCCATAGCATTAACCATACCCATGTTTATGGAATAAACATATGTTTTGTTTTTAGCATCAAATCTACAGTTGAAGTTATTTTTGGCTTTAGTTATTTTCTTAATTCTAATGTCATAAGGTAATGCGTCATTTAATGCAGTAACCAAAATCTTTGGTTTGACAGCTATATCAACTAAATCAAAGTGAATTACTTGTCCTCAAGCATTAACTCCAGCATCTGTTCTACCGGATCCAAATACTCTAACTGGTTGGTTAAAGAGCTTTTGGAATGTAACTTCAAGAATACCTTGAACTGTTGGTAATTCAGGTTGTTTTGCCCAGCCATGATAGTTTGAGCCGTTGTAACTTATTATTGCTTTATATCTTTGTTTCATGTTTATACCACCAAATGGAAATCTATTAGGGCAAATGGTCCAATGATTACTTTTCAAGCCACCATTATTACTAATAGTATAAATAATAACACTATTATAGTAAATCCAACCCAGTCATATCAATTAAGAGTGTACTTTCTATATCTAGTTCTTTTTAGTCTAGGGTTGTAATTTCTTGCTTCCATAGCATCAGCAAGCTGATCCGCTTGGTTGAAAGCTATAGAAAACATAGGCACTATTAAAGCAAGTAGTGCTTTAATTTTGCCAAAGAATCTAGCATTTTTCATATCTAGACCTCTACAAGCTTGAGCTCTTGAAACTGCATTAGCTTCAGCTAATAAGTTAGGAATAAACTTGATAGCTATAGCTATAACTGTTCCAATTTGTGCAGTCGGAACTTTGATAAACTTCAAGGGAGTCAAGATAGTTTCAATTCCATAACTTAGTCCAAGTGTTGTAGTTGTGTTAACTTGCAAACTAAATATGGATAACATCATAAATATCTTAACAATCATGAAGATATTAGTTATTAGAGTATGACTACTTAGTGCATATATAGGCGCGTTATAAGGAAGGAACCATGGGTCTCCATTAATAATGAATTTCATGTATTGCCCAGAAGTGGGTTGAATATTTGTTAAGGTTCCAACTCATCCTCCCCAAATTTGCCCACTATATCAATAGATATTTAGTTGAGGTTGGAACCTTACTCATCCTCACGCGCTTAAAGTATTTCAATCATATCCTCATATCTTCCTAGAATTTGTAAGATCAATAATAACGCGCGGGTCCTTACTCGCGAGCCAACTTATTAAAAATATAACTATAAATAATACTAAACAGGTTTTAAGTATAGCTAGTATAGATCCTTTAGATAGGCGTGCGCTTGCAAGCATACAAATAATAAAGATAAATAATATTGCTTGCATAATAATACTTGTTGGTAAAAATATCATTACTAACAAGAAAACACTGGCTCCAACTTTTAAGGCTGGATTTAATTTATGCAACCACGTTTGTTTTTGCTCTAAGGGGTTGAAGTAGCTTCTAGTTAATCTAGACATTACTTTCCCCCTTTCGAAGCAACCAGCGGCTTTAAAATAGTCAAAAATTGTTGTGCATTGGTTGGTTTCAAATCGAAAATTTTTACAAATCTACTGTCAACTCGACTAAGCTTTTCTGCGAGTGAAATAATAATAGGTTTATTGATGTGGGTGCGCGTTAATAAGGAATCATTAAATACTTTATATGGTTCGCCACTGATTAAAAGTTTCTTGTCATGAAGTACAAGTACTTCATCACACGTTTCTAAAACAAAATCCATGTCATGGCTAACCAAAATAATTGTTTTATTTTCTTTTTTAAGATTAGTGATTAGTTTAATCATTAATCATACACCTGCGGGATCTAATCCTGCAGTAGGTTCATCAAAGATGAAAACGTTTGGTTCAATAGCTAAACATCCTGCAAGAGCCACTCTTCTTTGTTGTCCATTTGATAAAACAAATGGAGATTGTTCATAAAGTGATGAGTCAATTTCCATCCTTTTTAAATAGGTGCGTGCAAGCGCACTAGCGCTTTCCTTATTCGCGCCTAAGTGTCTAGGACCAAAGGCAACATCTTTCAAAACTGTACTATTAAATAATTGGTGCTGTGGATTTTGAAAAAGTAAGGAAACTTGCTTTCTTATCTTTTTATAGTTTCTTATTCTTTTTTGACTAGCTAATATATCTAAATTACCTATGTATATATTTCCATATCTAGATTTAACTAAACCATTAAGATGAGATATAAGAGTAGTTTTACCCACGCCCGAATTACCTATTATCCCATAAACTCTACCTGGCTGAAAGTCAAAGGTAAAATCTTCAAGTAAAATTGGCTGACTAGAATTTTTACCAAAACCAACTTTTAGATTTTCAACATAAATTGCTGAATTAGGATGATTGCTTGCTTTATTTGCCATGAACAATCTCCTTTACTAATTTATCTAAATTAGTAGAAACCTTTAGATTCAACTCATTTGCTATTTTTACTACTAACGGTGTGGATAAACCATAAGATTCAACTTTTGAATCTTTATTAAAGAAATCTAAAGGTTCCGCTTCCTTAACAATAGAACCATTAGAAAGCAAAATAATTTTATCTGCATTTAATGTTTCACTCATATCATGAGTGATACTAATGATAGTCTTGTGGAATTTTGTCTTTAATAAAACGATTAAATCGTTTAACCCTTTCTTATCATAAGGATCAAGCATATTGCTTGCTTCATCAAAAACGATAATCTCTGGATCAGAAATTAGACAAGCCGCTATCGCTACCTTTTGTTTTTGACCACCCGATAATAAAGATGGGTTTTTGTTTAAAAGGTTTTGGATATTAAGTTTTTTAGTAAGGCTAAAAATCTTATGCTCAATCTCTTCACGTTTAACTTGAATGTTTTCAAGTCCAAAAGCTATTTCATCTTCAACTGTTTGACAAACAAATTGTGTGTCAGGGTTTTCAAACACCGCACCCAATTTCTTTTTAATCTCTAAAACATTATCTTTAGATAATTGCTTTCCAAAGATATAAATGTTCCCATTTGTTGGCTTTAACAAAGCCAAAATAACTTTTCCAAGTGTTGATTTGCCTGATCCGTTTGGTCCAACGATACAAGCGTGCTCATTTTCTTTTATAGAAAATGATAAATTATTTAAAATTTGTTTTTTTGGTTCGTAACCAAAACAAACGTTTTTAAATTCTAGAATTGTCTTTTTAGAACTAATAGACATTTATATAAACTTTGTTTATATAAATTATAGTTTATTTATTTTCAGCAAAATACTTATTGGCTGCTTCAACATCTTTACTAATTTGTTCAATTAGTTGCTTCTTGTCAGGAAATTTTGAAGAAGCTCTTAAATAATCTATAAAGATTATTTTAATGTTATTCTTGATTCATCAAGGTTTAAGATTTCTTCCACCAATTCTATGTCCTAAAATGTGAGTTTCAACTGTTGGTTTAGAAACATTAAATGTTTTTGATGCACCAATAAAAGTCAAAGAGTTATAGGTTCTTTTACCTATAACAGTCTTAGTAATATAAACGCCTTCAGGAACTAAAAGTCTTGGGTCGTACTTTAGATTCATAGTACGATAACCAATTTGTCTGCCTCTAGACTTACCTTTTATTCATTTAGATGAATAAAAGTATGGTTCCATCAAAAAACTATTAGCTTTGGCAACACTATGCTTTCTTAATAAATTTGCAATATAAGACGTTGAAACAGCTGGGTTATAAGTGAAAGCTTCAACATCAAAGTCTTTTCTTAAGACTTTTCAAGATTGTTGATCTGAACCAAATGTAAAATCTGATCCAACCAAGATTTGAGTTGGCTGAATTTTTTTAATGACTTTATTCATAAAGTCTTGCGCAGAAATATTATCTCTTTGAATGTCAACTACAAAAATGTTAACTGGATTGTATTTAGCAAGAGCTTTTATTCTTTCATCGAAAGGATAAAGTTGACTATCTTTTTTACCTTCGTAATCATTGAAAGTCAAAATGTTAAATTCATAGTAGTAGTCAAGAATTTGATGATGCATTACATGAACACCACCAAAATAGCCAATTACCAAAGGTAATTTGCTCTTTCTAATGTGTTTGCTGCTGTGAATAAATTTAACTTTCATGTTTATTTAGGTAATCTATTAAAGTATAAGCATTTTTTAATTCAAATTGACCACATTTAGTGCGATTTAAACTCTTTACGTGTCCAATAGTATTTAGCTTTTTAGCTAAATCAATTACAAAAGATCTAACATAAAATCCCTTAGAAACATTTAATATTAAGGTCAGTTCTTGCTTTTGTTCATCAAATTTATCAATGATTAATTTATTAATCTTAACCAATCTAGGTTTTAAATGAACCTTAATATTTTGTCTTGCTAAAGCGTATGCTTTAATGCCGTTGACTTTGATAGCGGAATATTGGTGAGGAGTTTGATAATAGTCATTATCAATGAAGTTATTACAAGCTTTTTGTATCTCACTTATATGTAAGTGAGTATCTTGCTTTTTAATAACTTTACTAGAGGCATCGCCTGTTTCGGTTTCAATACCAAACTTAAAAACAGCTTTATATTCTTTATCATCAAGGATTAAATTGCTTAGCAATTTAGTTCCATCATCATAGCCAATAATTAACAAACCTGTAGCAGAAGGATCTAATGTTCCTGCATGCCCTACTTTTTTATATTTATAAACAGATTTAATCTTAGCAACAACATCGTTGCTAGTTCATCCTGATGGTTTATTAATCAGAATTATTTTGTCCATAATTACTATTATAATGATTCTGTGAGAATCATTATAGGTAACATAATTAAGGCTAACAAACTATTTAATATGATCAATAAAAATGATCATATTGCTGTTGGTGTTTCAGGTGGAAAAGATTCTTTAGTTTTACTAAAAGCATTAGATACTTATGCAAAGAAATTAAACAAAGAAGGATGAAAACTTAAAGTTAAAGGCTTTCATGTTGCTCTTAACTTTAAAAAAGTTAATTATTCTAAATTAA
Source organism: Mycoplasmoidaceae bacterium (assembly GCA_045599065.1). Lineage (GTDB taxonomy): Bacteria > Bacillota_I > Bacilli_A > Mycoplasmatales > Mycoplasmoidaceae > Hennigella. Next base: position 7,035 of record JAZRVJ010000007.1, read on the forward strand.
TAAAATGAGCAAGGTTTAATAATATTGACTTAGAAATTTTAGATAGCGATGTTGCAAAAGTCCTTCTTTCAAAGAAAGAAAAGGGGAGAATTCAATGTTCTTTATGTTCTAAAATGAAAAAAGCAATTTTGATTAGAACAATGAAGAAACAAAAATTCAATAAGTTAGCTTTGGGTCATCATGCTGATGATGCAATAGAAACATTCTTTATGAATATGCTAAATGAATCAAGATTGGCTACATTAAGACCTATTTCTTATCTAGATAGAAATAAAGTCTACCAAATTAGACCTTTAATTCTTTGTCGTGAAAAGGAAATAACTAAAGTAGCAAAGAAATATTCTTTACCTATCATTACAAATATGTGTCCTGTTGAAAGAATAACCCAAAGAACATATATAAAGGAATTTATAGAAAAAAATTTCTATAATTCAAAACATTGGCCTAACGCATACGTAAATATAGTAAGAAGCTTTTTGAACAACGAAGGATCATACTTCTGATTCGATCAAAAGAAAAAACCCTAGAATGGGTTTTTATTTTTCATTTTTGATGGATTTAACCATCTGACTAATGTCAGTGATTTTTCCTAAGTTAACTATGAATTGTGTTCTTTCTGTCATTGTAAGTATGTAAATTATATATTTGACGCGAAAATAATAAAAATAATATTTTTATTGAAAAAAATATATGAATAAATGTCATATTTTTTTTCAATGCATTTATAATAAAAATATACTTTATGAAATCAACACAAGTAAAAATTACAAACCCTGTTTACCTTCATGCTCATATGATTAAACAAGTGACAACAGAAGCAGGAAAATATACTTCTGATGTATACATCATTGCTGGTGGCGAAAAAGGAAATGCTAAGTCTTTGGTAAGTTTAATGTCAGTGCTTGGCAGAGCTAAATTACCATGCAAAATTGAGATAAGAGCCGAAGGCTGAGATGATGATGGCAAGGCAGTAGAAGCTATTGCAAACATCTTCAAACATTAAAACTAAGCTTTGCTTAGTTTTTTTTGTTTTATAATATTAATATGAAAAAGAATAAATTATTAACAACATTATTGTGTGGAGTGGCTCCTACTATGTTAGCTACTTCCGCTACTATTACTTCATGTTCACCAAAAGACACTGATGAACCTAATTTTACACTTAAAAATACAACAGAAAGATTTACAGACTATTTAAATTTCACTTACACAATTTGTGTTGGTGAAGGAGAGCAATCTACTATTGACAATTATTATTTTATATACAATAATGGTATCAATGTTCGTTTTGTTTACCTAACGCCTACAAGCGAGCCATTTAGGGAGGGGGATCAAATAGAAGTTCATTTCCAAATTGATTATCCTGCTAATATGCTTGATGTAGGTATTTTTGGGTTAATTCAAATTTCTGGTCATAGGCCAGATGGCAATAAGTTCACTAAAAGATTTAGTGTTAGGTTACTTCCACATGATAATTTTACAGTTGATACTGTTGAAAAAGTAAGCAATAGTCGAGTAGAAGTTACATTTACAAGAACGCTTGAACAAGGACAAGAAGAAGACAAGTTAGAAATAGGACGTTGTACTGTTGTAGATTTTTGAGGTCCGGTTGCATTCATACAAAGTGTTCTTCCTATATCACCTCTTAAATGAAAAGTAACTTTGGATGCCCCACAAGGTTATCCTCTACCAGAAACGCTTGATAAGAAAGATGGACGTTTTTGCATGTTGTATGCATGACAAAATGAAAAGAAAACACAAAACGTTGGTCTTACCGGTATTCATTGAGAACCAGCCAAGAATTAATTTTTGGTTTTTTTAATCAATTAATTTTAATTTTTTCTTTTAAATTCTTTTTAAGTCCCCAAGATAAAGCTAGTTTTCTAGCTTTGTCTAATCAATGTTCCTTAAAAGTGTGAATATCATGTGAGTCAGCCTCAATAATGACCGGAATATTTGTTTTGGCAACTAATTTCCAAAAGTGTTTGCATGGATAGTGTCATTCGCTTTTAGTCTCTCAACTTGGAAAGTTAACATTAAATGCTAAAGGTAACTTATATTTAATAGCTCATTTAATTATGTTGTTGCATACATGCTTTGCATGTACATCTCATTTTTTATAGCTATTTAAAAATATTTCAGGATGAGCTACCCACGAAAATAACCCCGATGACATCGCAGCTTTATTGTTTTCATCAAACTCTTTTAGTTGCTTTAGTGTTTTAGTTGTGTACATAACTAAAGGAGCGGGTAATTTCTTGATATTAAAGATAGATCCATAGAAATGATTGCCAAAAATAAAGAATTGTGGATATGGATCTTTCTTATATCTTCTAACAAAAGATCTATCAGCTTTATTAAATTCTATTTCGTAACCGAAATAAATATGTAATCTGCCTTTATATTTTTTGTTAACTTTATTTATGTTGTTAAGTAAATTTTTAACTTCAGGATAGGTTGCTCTTCTTTGTTGATAAAAACATTTTTTATCAATAGGAGGATGCTCAGTAAAATATAGTTCTTTGTAATTATGTTTTAAGGCATATGCAACTATTTCATTCAGCTTATTAGTTGAATGCTTACATATCTCATTGTGAATGTGATAAATAATTTTTTGCATATTAAACTTATTATATAAGTTTACTAATTTATAATAAAGGTAATATGAAGAAGATAAAAATTTATTTAGCAAACGGTTTATTCGTTACCGGAGATAGACTTCTAAATGAAGTAATCTATAAAGAATTGATAAAAATTAAGGGTATAGATGTCTATGCGCCTCAATTCAATTTAGCTATTAACGATAAAACTAAGCCAGCTGGATCTAAACCCATCTATGATGGAGATACAGACAGAGTAGCAAAATGTGATATCCTAATTGCAGTATTAGATGATCATGATTTGGGTGTTGCTACAGAAGTAGGATGAGTAGCAGGTTTTAATGCTTGTAATCCAAAAAGTAAGCATAAGCTTATCCTTGGTCTATATACAGATATTAGAGACGCTTCAACTAATATGTGTCCAGCAATCAACAAAGATATCAAAAAGAATGGCTTGGCTGAAAGCCAATATGCTTACATCAATCTATATTTAATTGGTGCAATTAAAAAGTATGGAAAAGTCTTTAACGACTATAAAAAACTAATTGCGTACATTAAAAAATTAGCAGAATAAAAAGAGGTTTAGTCCTCTTTTTAATTATGGTCGTGGAGATCAAAATGTCGCTCTGGCTTTTTCGGGCACGTGTTGTCCTTCTTTTAAGTGAAATTTTAATGTCAAAGTAGATGAAAGATGGTTTTTTAGTGCATCATCAAATGATTCTGCGTCAAATAAAAGAGCCCCATCAAAATAGATGTATTCTTCAAATGTGTCTTGTCCTACTTTAATACTAATACTTTGATTTTCATCAATATCAATTCTATTGGTAGAAGGTTTTGTCTCAAAAACAACAAAAAGCCATGGTCAAAAATCAACAAAATCATTATCAATGTTTTTTGTGATTGTTACTTGTTGACCAATATCAACATTGAATTCGGGAGAATCATATTCTTCTCCATATCTTACCCATCCATCGCCTGCTGAGCAAGAAGTTAAAGATGCAAAACTTAATGTTAATGGAAGAGTAAATAAAATACTTCATTTAAATCTTTTCATGCTATTATTATATAAGTTAAAAAGAGTGCGAAGCACTCTTTTTTTAACTACTTGTTTTCAATTGCTTGAGCTGGACAAATGCCTGCGCATTGACCACAACCAGCACACTTTTCAGCATTAACTTCTGCTTTGCCAGATGCATTGATTGCAATTGCACCCATTGGACAAACACCTGTACATGCTGCACATCCTAAACATTTGTTTTGATCTACTACTGCTTTAGCCATTATTTTTCTCCTATATTTATAATGATATTATACTATATAAATTTTCTTGCTTTATAAGTTCTATGAAGAATATCGTGAGCCTTATGACTATTAGGCTTTTCAAAGTATTCTTTATAGATTTTTATAATAGCTGGGTTCTTGTGAGATTGTCTAAAGGTTTTCTTAGAATCATTCTTGTAAAGAGCTTTAGCTCTTAACTTGCAAACTATATCTCTATCCACTTCGTTGTAGTCAACATATGGCATACCACCACCGTTAACACAACCACCTGGACAACACATGATTTCAATAAAGTGATATTGTTTCTTACCAGCTTTAACTGCATCTAGAACTTGCTTAGCATTAGCTAAACCTGAAGCTACACAAACATTTACTTTTGTGCCTGCAATATCGATTGTAGCTTCCTTGATTCCTTTAGTTCCACGAACTTTTTTGAAATCAATATCTTTAAGTTCTTTCTTTGTAAGAACTTCAGCTACTGTTCTTAAAGCAGCTTCCATTACACCACCTGTTGCACCAAAGATAACACTAGCACCTGTTGATTCACCTAGAGGGTTATCAAATTTAGAATCTTCTAGTTTTCTAAAGTCAATACCTTTTTGCTTAATCATTCTAGCAAGTTCTCTAACTGTTAGAACAGCATCAGTATCTCTCATGCCTTTTAAGGCATTAGATTCATAATTGATTTCAGTTTTCTTTGCTGTACAAGGCATGATATGAACTGTAAAGATCTTCTTAGGATCAATTCCCATCTTTTCAGCTCAGTATGTTTTAACTGAAGCACCTTGCATTTGCATAGGACTTTTAGCTGTCGATAAATGAGGAATTAAGTCAGGGTAGTAAGCTGTAATGAAATTAATTCATCCTGGAGAACAGCTTGTAATTAATGGTAGTTTACCACCGTTTTGAACTCTGTCAATGAATTCATATCCTTCTTCCATAATTGTTAAGTCGGCAGCAAAATCTACGTCAAAGACGTATTTGAATCCTAATCTTCTTAATACTGTAGGTAGTTTGCCTTCAACATCTGTGCCAATTGGGTATCCAAATTCTTCACCTAAAGAAACTCTTACAGATGGAGCTGGAGAAACTACAACTGTTAATTCGGGGTTATTTAAAGCATCAAATACTTCTTGAGTATTGTCCTTTTCAGTTAATGCTCCAGTTGGGCAAACAAGCGTACATTGACCACAGCCTACACAAGCTGTTTTGTCTAATGTTTCTTCAAATGCACAACCAATTGTAGAATTGAATCCACGCTTGTTAGCGTGAATAACACCTACTGCTTGTTGTAATTGACAAACTGCTGTACATCTTTTGCATAAGATACATTTAGTTGAATCTCTTACAATGGCAGCTGATGTGTCATCATATAATCCTGAAGATTTTTTACCAACATACGAAGTTTCAGATGCTTGATAAATTTCTGCATAATCTTTTAGTTTACAATTGTTTGCTTTCAAACAATTAGAACATTGTTTTCTATGATTAGAAAGCATTAATTCAAGGTTTATTTTTCTAGCATCAATAATCTTTTGGGAGTTGGTTGTAACTTCCATTCCTTCAGCAACTGGATAAACGCAACTAGCCACTAATCCTCTTGCACCTTTTACTTCAACTAAACACATACGACATGCACCGATTGGATTTAAATCTTTTAAATAACATAAAGTAGGAATTTTAATTCCTGCTTTCTTAGCAGCATCAAGGATGGTTGATCCTTCTTCTATGGCAACTTTAATACCATCAATAGTTAAATTAATTAATTTCTTTGCCATAATCTATTTCCTTTCAATTGCTTTAAATGGACAGTTGCCAAAGCAAACTCCACATTTAATACATTTTTGTTTGTCGATTTTATAAGGTGTTCTTGGTTGACCAGAAATTGCTTTAACTGGACAGTTTCTAGCACAAAGTCCACAACCCTTACACTTATCAGGATTAATTTCATATGCCATTAAATCCTTACAAGCATGTGCTGGACAAACACCTTTGGTGTGAGCAACATATTCATCTCTAAAGTATCTTAGAGTTGAAAGAATTGGGTTTGGAGATGATTGACCTAAACCACATAAACTTGTAGCTTTAATGTGTTTAGATAATTTCTCAAGTGTATCAATATCTTTTTCAGTGGCTTTTCCTGAAGTGAACTTATTTAAAAGTTCAAGTAATCTCATGTTACCGATTCTACATGGTGTACATTTACCACAAGATTCATCTACACAGAATTCCATATAGAACTTACAAATGTCAACCATACAGTTGTCTTCATCCATAACAATTAGACCACCAGATCCCATCATAGATCCGATTGCCATTAAGTTTTCATAGTCAATTGGTGTGTCTAATAATTTAGCAGGAATGCATCCACCAGATGGACCACCTGTTTGAGCAGCTTTGAACTTCTTACCATTAGGTACACCACCACAAATGTCATAAACTATTTGTCTTAGTGTAGTTCCCATTGGTACTTCGATAAGACCTGTGTTGTTGATCTTTCCACCAACAGCAAATACCTTTGTACCTTTTGATTTTTCAGTACCAATAGAGTTAAATCATTTTGCGCCATTAAGAATAATTCTTGTAATGTTTGCATATGTTTCAACGTTATTTAAAACCGTAGGTTTTTTGTATAAACCTGAAATAGCAGGATAAGGAGGTCTAGGTCTTGGTTCACCTCTATTACCTTCAACAGATGTCATTAATGCAGTTTCTTCACCGCAAACAAATGCACCCGATCCTAATCTTAGAGATAGTTTGAAGTTAAAGTTTGTTCCAAAGATGTGTCTACCTAATAGACCTAACTTAGTTGCTTGCTTAATAGCAAGTTCTAGTCTTTTAACAGCAATTGGGTATTCAGCTCTTACATAAATGAAACCTTCATCAGCACCAATTGCATAGGCAGCGATAGCCATTGCTTCAATTACTGAGTGTGGATCTGCTTCAAGGATAGATCTATCCATGAAAGCACCAGGGTCACCTTCGTCAGCATTACAGCAAACATATTTCTTCTTGCTTACTGATTTTCTTGTAAGTGATCATTTCATTCCTGTAGGGAATCCACCACCGCCTCTACCTCTTAGTTTAGATTCAGTAATAACATTGATTACATCCTCTGGTTTCATTTCTTTTAAACATTTGTGTAAAGCAAAATAACCATCAGAAGCAATATATTCTTCAATGTTTTCTGGATCTATAACACCAGCATTTTTTAATGCAATCTTCATTTGGTGTTTGTAGAAGTTTGTTTTATCTAAAGGAATAATATTTCCAACTTTATCAAGTTGGTTAGGGAAAACAAGTTCCTTAACAACTTGATTATTCATGATGTGTTGAGTGATAATTTTTTCTGCATCAGTTGGTTTAACTTTGTTGTAGAAAATACCTTCTGGGTAAATTAACACAACTGGACCTAAAGCACATAAACCGTGGCATCCTGTTTGTGTTACTTCAACTTTACCAACTAAATTATTAGCTTTGATTGCTTTATTGAATGCTTCAATAACTTCTTTAGATTTATTAGATAAACAACCTGTAGAAGCACAAACTAGAATTTGTTTAATTCCGGTTTTTTCAGCCTTAGCTAAACCTTCTCTTCTGTCATTGATTCTTTTAGCTAACTTAGCTTTGATGGCTTGTAATTTTTCAATAGTCATTGTCATAATTACTTGCCCTCCTTAGCTCTATATTCATCAATAACTGCTTGGCATTTACCAGGAGTCATTGTTGGATATACTTTATCATTAACCATGATAACTGGTGCTAACCCACAGCAGCCAACACATCTTGCAGCAGTTAAACTAAACAACCCATCTTTTGTTGTTTCATTTAGTTTAATACCTAATAGTTGTTCAAACTTAGCTAGAATGTCTGCTGAACCCTTAACATAGCAAGCTGTTCCTAAACAAACATTAATGACATATTTACCTTTTTTAACAAAGGTAAATTGTGCATAGAAACTCGCAATCGAATAAATTTCACTAGTTGTTGTTTCAAATTCTTTAGCAATAGAAGTCATAACTTCTTTACTTAAATAACCAAAAGCTGTTTGAGCTTCTTGTAAACACATTAACTTAGTTCCATTATGATTATGAATTTCCTTAATTCTTGATTCGAATTCTTGAATAGTCATAATTTTCTCCAAATTAATATCTATAAGATATTAATACTATTATAAATGTAATATATAAATTTTATATATATAATATAGAGTAATGTTGAATAATCAAAAATTACTTCCTACTTCTAAGTGAATCTTAGAAGACAGCAATGAGTTTTTATCAAGAAAATGTAAAGAAGTTATCTTTCCTTTAGATAAAAATGATTCTGATTTAGTTAACAGAATGGTTAGCTATATTGATGCTTGTTATGAGGGTAAAGATGAACAATACCAAATTAAAGCTGGTATTGCCCTAGCTGCACCTCAAGTAGGTTGTGATAAAAGAATCATTTATATTCATTTCAATTTTGATGACAAAGAATATAGATATCTTTTGGCAAATCCTAAGATTGTTGCTACAAGTGTGCAAAAATGTTATTTGAAAGACTACGAAGGTTGTCTATCAGTTAACAAAGAGCACAAAGGTCATGTTGCTAGACATTTCCGTATTAAAGTAGAAGCAATCGATATGCTTAATAACAATAGAAATATTGTTATTGATGCAACAACTTTACTAGCTATTTGCTTACAACATGAGATTGATCATCTTGATGGTATTTTATATTACCAACGTATTGATAACAAACATAAAGATTTGTCTGATGATCAATCCCTAATAGCCTTTTAAGGAGAAAATTATGGAAAACAAAAAACCAACTACTGTCTTTGCATTAGGTGGAATTGAAGAAATAGGAAAGAATATGTACATCGTCGAATATGATGATGAACTATTCATTATCGACTGTGGTAATAAATTCTCAGATGAAAACGAATTACCTGGAGTAAGTTCAGTTATCTGTCCGTTTGATTATTTGGTTGAAAACCAAAGTAAGATTAAAGGATTAATAATTACTCACGCTCATGAAGACCACATTGGTGGTGTTCCTTACTTATTAAAGACAGTTAATATTCCAGTAGTATATGGAAGCTTATTAGTACAAAACATTTTAAAAAGAAAGCTAAAAGAACATCCAGATGCAAAATTAAATAAATTTGTAGAAATGAAAGATGATACTACTATTGAATCTGAACATTTTAAAATAGATTTTTTTAGAGTATGTCACTCTATCCCATTATGTTATGGTGTATGTTTACATACACCTAACGGTAATGTAGTTACTTGTGGTGACTTTAGATTTGACTTTTCAGAAAAAATGGAACAAACAGATATTCACAAGATCTGTGAAATAGCTAAAAGAGGAGTTGATTTACTTCTTTGTGAAACTACTAATGCTGAAGCACAAGGATTTAGTGGTTCTGAAAAACTAGTTTTAGATGAAATTAGAAGACAAATCACTAAAGCTCCAGGCAGAGTCTTCATTACTACTTTTGCTTCTAACCTAAGAAGAATTCAAAACATTATTGAAATCGCTATTAACTTAGGTAGAAGAATCTGTATTATTGGTAAAACTATGGATGATAACATTCGTACTTCTATCAATACTGGTTTATTAAAAACATTTAAACAAGACTTTGTAGAGCCTTGTGATATTAAAAATACACCAGATGAGGATTTAGTAATAATCTTAACTGGTTCTCAAGGAGAACCTACAGCAGCTTTAAATATGATGGCTGGAGGAAAATATCCTCATGTAGTGTTAAAACCATCTGATACTTTATTATTTAGTTCTAATCCTATTCCAGGTAACTTTGCTCAAGTAGAAGAACTAGTTAATAAACTATATAAATGTGGAATTAAAGTAGTACAAAACTCTTCTTCTACTAAGTTGCATGCTTCAGGGCACGCTACTCAAACAGAACTAGAATTAATGGTTAAGTTAGTGGCACCTAAGTATATTGTTCCTATTCATGGTGAATATAAGATGTTATCAGCCATGGAACAAAACATATCTTTCTTAGGATTACCTAAAGAAAGATATATTCAATTAACTAATGGTCAAAAAGTTAAACTTGTTAACCACGAATTAATTGTTACAGATGAATTCGTTGATACTAAGGAAGTATATGTTGATGGTAAGAAGATTAACGAAGATAACTCTAAAGTATTAGGAGCAAGAAGAATACTAGGAACTGATGGTGTTTTCAATGCTACTATCGTAATCGATAGAAAAGCAAAGAAGATTATTGGTCAACCTATATTGATTACTAGAGGTTGCTTCTATGCTAACACTTCTATTAGCTTAATTAAGAAAATAGGTTACTCTATCAAAGAAAACATTGAAAGAGAAATGCAAAAGTCTAAGCAACCTATTACTAATATGACTATTAGAAAGATTGCTGAAAACACTATCACATTCTTTGTTTGAAAGAATAAGAATAAACGGCCACTAGTTAAGGCTACTGTGTTTGATGAATCAATTAATAAATAAAAAAGAAGCTTTTTGCTTCTTTTTTAGATCTTAAACCTTTGCTACAAACGTAAATTGAATATCCCCTATAGTTAATTCAGGTGCCCCTTGATTATTGATGATAATATCAATAAAATTTGTGTCCTCTTTTGTTTCAATTTTTTTAGCATTTATTAGGTCTTGAATGACCATCGGTTCACCCTTATTAACTTCAATTGTTGAAGCAGAAAGATCAACAGTTACTCCACCAGATAAATCAAGTCTAAATGTAACCGGTTGGCCTTCAAGAATAACATCTGGGTTGTTTGAATCTCAAGTGATTCCTTCAGCTTGTGAATGACCTACAGCGTGAATAAGAGCAGTAGGTATATTTAAAATAGCTTTAGCGTTGTCAAATGTAGGTATGCTTCGTGAAGATGAAAGTGTTCCTTTTGATTCATTATATTCAAGTGCTATTGTGTCATGGATGGTGCTTGGATCATTAATATCAACTATTTGCAAATTAAAGCCTGTTGTAACATATCCGTGTGTTGCTTTTAGCTCCGCACCACTTATATCGAATAGGGGTTGAGTGCCTGAAGTTATTGTTTGAGCAACTTTTGGGGTTTTCCCTGTTACAAATGCACTCTCATCAAAATTTGCTGTAAGTGCATAATCAACAGCTGGGGCTGGTACTCTCTTAAGAGTAACAGCAATAGCTGGAGTAGAAGTTTGTCAGATGTTACATCATCCAGGAATGGTAATGGCAAATTGGTTTCCATCATGAGTAAAGAATCATCCACCAACACCTGTTGCATCATAACTAATTGTTTTTCCAGCAACATTTATTTCTGTTAATTCAGTGCTCAAATCAATTTTTTCTGCTGTACTAGTCGAAATAGTAATGTCTTCGCCCTCAGACACGTTTGTTTGTTTAATTGTTGGTTTAGCAAAGCATTCATCAGACTTACTTGTATCAATGCTGCTGCCTGAAACTTGAAGTCTTGTTTGAGAAGCTAAAATAACACTAATATCTCCTGTAACATACTTTCCAGGAATAGCAATGGTTGCTTGATTACCAGCTTCATCAGTTCATAAGCTTCAATCAACAATTGTTGTTTTATTTTTTCCATTAGATTCAGAAATAGTAACATTCGTGTTTAATCTATCGATTGTGGATGGGGCTGCATTAAAATCTACAACAAAATTAAATTCTTGTCCTTCAACCGGTTTAGCTGCCTCTACACTTTTTATTCCATCATCATGTGTTTCCTCAAAATTAAGTCCTTCAGATTCACTACCACGAATTTCTCAATTAGCAAAGTTGAGTACTTCTTCAGTTGACATTCCAGCTATAAAATAGTCTTGCAAACTTTGTTCAAGGTTGTTGTTATTAATTGTTGGAGATTGTGGGTTTATATCCTTGAAATAGTCTACATCAGCATAAACATTTTGAACATCCTCAGATGATCATGATGGAACTTTAATAAAACATTTTCCAGATTCATTAAGGAAAGAACCATCAAATATGCTTTCCTCACTTGTGTGCGAAAATATGCTTTTAATTACAGCAGATGCGTTATCGTTATTACCTATAGTAATTGTATTAGCTCCACTATCGTATGTGGCACCAAATATAAAATTATCAAAAGTAATAGAAGTTAGGTGTTCAAGAGCAGCAAATGCTCCTTCTCCATAACGAATCGATGTAGGAGTCGAGTTAGGATTAACATTTTTAAATACAATATTGTATATGCCAGTGTTATCAAAGGCTTCTTTACCGATTGTTAATGTTTTTTCTCTACTATAGTCAATAACAAACTCTTGTGACTCTTGTTCTGCTTGTGTAGATGGATTGTCTCCAAAAGAACATAAGTTTCTATTCCCAGCAAAAGCTTTCTCGCCAATATTTGCTAATGAACTAGAATTGATATTAATTCATTTTAATTTTGAAGTACCAGCAGAAAAGAATGCTTGAGATCCAATTGTTTCTGTTGCAGTTCCTAAACGAACATTTTCAAGATTTGATAAAACTTCTCCAGTTTCTTGATCATATAAGAAATTTTCAGGAATTGCAGCTATTGAACTTTCATAGAAATCAAGATCAGTGATGCTTCCTTTTATACTTTCGATTCCTGGATCTTTTCAAAAATCGGCGCTAAATGTTGCAGCTGTTTTAGGGAATTGAATAGCAGAATATTTTAAAAATTGTAAAGCTTGTTGCCCTTCTTTAGTTGTTCCCTTAACTTGACCATTTGAGTCAATGTCAAGATAATTTGAAGGAACTACAGTACAAATATCAAAATTTGATACTGGAGATCTTCCAACAATTCAATTTGGTTTTTGTGATCCCAAATAATCAATTTTAAGTTGTATAGATGAAGCAAAATCACTCAAAACATATCTAGATCCATATGTTGCTTCATCACATCCTAAACTTGTCTTATCAAATTTACCAACAACAATGGTAAGCGGGTCTGAAGTTACTGTTGTAGGGTCAGGAAGAACACCCGAAAAACAAGCTTTACCTAATTTAATATTATTAATAGCTTCTTTGTTTGTCGCATCAAATAATTCTGATTCATTAACAAACATAGAGAAGTCTAATGTTCTTAATTTTTTACAACCCATAAAAGCATAATCACTAATTGTTTCAAATCCTTTTGGGAATGGGAATGCAAGTAATTCTTCACATTGTGCAAAGGCATGATTACCAATAAATTTTAAGTCGCTTTGACCGGCTATAGAGAAACTTACTTCTTTTGCTGATGATCCGTAGAATGAATAGTCCTCAATATTTTTAGTTGAGCTATCGATTACAATTTGCTTAACAAATGGTGCATTTAATCCTTTAAATGCATAAGATCCAATTGTTTCACATGCAGGAAGACACAATACACCTTCTTTAGCATATTCAGCAATTTCAGTCTTAGTTACACCAGCCTTAAAACCTTTTAATACACCATTTTCGATATTAAATAGGTCTGTTCTTACTTCTGGTTGTTTTGGTTTGTTCACAGTTGCCATAACAACTGGTACTACTGCTGCTGATAATGCTGATACAGCAACGATAGGAACGATTATTTGTTTTTTTAATTTCATAAAACTCCTTATTTTTATTTATGCTACATATTATATATGAAATATATATAATATGCAAAATCTAAATAAGGCTCTTATTCTACTAATGTTCAATCAAAAAGTTTAATACCTTCTTCTATAGATAAATTGCTAAATATCCAATTAAAGCCTGAATTTGTATCACTTAAGACTGATTCTTCCCTAGTTTCAGCAAGCAAGAACGCTGTTGTTTTATCTCATACACCACTTTGATCATCATACTTAGGTAAAATAATGCTTCCATTTGTTCCTAAACCACTGAAAATATATGGGTTTTCCATTCAAATTCGCATTGAACAATCACTACTGTATTCAGCTGCCCCATCCAATACAATTTCAAGTTTAGAACAATCAATTGTTGTTAAATCTCCGGTAGCAAAGGCAAATTCACATATTTTTGCCACTTTAGATATTGCTGGCAACTTTATAGATTTAATTGCTTCACAACCATCAAAAGCACCCATTCCTATGTAAGTTACATTATCACAAAGTGATAATGTATTATCACCATTAGCAAAAGTTTTTAAATTTAAACACCCTACAAAAGCATGTTCACCTATACTTTCTAAACCACTCATATTATTTAAATTAATCATTTCAAATTTATTAAAAGCAAATGCTCTTGCTCCTATGTCTTGAATCTTTTCAGGCGCTTCAAAAGTTACTGAGCTAATTTCTTCAGGAATGCTTCTAGATCATATGTTAGGGTCTTCGTCACGAAAGGCGTCGTTGCTAACTGATGTAACTGTGTTAGGAATAATCATTTTTTCATCTTTAAATTCTTTTAGAATTTCTTCCTTCGTTACACCTGGTTTAAATCCCTTAAGAACACTGCCTTCTATGTCTAGAACAGTTTCTTCTACATCAGGAACCATTATTCAATGATCTTTATCAAAAGTAAATTTTAGTATCTCACTAAACACTTTCTTCCAACCAAGTGCTAATTCTAAATCTTTAGCAAAAATTGTTCCTTTTTGTGGTTTGTTTAAAAAGACATCAGGACCTTTGAATAGGTCTCCGGGTATGTTATCAAATTGATCAACATGTATTTCTGATAATGAAACACAATTTTCAAAAGCTTTATCACCAACATATTCTAATTTGTTGGGAAAATCAATTCTAGTAATTGCTTTATTAGAAGCGAATGCATCTTCACCTATTGTTCGGATATTTAGCGGCAGACTAATAGTAGAAAATTGAGCAAGTTTAAATGCCTCATTGCCTATTTCAGAACATTTGGAATTTGTTTGAAAACTTAGCATTACAATTTCGGCTGGTATTGTAGATGAACCTGTGTCATTAACAAAAGCATCTGATGCAACTATTTGAACACCCTCTGGAATAATTAATTCTTTAGGAAATTCTTTTAGAATTTCTTCAATAGTTGCCTCATCCTTGAATCCATAACATACAGTTTGTCCTTGGTCATTTTTTTGAATATCCAAAACCGTATCTTTTTTAGGATTGTGACAAAATTTTAAAAGCAAGATTATGGCAACAATAACCAAAACACCCAAAATAGAAAGAGAGATTGCCAGCGCATCTCTTACTTTTTTATTTTTAGGCTTCTTTTGTTTTGAAGTCTTTTTGGTTTTAGCTTTTTTATTAGCCATAAATATAAGTTTAATTATATAGTTTTATAACATAAAACTATATTTCCATTTCGTAACCGGAGCGATATTTCACACCAATTTTTGTCATTTTAGGTGGGAATTTTGTATGGATGATATATGAAATAACAAATATGATTGCCATGCACATTACAATAATTCCTGTTATAGAGTTAACACCATGGTTGGCTTTGACAAAGTCATCAAAAATTCAACCTGTTGCCATATCAAAGGCTCCGCCTTTAACGATATTGTTAAATATAGATGCTGCAGTAATTCCTAAAGCTAAACCGGTATTGAAAATTCCTACTGGAGTAATAATCTTTACTTTATTAAATGTCTTGTTTAACATAATACCAATAATTACTGGCAGAATTAATCCATATGCTAAGCCGGCAATTGCATTTGTAGCAAAATAAACATAGGCGTTTATGAAAATACTTTTTTGTTCATTTTCTATTGTATTTAGGACTAAATACAATATATACATTAGTGAGCCCAAAACAACTAAAATTCATTTGCTATTCTTTGCCTTCTTTTGCAAAGCAGCAGAAGAAATTGATACACCGGCCAATTGTCCAAAAGCAAACACAACCGATAAATATCCTTCCATGTATTTGGTTGAAACAGCTTCAGGAAGCGGGAACATGCCACCAGGATTAACTGTTGCTATTTCACCCAAATACACAAATTGTGTAACAGAAGAAGGTCCACCACAAATTCATCTTGTAAATCCTAAGCAAACAGCTACAATCCCAACTAAAATAACAACAGATCAATCTGCCTTTGTTTTAACTGGTTCCTTTAGTTTTAAATCATGATAAATAAGATTCTTGTTTTCTTTAACTAAAATAGTTAAAACTAATGAGATTGCAACAAAGATAATTGCTACCAACCATAAATATTTCATTAGTTCAAGATAGTTAAGTGCGTTTTCGTAATAAATTTCTTTTTGTTCTGGTAAAAAACTACAAACAATAGACTTTATTCCACCAGTAATTAATTCTGCTAGTAGTGGCGGAATAGCCATAATAGATACTGTTCTAAAGATTTTTTTACCATGATGTTCTTCAGAGAACATCAAGTTAAATACACCAATAATTGATGCACCTACACCAGTACCAATAGATTGAATGATATTAGTAGCTAATGATTGATAAAAAAACATTGGCATTAGTGTTGCAAATTGTATAGCTAATGAGATGTATAAGACGTTTTTTCTAGATTTCATCTTATATGTAAAAACATCTGTTAGGGGTCTATAAACTAAACCAGCAATACCATAAATGGCTAGTGGTAGTCACAATAATGTTCCACCGTCATGTGGTCAACCTATTACATTATTCATCGCAATATGCATTTGTCCAGTATATTCACGACACATTAAAGGTGCCATTCAATAAACAGTAAAAAGAATAAAAAGTAGGACATCATTTTTTGATCCCAATTTTAATCTTCAAATGTATATTCCAGAACCACCTATTAGGGCTGCTAAAACTATACAATTAACTATTAAAGAAACAGTATCTGCATGCATAGTATTTATATTATTATAAATAACCTATTAAAATTACTTAATTTTAATAGAAAAACAATGTATTACTATACATTGATTAATCATCCATATCGGTTTGATTTTTTACTCGGTTAACTAAGACTTTTTGTGGTGGGTGTTTTTTAGTAATGAAAAATGCTGAAGTAAACATAGCTCACATAACAATCATAGTAGCAATTACACAGCCCATAACGATTCAGTTTGCCTTGACAAAAGAATCTCAAACACCTGGATCAAATGGGTTTGTTCCACCAGCAAACAATACTTGTTTTAAGAAAGTGTTAAAGAACAAACTAGAAGTAATACCAATAGATAATCCTGTGTTATATAAGGTAATTGGTGTTATCTTGTTTGTCTTTGCAAAGAATTTATTCATTACTATACCTACAATCAAGTTGTAAGTCATGCCAAAGGCAAATCCGTTGATTATATTCATAGGAAGTCTTACCCACACATTTAATGCTGATGCGGCAATAATTGCATAAACTATTCAAAGTCCTGATGCAATACTAAATATTGCTCATTTGTTAATTTTCTTAACGAGATAAAGTCCGGTAATAATGTTTGCTGCCATTTGTCCTATCGTAAAAATTACAGATAGATATCCCTCAAATCCAACTGTGTATCCTTGTTTACCAGATTGGTGTCAACCAATAAATGAGAATTCAGATATAGTTGTTCCGCCAGATGTGCAAAATTTAATAAACGATGTGATTGCTGCTGCAAGAATTAATAATACAACAACAGCTCCATCTCATTTATTATTAATGGGTTCTTTATATTCATTGTCCTTATAAAGTAGTGCAGTTTTTTCTTTTACAAAGAAAGTAGCAACTATTGTAGCTACAATACAAATCAAACCTAGTAGCCACATGTACTTAACTATACCTATATATTGTTCGGGTGTGTATTCTTGTGGTACAAAGCTTGTAACACAGCATTGCAAAACTGATGAGAAAAATTCTGCTATTAAAGGAGGTAATGACAACAAGGAAACAGTAACAAACACTTTTCTTTTTGCATATTGCTCGTTAAACATTAAATTAAAAACTGCAATACCACTAGCACCGATTCCAACAGTAATAGATTGAATGATGTTTGTTGCGAAACATGGGTATGCAAGCATAGGGATAGCACCGATTGCTTGAATACCTAAAGCAATAAAAATAACATTTTTTCTTGACTTAAGTCTATGACTTAACAAGTCATTTAATGGTTTTCAAAACAAACCAATAATTCCATATACCGTTACAGGAACTCACATCAAACTGGATAATCACTCTTGACCAGGTAAGCCACTCATTGCTGTATGCATTTTAGATGTATATTCTCTCAAAAGCATTGGTGCAACCCAATAAAGTGTATAAATAATAAAAAGCAATCGATAGTTTTTGTCATCAAATTTAATTTTAAAAATTAATACACCAGAAACTACTAAAGATACAACTAAAATAGATAGGTTAACACCTACTGCAATTATTTGATTTGTATCCAAAGCATTAATCATTTTAAACAAGTTAGTAATATTATAATTTCGTTTTAATTATTTTATAATTAAAAGGTTATGAAAATGAAAATGATGAAGGATACGCTAGGCACCATAGCAGTTCCTGCAAACGTATATTGAGGTGCACAAACTCAAAGAAGTAAACAAAACTTTACTATCTCTGATGAAAAAATGCCTAAGCAATTAATTAAATGTATTACATACATTAAAAAAGCTTGTGCTATTGCAAATGCAAAAGCTAAAAAATTAGATGCTACTAAATCAAAAGCAATTGTTAAAGTTTGTGATGAAGTTTTAGCTGGTAAACTAGACAAAAACTTCCCATTGTCAATTTGACAAACAGGAAGTGGTACACAAACTAACATGAATGTTAATGAAGTAGTCGCTTACAGAGCAAACTACTTAGCTAAGAAGGAAAAATTCATTCACCCTAATGATCATGTTAATATGTCTCAAAGTAGTAATGATGTTTTCCCAACAGCCATGCACTTGGTTGTTGCTACATTAACTAAGGAAAAACTAATCCCTAACTTAGATAAGTTAATTAAAGCTTTTAAAGTATTAGTTAAGAAATACTGAAAGATTATCAAAGTAGGTAGAACACACCTACAAGATGCAACTCCTGTAAGATTAGGACAAGAAATCTCTGCTTGAGTAGCAATGCTTGAAAACTCAAGAGAAATGATTATTGATGCATCTAAATATGTAAATAGACTATGTATTGGTGGTACTGCTGTTGGTACAGGTCTAAACACTCCAAAAGGTTTTGATAAATCAGTTTGTGCTGAATTATCTAAAATGATTGGAATTAAATTTAGTCCACTACCAAACAAATTCCATGGTTTAAGCTCAAAGGATAGTATTAGTCACTTCCACTCAACACTTAAAGTGTTAGCTGAAAGTTTAATCAAAATTGCTAACGATGTAAGATTCTTAGCTTCTGGTCCAAACTGTGGTATTGGTGAAATAATTATTCCTTCTAATGAACCAGGAAGCTCAATTATGCCAGGTAAGGTAAACCCTACTCAATGTGAAGCTATGATGATGTTATCTATTCAAGTAATAGGTAATGACACAGCAGTAGCATTAGGTAATGCCATGGGTAACTACCAACTTAACACATTCATGCCAATGATGATCTACAACATCAACCAATCTATTAATTTATTAGCTGATGGTATGGACTCATTCACAAGAAAGTGTGTAGTAGGTATAAAACCTAACTTAAAGAAAATTGAATTTAACCTATATAGAGACTTAATGTTAGTTACAGCTCTAAATGTTAAGATTGGTTATGAAAAAGCTGCTGATATCTCCAAATTAGCACAAAAAGAATCAATCACTTTAAAAGAAGCTGCTAAGAAACTAGGATACTTATCTGAAAAGGAATTCAATAAGATTGTAGTTCCAAGCAAGATGGTTGGATAAGATCTAATCTAAAGAAAAAAACCAAGTTATTTGCTTGGTTTTCTTTTTTTATCTTTTAAGTTTAGAACACCTGATGTTATTAATACTCCAGCTAACCCGGCAGGATAGAAATAATCGATGAAGTAGTTCAATCAAGGATATAAAGCAAATCCTCTTTTAGCAGGCATATCGAAAATATGTAATTCTGGTGGTGTTCTTTCTTCTTCTGATCTAAAATAGTTTTCATACACTCTTCCTTTATAGTCGCATGCTAATGTTCATCCGCCCTCAGTTACCTTAACAAAGTTACATCCTGTTTCTATTCCTCTAAACGCATTAACATCTGATCTATACATACCAAATGATGGATTGTCTCAGCTTGGGGCAAATAATACATCTACACCCAATCTACCTGCTTGTGCAGATACCTCGGGAAATTCAAGATCATAACAAATTACTGCACCAACTCTGCATTTTGTTCTGCCAATAGTAAGATCTCAATATTTAACTCCGTCACCTGGTGTTCTTGCACCTTCGGTTGGAAAGAATGGTCTTTGTTTTCTATAAATTTTTCTTATTTCTCCGTTTATGACAAACCATACTTCGTTATAATTTTTCCCTTTTTCAGTTCTATTGTCGTTTTCTACAGGAAGTAAAACTAATAAATTTCTATACTCATTAGTTAGATTTTTTATTGTAGTTTGAAGATTTGTGTATTGCAAGTCATTAGCAGGGTTAAAACACAATTCTGGATAAACCAAAACATTTGCATTTTCTTCGCTTGCCTTTTGAACATCTGCTGTAATTTGACTTTCCCAAGTGGTAGAATGTTGAAATCCAAAATATTCACTGGTGGCTACTTTAATCATTTGACTTGTTGCAGGTATAGCTTGTGTAATACCAGAATATAAACCTGAAAATCCTAATGTTGAAGCAGAAATAACTAGTTGTTTCCAATTCTTATGAATATCTGTTAAGAAACTAGTTAAGGCAGAACCAAAATAAACAATAATAAATGTTAGAAAATGGATTCCAAACATTGCCAAAACTGATACTGCTTGTAAAATTTGACATAAAGCATAACCTAATGATAGATATGTTCCAGCTAATGTTAATCCTAAAATAATGTCTATTGTTAATCATGTTAAAGGAAACATGAAACTAAACAATATTGGTCTTCTAGTTTCAAAGAATTTTTGATAAACAACTTTATCAAATATATAAGGTAAGAATGATGCAAGCGCTGCAATAAAGTTGATAGGCATAGCTCAAACCTTTGTTACAGGATTGTCTAAAAACATTCTATAAAAGGCTACACAACAACCACCAAATAAACCAACTAGGGTTAATGGAATACCAATATATCACTTAACTCTTCTATTAAAGAATAAGAAACAAAAGGGAAAAATAAAAGCACAGAAGAACATGTTGAATGTAAATCTGCTAAAGCAACATGTCACAAAACCAACAGCAAAAGCTAATCATGTAAATAGATGGTGTTGCCAATTTTTCTTTTGTGTTTTTTGCTTCTTTTTCATAATCCTTATTATATAAAAGAAAAAGAACCTTTGAGGTTCTTTAATCTATTCTGGTTTTTTTGCTTCGTGAATAAGTTTAAGTGTTTCAGTTTTTTCTCATAGCAATTCAGGTTCTTCACCTTCTATATAAGGAATAGAATAACCCTTAACCGAA
The DNA here is from genome assembly GCA_045599065.1 of Mycoplasmoidaceae bacterium. GTDB lineage: Bacteria > Bacillota_I > Bacilli_A > Mycoplasmatales > Mycoplasmoidaceae > Hennigella. Next base: position 28,254 of record JAZRVJ010000007.1, read on the forward strand.
ATAGGCATAGTTATTGTGTCGCCCTCTACAAAATTGACACCGGCAGGCATAGCACTAGGTGATAATACTAGATAAAACACAGCTCTAACAACTGGATTTAATTCTAGTTTAGCCATATCTTGTGTTTCTCATCTAAAACCATTAAAAGATTTTGGATATGTTGCCTTATCATAATCAATATCTATTTTGATCGTGTTTTGTTCAGGCATATAATCATAAAATCTAAAAGCCAACTGTCTAGGTGAAATTTTACCTAGGCGGATTTCTCCAAAATCTTCACGTTGAATCTTGTGTGTGATAAAAGGATTATTTTCACCGCAGTTTGTTAATGTCAATAATGGGGCAGCCAAAGCGGCTGTAGACATTATTGGTAATACTAACTTAAACTTATTTCTCATAATTTTTCCTATTTATATTTCTTTGCTTCTTTTTTTCAACAAGCAGCTACTTGTTTAGCTACACCGATAGCAACTTTTTTATCAAGTGCTGATGGCATAATGTTGTCTCTTGTTGGGTGTTTAACCATACCAGCAATAGCTCTAGCAGCAGCGTGCTTCATAGATTCAGTAATTTGTTTTGCTCTTACTGATAAAGCACCCTTAAAGATACCTGGGAATGCTTGTAAGTTATTAATTTGGTTAGGGAAGTCACTTCTTCCTGTACCAATAATGTAAGCTCCTGCTTTCTTAGCAACATCAGGCATAATTTCTGGTATTGGGTTAGCCATAGCAAAGATAATTGGTTTCTTTGCCATTAACTTAACTCATTCAGGTTTTAAGCAGTTAGGGGCTGAAACACCTATAAAGATATCAGCACCCTTAAGTGCATCTTTTAATACACCCTTACGGTGTTTCTTATTTTTACCTTTTTTAGCAGCAGCTACTTGGTATTTGTTAAAGATCTTTGTTTTCTTTGGATCAACAACACCTGCACGATCAACAAAGATCATGTTACCAATACCCATATCAAGTAATAAGTTTCCAATAGCTAGCCCTGCAGAACCTGCACCATTAATAACTACTGTAACATCTTTTCATTTCTTACCAACTACTTTTAAAGCGTTAGTTGTAGCAGCAGCTACAACAATAGCTGTACCGTGTTGGTCATCGTGAAATACTGGGATGTCACAAAGTTTTTTAAGTCTTTTTTCTACTTCGATACATCTTGGCGCACCAATATCTTCAAGGTTGATACCACCAAACGAACCAGAGATTAGATAAATAGTTCTTACTAATTCATCTACATCCTTGCTTCTAATACAAATAGGTACTGCATCTACACCACCAAAAGTTTTAAATAGCGCACATTTGCCTTCCATAACTGGCATACCAGCTTCAGGACCAATATCTCCTAGTCCTAATACTGCTGTACCATCAGTAATAACAGCTATAGTGTTATTTCTATTAGTTAAATCTCAAGATTTTTTATAATCTTTATTAATTTCAATACAAGGTTGTGCTACTCCAGGAGTGTACATTAAAGATAAATCGTGTTTATCCTTAATAGCATATTTAACCTTAGTTTCAATTTTTCCTTTTAGTTTAGCATGTAATGCTAAAGATTCTTTTGCAATTGAAGTCATTTTACTATTTCCTTTCATATTAAATTTGACCTTCGTTGTTTGCTGTTTCGGCACCTGCTTCTGCCATGTCCACTTCTACTATTGGCGTTTGAACTTGAACAGCTGTTTGTTCTCCATTTGAAGTAGTTGCGACACCAATAGAGTATTTTTGATACTTCTTGGCACTTTCTCATATTAATGGGTATGGATAATGTCTATCAGTAACAATAATGGCGATATCATTTAAGAATGGGAATAGGATGAAGAAGATAGCTGCTGATCAGAAGACAATAGCTGCTTGTCAGTTATAGAATCCTAAACCGCTTCTATATCCTTCCTTAACCATCGCAAATCCAAATGAGTTGGCTGATGTCATCATAGGAGCTAGTGCACATTGAATTCCAAATTGATATACAACACTGTATAAGAATGCAAAGAAGCAACCTATTACTGAAACGATACCAAATGGTACAAAGTATCCTACTTTATGAACTTCGTGCTTGTTTGTCTTTCTATTAATCAAACCACCAAGAACTACAATACCATAGATACCAAAGTAGAATAAAACAGCTAATGTACTAATTCCATCATATATTTGACTAGTATTAAGCATTGCTGATGGAATTATCATCACGACTCATAAGAATAAACTTAGAATTCCAAAGATTGCAAATCCACCTAACAATGGGCGTTTTTGTGTAAGTTTTTGTCCTCATTTATATCCTGCAATCATCTTATCATCAACTAATGCTTGTGTAGATGATATACCTGCCATTGCACAACCATTAATAACACCGAGTGCAGCAATAACAATACATACTGAAATAAAGCAAACACTAACAATATAACCAATTTTATTTGTAATTGCGGCTTGCAATACTAAGTATGGGTTACCTGTTCCTAATGTAATTTCGGCAATTGTAATTAAGATTTGTGCTGTTCCAGCAATAATCATTGCATATACAATTGACTTAGGAACGTTCTTTTCAGGGTTTTCTACTTGACCTTGAACGTTACCGATAACTAGGAATGAGTCGAAAGCAAATAGAATAGCTGGAATTGATTTAAATACTCCACCTATTGTAAATGATCCAGAATCAGATCATCTAATTGTAGTCTCACCAAATTGTTCAATAATTTGCTTAATATAAACATTGCTTCACATTCCTGCGCCTAGAATGAAACCAAACACTAATCCAATAATAATAATCATTAAGATTGGAAAGAATTTAATGAAAGTAGCAAATTTAGCTACAGCCCCACCAAATTTCTTTGATAATAGGTTAGTTGTCATGAAGAACGAAATTAGGAACAATGCCATACACATAACAATTAATGTTGTTCATTTGTCGTCAATTCCAAGTAAACTTGCAGTAAACTTGTTATGGCCAAGTGCTGCAAAGTAAATTTGGAAAATGGCAATCGAGCAATAGATTCCCATGGAAACTAGCTTAGCGGTATAGTAGAAACTTGATTGTGTTAAACTTACGTGTCTACCGAAGTTATAACCAATAAACTTTTCAGACCAACCAGCTAAACCGGCGTTGGCGTTCTTCAAACCTTTTACCGTAACTATTTCAGCATAGCTGAAAGCGGTAAATAAGGCAATAACAGCTGCAAGTATTCAAGATAGAACTACACCAATAGAGTTATAGTTATTGTTCTTAAATACCGAACCATTTTTAAAGAATATACCAACACCAACAACGGCAGCAATAATAATACTTATTGATCCACCAAGACCAATTTTGCCAGCAGTTTGTTTTGATACTGTTGATTTAATCTTCATTATTTTCTACTCCTTTCTTCAGGCTTTAATTTTTCAAATACACCTAACATTGTTTTAATAACTGAATTAACGGTTTTTGTATATAGCATTTCATTTATACTGTGTGGTTCGAGCACCGTTGGACCAATTGCTGAAATCGATAAGTCTTTAGGCCCTCTAGCCTTTAATTGACTTAACTCTAGCCACGAATGTTCATTGAATTCCTGTATGTCGTATCCTAAATCATCACCAGCACTCTTAATCAATTTTCTAAGCTTTGAATTGTCATCAGTTCAAGGAATTGCATATGATGTCGGTGTTCAACCTCTACGTGCATCACCATCCCACGTCCACTCAGCATCAGTTTTATCTTGGGTAGCAAAATATTCCTCCATAAATAATCCATCTCATTTAAGTGGGTCAGTTTCCTTTGTTGGATCAACATCGCCTAATCATTTAGTTAATACGCTTCTGCCCATTACTTCTAAATGAACAAAACCTTTTTTATTTGAATACCCATTTTCATATTCTCTTGAATCAAGCATTCTAATGCCGCTAATATTTCGACTTGTTTTAGGCGTCCCGTCTGGAAAAATATCATTTTCTGGTCCATATACTAAATTACAAACAAATTTACATAAGTTGTAGGTGTCAGTTGATGTGACAACCCCTCCTTTTGCACTATCTGCATCCCAATAGTCTAATGCTATTTCAAAATTCTTTTCATTTGGATAACGATTCTTTAATTGGTCTTGGAATGATTTTATTTTTTCTCAAATTGTTTTTTCATCTGGCCATTTTTCATCAGCAGCAAAAGAAACTGCAAAATAATTTGGAATCGCGTTCGTATTGATGAATTTATCTTCTTCTCTTATCTTTTCATCTATCTTTTTTTCAGCCATTTTAAATATTTGTATGTGGCCGCGTTTTTTTGTTTTATCGTAACCACACATTTGTGTAAGCAATGTAAAGGCTTCTAAAATGGGATTTATTCTATGATCATTAATATATTTGGCACTATGACCACCAAGCAAACCTTGAAAGATGATTGTTCAACCGTGATCATATATATATTCAATATCAGCACTTGATGGTTTTGCGCCAGGTATTGTAGGAACTAAGTCTAGTTGTCGTTCTCAATTGGCTTGAACAAATCCAGCAGCAGAGTCACAAACTCTTTTTTCTTGTTCCAAGTCAATGTTTAATAAGTAAGGGAACCCTTTTAGTCAATCATTTGGTACAGATGCTGCACCTGATGGCCCATCTTCTTCATCAGTAGTCATTAAGATTCTGATAAGGCCGTGTTTAAAGCTATCTCTATTTTTTGTCAATGCAAGAGCAATAGCCACTCCAATACCATTATCAGCCCCTAAAGATGAAGAGAAGTTGTTGGTATGAATTACTTCTTTTCCGTCTCTTCTATCATAAACTGGAATAGGATAATCTTCTGCCAATGTTTTTGTAGGATCAGTTACCCAAACCATATCAGTATGACATTGAATTATGATAGGGTCATAATATCTTGTTTCTGGAGAGTTTGGCATTATGTCATATTTTAAATTATGTCCCCAATCTTTTTCGGCCGTTTGTTCGCTTATAGGAGGCTCATAGTTATCAAACATAACAGCGTCTTTGCCTAGACCGAATGTATTTTCAACCCTATCTTTAATGTATTCACAAACCTTTTTTGTGTGAAAAGTTGGTCTTGGAATTGTGCATAAATCAATGAATTCACTTATAGTGTCTTGATAAAGTTTATCAGAAAATGTTTTTGTAGCACAACTGCTCAAAACAAATAATGGTCCAGCTAAGGTTAGCGGGGCAATCATTGCTGATAAAACTTTAATTTTTTTATTTTTTTTCATTGTGTTAAGAGATTATTTGTTTTCAGGTCAAGGTTGTGGGTCAAGTCCTTTGGTGTTTTGTGTCATAAACAACACTACTTTAATATAAGAGTTTATAGTATCTGTTCAAACTGTTTCGTTAATAGTGTGTGTTTCTTCAATTGTCGGACCAAAACACACCATATTTGGATAACCTTCATATGGTGGATGTGGGTCAGAAGCATTTGGAGAGTTAAAAATTCTTGGGAAGGAAGCAATTTCTAGTCAAGCATGACTATTAATCTTTTTTGGTTTATATTTAAATCCTTGATACGATTCTACAACTCTATTTAGTAGTTTATTTTCATTTCCCTCGGGGGCTGGTCAAACCGGTAAATTAACGTGCTCAATTTCTTTTTTTGGATCAATTATCCCTTGAAGGTTATGATCTATCGAAACGTGAATATCGTTAGTAAATTCAATTAATTGTGCTTCAAGAGCAGATCTTGCAATAGAATCGAATGCAAAAGCAAATTTATCATCTTTTGCTCCAAATTGAGTTTCAGGAATATAAGATAGTGAGAATGGAGCAAAGTTACAACTTGTCAAAACTTCACCGTTTGGGAATCATGAAAGTGGCCCAAATCACAAACTCTTTGAAAATTGAATCATTTGTTGTGACATTGTGTTGCATAGTGCAGGAACTTTTCCGTCTTCAGAAAATTGCTCAGGTATTGTCTTACAAATTTCAACTCCTATTTTTAGGTTTACCTCTCTTGGGTACTCAGATTTATATATTTGTGTCCATGCGTCTTTTTTATCATCTAATACATCTTCCAAAGATTTTTCAGGATTTTCAGGATCAGCACCTTCTACTGGTAAAATAGCATATCCACCAGCTTCACTACAAATAGAATATGGAGAGTCCCCTGAAGCGATATATGTTAATTCAAAGTTTTCATTATGGAAATTCAAAACATGAATTAAAATTTGTAATGCATTTGCAAATCCATTATTGATATCATAACCAGAGTGACCACCATGTAGCCCACTTATGTGAAAACCCACCAATCTTTTATCAGCAGCACCTGTAAGCTCGGCATCGAAATCGTATGTTTTTACTGTTTCACTTGGTCCCTCACCTGTGTGTTTAATTTCACTTTTTAAGTGACATTCATGAACACCAGCGGCTGATTGGAAAATCTCATTTTTTGTTTTTCCATCCAAACTGATAATGTTATAGTATTCAAAATTTGGTCCAAAAGGGTATCAATTGCTATCATCACCAACTAATGGTCTATCTTGTTGAACACTAACGGATTTTTCCTTGCCATTGTACAAGGATGTAAAATTTCCTTTTCTTAATTGGTCATAGAATAAAACGTCAGCTCCTGAAGCTAAAATATCTTCAGCACCATCTGGGTCAAAAAAGTTAGCTGATCCAGATTCATCACATGTAAATAACAATCTAATTTTACAGTGGTTGAATTCTTTATAATGTGCAGCAATAGCCATCATCAATGCACACCCTAGTCCATTATCAGCTCCAAGCGATGTGTTACCATCAGATGACATAAGTTCAGAATCTTGGTCATATTCAATGGAAACGGCACCTTCTTTGCTATGTAATCAATTGCTGTGCGCTTTTTTTCATGTTGCATCATCAACGTTCCCAGCAAATTCAATATTCATATCCATATGAGCTTGAAGAGTAATTGGTTTGGCATCTTGAAATTCACTTCCAACAGCAGGAATGTCATACCATAAATTACCATAATGTTCTAGTCCAGTATCAGGAAATTTAGGGTCATGTAACGCTAATTGATAATAATCGTTATCATAATGTTCATCAGAACCATGATCATTATCAAGAGCGGATTGAATGGCATCTTTAACTTGATCGATGCGCGTTCATTCATCATATCCTGTAGGACTTTGTCATAATCCATCCCTTTCGCCCAAATTAGCCATTTTTTCTCATACAAAGTTAAACATTTGAGCTTCAGCATAAGTTGGTCTACGCAAGGCAGCCATTTCCATGAAAATGCTTATTTGTGTTTCTTTAATTGCTTCTGCTATCTCATCAAAATTTGCATTCGAACATGATGTAAATAACATAGGAATTGGGGTTGCAGCTGCGGATGCAACCAAAATTGGTTTAATAAATTTTATCTTTTTCATAATGTCTATATTATATATTAAATAATTTTCGTAGAAAATTATTTAAAAAACACCCAAACTAACTTAATAGTTTAGGGTGTTTTGTATATTATAAGACTAATTTAACTTTTACTAGTTAAAACACATTTTCTTAGGGTTAACGTGTTTATCGTAATCTCTTTCAGAAATGTATCCTAGCTTATGAGCAGCTTGCTTTAAAGTTAGACCATGTCTTTGAGCATATAAAGCAATTTCTGCTGACTTGTGGTAACCAATAACATCTTTTAGTGCAGTAACTAGCATTAATGAGTTATCAACATAGTATTTCATCTTCTTAGGGTTAACTGTAATACCAGCACAACAATTCTTGTTGAATGATTTGATGTAGTTTGCAAAGTAGTTTACAGAGTTTGCAAAGTTTGCAAATTGGATAGTACCAAATGTGTTAAGTTCAAAGTTAGCACCACCACCTAATCATGCTACAACGATGTCTCTGCCTACAACGTCAACGCACATCATAGACATACCTTCACATTGTGTTGGATTAACTTTTCCTGGCATGATTGAAGATCCGGGTTCGTTTTGAGGAATGTTAATTTCTCCAAAACCAGATCTTGGCCCAGAAGCTAAGAATCTAACGTCCATAGAGATCTTGTATAGGTTCATAGCCAATGCTTTAATAGCACCGTGAACAAATATTAGAGCATCTTTAGATCATGTAGAATAGAACAAGTTTGGAACAACTTCAAATTTCTTAGCTACAGAATAATGTCTATTCTTGTAAAGAACTTTGTTTAATGCGTCGCAACAATACTTAGCATATCCTTTTTTCAAAGGACAAGTCGAACCAGTACCTACAGCTGTTGCACCCATTGTACAGTAGTACAAGGAGTCAAGAGCCTTAACGATCATTCCTCTTGCATTTTCACAAGCAAATCTTCATCCAGATACTTCTTGTCCAAATGTAATAGGAACCGCGTCTTGAATGTGAGTTCTACCTAATTTAACTAGGTGTTTGTGTTTTCTTTCTAGCTTATGGTAAGTTTTAATCAAACCATCAAGTGCAGGTAAAAGTTTGTTTTCAACAATGTAAATAGCACAAAGGTTTGCAGCTGTTGGATAAGCGTCGTTTGTTGATTGTGACATATTTACGTGGTCATTTTCATGAATGTATGGTCATTCTTTACCAGCCAATTGGCAAGCTCTACGAGCAATAACTTCGTTAACATTCATATTAGTTTGAGTACCAGCTCCTGCTTGATAAGCATTAGTTGGGAAGTGTCTATCTAGTCTTCCAGACATAACTTCTTCACAAGCTTTTCTAATCAAAGAAGCACGTCTGTGATCTAACTTGCCACATTTTTCATTTGCTGTTGCAGCTGCGTGTTTTACGGCACCAAAAGCGTGGATTAAATCCAAACTAACTTTTTGATCAGCAATACGGAAGTTTTTTGTACTTCTTTGTGTTTGAGCACCTCAAAGAGCTCAAGTTGGAACTTTCATTTCACCCAATGAGTCGTGTTCAATTCTAAATTTAGCTCTTTTAGCTAATTTTCTTTTTGATTTTTTCATTTGTTTTTTCTCCCACTTAAAATTATAGACCAAAATATAAATAATATATTATTTATATTCATCAAGTTTTTCTCTATAATTTAGTCATATGAAAATATGTATTACAGGTAAACCTTGTTCTGGTAAAACATTAGCCGTGAGTTATATCAAAAAAGCAGGATATAACACATGAATCGCTGATGAATTTATTAGAAAAATTTATCTTAAAAATAAACCAGTATATAACCTTATTAAAAAGCATTTTGGAAGTAAATTTATTAACCAAAATGAAGTTAATCGTAAAGCTCTTGGTCGCTTAGTTTTTAACAACAAAAAAGCTTTGGAAAAATTAAATAAATTAATGAATCCTTTAATAAAAAAAGAGATTATAAAATTAAACAAAAATAAGAAATGATTTATTGAGTTGGGAACATACATTTTTTATCCTCAAGATTTTAGAAAATGTTTTGACAAAATTGTGTTAATTTTTAACAACCAAAATTGAAAGAAATCCACACAAAATAAAAAATTCTCTTACTTGAAAAAGATTCCCACATTCTTTGTGGAAAAGTCCAAAAAAGCGTCTCGTTCTATATTAAATATAGATAAAACCTATTGTTCTGCTTACCCTATAAATGTGGATATCTTTGTTAATAACTCACAATCTAAAAAGATTTTCAAAAATAATATTTTAAAAATTTGTGCACTATTAAAATAATCCTTAATAATGTAAGTACTCTTGGAAATAACTTAACCAAGAACAAATCATATAAATACATTAAATAAGGAGATTGAATTAAATATGTCAAAGGCATTTTTCTTTAACGCAAAAAAGTCAAATGAATTTAGACTTAATTTAACTTCTTTATATGATTTGTATCTTCCAATTATTGGCCAATCTGCAACTAACTTCTACATGTTACTAAACAACATGGTTGAAGCTAATGTTAAAAACAACAATTTAACTTTCAATTCAAACTTAATTTGTAGACAACTAAACATTTCTACAGATGAATTGGTTACAGCTAAAGAAAAACTAGAAGCAACTGGGTTGTTGTCAACATATGTTTCAACTAATGTTAATAAGGATAATATCTTTATTCTTGTTCTAAACTCATGTTTAGACTATGAAACATTCGTTGCTAACCCTAAATTCAAAACTTTGTTAATTAACCATATAGGAACAACAAACTTTGAATATCTAGAATATAAATTTATGCCAGAGCAAGATCTATTAGAAGCTATAGAAGTAACTACTAGCTTTGAAAAGGTCTTTAATAATGAACAATTAAAGAGAGTAAGAACAATAGATTTTGAATCTTTATATAAAAATATTCAAAAAACCACTTCATTACCTATTGTCATTAATGAAAACTGCAAGAAGATCATCGAGAATGTTTATGTTAAATATCAATTATCTTTGCATGATATAGAGATGATCATTTACGACTCTATTAATGAAACAGATGGACATTTAGAAGCTAATGGCAATCTATTAATCCAAAACTTTAATAAATTCATTAATGGTCAAGTTAATATTTCATTAGTAAATATCAATAGAGACTTTAAACTTTTCTATGGCCAATTAAACCAAGAGCAAGAAGATAAAATAATTAATGATTACAAAGTATGCAATGCAGAATTGTATCTATGTTCAATCTTCAAAAGATCATTAACTAGAGAAGAAAAAAATATTATTGCTACATTAAGAAGCAAATACCATCTTAATGATGAAATCATTAATGTATTGGTAGACTTTAGCTTAAATAAGACTAATGGTAAATTAAACAAAAAATATTTAACAAAGGCTGCCAATAGTATTAATGGCTTAGGATTAATAAACTCTGCTCAAGTCATTAATCACTTCAAAAAAGCATTAGTTGATAATACTGTTTCAATTGAAAAAGAAGAAACTGTATTAGAAAGCATATAGTATGGCTAAGAAAACTAAAGATATTTCTCTAGAAAAGATCTTTGCCTATAAGTCCTTCAAAGCTTTAGACCTAACTGAAGCTGAAAAACAAAAATGAGCAGATGTTTGTAAAGAAATTTACTTCCAAGATGCAGCTTGCGCTGCATTACCTCCTGACCAATGCTGTAATACTAGTTTCATCCACAATTTCCTAACAAGAGATGAAATCTCAGGAGAAGTTGTTTTGAGAGCAAGAACATGTGAAAAAAGAAAGCTTCATACAAACTATCTAGTTCAACAATTTGCAAAAACTAAATTAGCTTTATCTTTAATTAATGATAAAAAAGTATTTAGTATTGAACCAGATGAACAAAAAATAAATAATTTTTTGTTAAACTCTATTAAAACAAATGAAATTGTAGGATTCTATTTCTTTGGAGATGTGGGTATAGGTAAGACCCACAAAATGATTAGCTACTGTAATGATATGATTGTTAAAAACGACCGTACAGTCGCATATGTCTTTTTACCTGAATTAGTAAGACAAATGCGTGAAAACTTTACAGACAGTTCCCAAGCTAATAAGGACTTAATTGATCGTTGCTGCGTAGCAGATATATTGGTTTTAGATGACTTTGGTGCTGAGTACACATCACCTTGATTCTATTTAAATTTCCTTCTTATTATTCTTAACTACAGATGTGAAACTGAAAAGCCAATCATCTTTGTTTCAAACTTTAGTTTTGAGAAGATAGTAAAACTTCTTGAATCTAGAATGAAACATGTAGATAAGGGTGCCATTGATAAAGAATACCAAGAAGTGATGGTTAAGCGTCTTACAAGTAGACTAAAACAATTGATCAACAACAAGTGCGCAACTTACAAAGCAAAAAATCGAAGAAAATAACTAGGTTTTACCTAGTTATTTTTAGTCTTCTCAAACAAACGGTGTTAACCCGTTTTTTGGATCAGAAAGTTTTTCTCAATTAAGATCAATATTAGGTTTATCTTTTGTTATTGTCAATAATCATTGTAAAATTGGGTCTCTTGCAAATATTGTTGAATCTAAGAAGGTAACAGGGAGATAGCCTTCAGACTGTCTCGCATTATATTCCATATAAGTCTTAAAAATAGTGTTTTGGTCATTCCCACCGCCATACACAAATGAACTTATGATGACAGGAATAGGAACATCTAAACCACCTTTAACTTGACTAAAGTCAGTTCATGTTGATGGGTCCTCTAAAGTATCACCCTGTAGAGGGTTTCAAATTTTAATAGAAGGTGTTTTATAAATATCATCAACACCATATTGTAATTCTCAATCTCTTCCTATTTCTTGCTTATCAGAACCTTTGTAATTTCTAATTGTACAACCCATTCCATAAAATTGTAATGGTCCACATAAATAGCGTAATTTAAAATCATCTGGTAAAACTAAATTAGGGTAATCTTGTCCAGTAATAAAATTCTTTGTTAGTGAAGCTTTTTCCTTATATTGTGTGTCATCCCTATATTTAAATTGCCTTTCGCCAACTGTAATATAGTTAATGATATTACAAAGTTGACTAATAGTTAGATAACCATGAACTATTGTATTTTCATAAGTCAACAATTGATAAATGTCGCCTTTAGTAACCCTTTTTTCAGCAGTTCCTTCATTGACAAACTCATGAGTTAATGAGTCCATAGTTTGGAATGATATATATGGTGTTGGCAATCTATTAGCACCAGGAAGAAGGTGAAATCCTTTTATTGACGCATAATTAGCCCAGGCCCCCATTTGCTCAACTAAATAGTTTTTATCAATGTTATCTTTTAACAACCACGGTTTTTCACCTGGATTGTCAAATAAATATTGGCAAGGTCAAATATATTCATGACCTAGAGCTTGTCTATGAAGTGCCTCTTCATATTTTATTCCAAGAGTTGTTGCATTACCTACGGGTCTTTTAAATTCAGCATTAATTACTTGTCTTTGTGTCTCATAAGCTTCGCACACTTTTCTTACAATACTTCCTGTACTTAGAGTGCTTGCTTTTAGTCTTAAATCTTCTATATCTAGACGTGCTTGCTCAAGTTCTTCTTCTTTGTATTCACGATTTATTAGAGAAGGAATATGAACTTGCATATTAACTGTCTTAGTTAATTTGCCTTGTGCATCATATTTAAAGTCAATAGAAGTATCTAAAATTCTTCTTCCTGCAGTTAAAGCTTGGCCAATCCAAATATCTTTATTTAGAACATCGTTGTGTATTACCCCGGCCCCTTCTTTATGACTGTGACCAGAAATAATTGCATCAACATCAGTTGTTAATTCTTTAGCTAACTTTGCACATGTAGATTCAGGATCTACTATAGTAAATTGTTTTTGTGCATCTTCAAGAAAATCAGATTCAACATGAGTTAATAAAACGAAAGATTCAATCTTATTATAATCATCGCCTAGTTGTTCTTTTGCTAATTCTTTAGCATAAAAAACAGATGCAGGATAACTAATAAAACCTAAATCTTTTATAGCGTTTTGATTGCCGTCTTCTCGCGTTGCCTTTGTAGTTAAGCCAATTAAGCATATGTCATGTCCACCAAGGTGAATAACCTTATATGGGTCTGCCCATTGAACACGCTTTCTCTTTCATGCAAGGTAATCTATTAATGTGTTTGGATCATCTAACGACTCATATTGCCATTGAGAATCATCATCGTCTGACTTATCACCATTTACAATATTAGAGGCTATAAAATAATTACCATTGGTATAGTCTGTTCTTGCTCAATTATCAAATGAGTCGTGTTCTCTTTCTTCATCTTCGGTTTTTCCTGTTAAATATTCTTTGCCCCATTCAAAAGCATGATTTCCAACAGCTGAATATCTAATACCCAATGCCTTTAATAGTGGATATAGAGTTTGTGCATGCAAAACTGTAGAAAAACAGTCTCCTGAGTTATTATCCCCAGCAGATAAAAACATGGTGGCAGGGTTTTTTTGTAAAAATTTCTCATATCAGTCTGCTATTCTTTCAATACCAAAATTATGATATGAAGTAGAAATTTGATAGTTTTGTTCTATTTCACCAAACGGAACAGCTGCGCCATGGAAATCATTTATACTCAACAAATGTACAGTAGAGTCTCTTTTTGTTGGTTCGTTTTCTCCATTATTGCAACTTGTACAGATAACCCCCGTTGAAACAATAGCAGGTGCTAACATTGCTGCTAATAAACTAATTTTTGATGCATTTAACTTCATATTTTCCTCTTTTAGAATATAAAAAACGACAGAAACCCCTAGTTTCTGCCTAAAATGGATTCGGTTATCTTAACAAACATAAGTTTCGTCCTGTTTTTATATCTTGTAATAATTATATAAAAAATATCCCAAAGGGATATTTTTATTTAACCAATTCAAGTTTGTCACCTTTTGATCTACAAAGTGGGCACACCGGCTCAACTCCGTCTTCTACTTCAAAGATTTCGTTACAAACTTTACATTTATATTTTTTCATATCTTTATTATATATGTATATATAATAAGTCATTATGAAAAAGACTAAACCAAACACTATTATTTCTTGAGATGAGTTCTTCATGGGGTTAGCTTCCATGGCTGCCTTAAGAAGCAAAGATCCAAGCTCACAAGTTGGAGCTTGCATAGCTGATAAAAATAAAAAGGTTGTATCCATAGGATACAACGGAATGCCTAGACACTGTCCTGAAGATAAATTAACATGAAATAAACGTGAAGGAACATTAGATTGTAAATATCTATATGTTTGTCACGCTGAATTTAATGCTATTTTAAATGCAAAAGAACCTTTAGATGGTTGTACTATCTATGTTAATCTGTTCCCTTGTAATGAATGTGCTAAAGCCATCATTCAAGTTGGAATTAAAGAGGTTGTTTATGCATCAGATAAGTATGCTAACCTTATTTCAACTAAAGCAAGCAAAAAACTTTTAAAACTTGCAGGTGTTAAAATAAGAAAGTTTACACACAGAACAATTAAGCATATAGTTAAATAAAAAAGAGCATAATGCTCTTTTTTTATTAAGCTGTTGGGGTTTCAATTGGTGTTGCAACTTTTTCAATCTTTTTGCCAAACATTACAAGTAATAAACAAATAATGGCAGCGAGTGAGAAAATCATTCCAATTATGCACATAATCATTCCTGCAACAAATATACCAATAAATGTTAATAAAAATGTAACACCAATAAATGCAACGGCTAATCAAGTCAATAGTTTCTTATTCATAATTTACTCCTTTATCATTATATTTTTTGTTTGTCAATAAAATCATAATATTCTTGAAGATAAGCATATCTAAAATCGTACTCTCAAAAATTATATTTATTTTCTTTTCCTGTATATCCGGTTTTTGTTTTAATAGATCCTATAAATACGCAACATATATAAACAATCGATGGAAGAGAAATAAAAATAAAGATATTAAATCAAATAATAAATTTCTGTAGTTGATTTTCGTTTAATGTAAATGTTAATGTTAGACAAAGGGCCAAACCAAATAAAATTATTAAGCAATCAAACAAAATCATTTTCATTTTTTGTTTAAATGTTATTTTGTTAATCGTTTTTGTCGTAATTGCTCCTGATGACCATTTTTTAGTTGCCATGTCAAATAAAGTTATAAATACTTTTTTATATAGAGTGGAATAAATGAAGATGGTAAAATAAATTGCGAATCATATAAAATGTCTCATAAAAGTTTTTGATGACTTTTTAGCTAATACTATAAGAAAAATACCTACAACAACAATTAAATACAAAATTAAGCAAACGATCGCTGTGAAGTTTATATAGAAAAAGTTTAGACTCGCAATCAAAATGGTGAAAACTAATGAAGCAAAAAATGTCACAGGCAAAAGAATTAAATTAGAAAATTCAGTTAAGTGGATAAATGTATTTGCTTCATCATTTAAAAATTTTGAGAACGATAATTTTGCTTGCTTATATGTAAACACATCACCACCAGTTCATTTAAGCCATTGGTTTTTTAGTGATCTCATGTCATATGGACACATTTTCGCAGAAAAATCAAATGGGTTTAAAAAATTGTTGTATCCTTTGTTTGCCAACCAAAAGCCTCTTGTTTTATCGCATGATGGACATTCAATGTCTTTTAAAGGAATTTGTTTTAAAGTTTCGGTTCTATAAAGAGCACATCAACCATTTAATTGGATTGGTCCACCATTAACCATTGTTATACCACCAACTAATGAGGCACACGATTCTGCTATTTGCGTATTTTGTGAAATCATATATGAGAGGAATAAGGGAGGGCCATAGAATCCTCCATTGCAAATTAATCCACCATCTCTTGAGTGGTCATATAATGGTGTTTCAAAAAATGCTAAAGAATTCTCAACAAATGTTGGGGTAACAATTGCGCTTGAGTCATTTTCAAAAATGTAGTCGTAATTTTTGCCATGTTTTTCAAGAAAATAAAATAAATTACCGATTTTTGTAGGGTGGGCTTTCTTGTGGTTTACATCCCTGTGGCAAGCATAAAACCCATGTTTTTTACAAAAATTATCTATAGATTCTATAGTCTCTGGATTATTAGAATCATCAGAAATTCATACATCCATATTTTCATATGTTTGTTGTGCGGTTTGTAGAATAGTATTAAAAGATATGTCATTGCAAGTGCAAACAACCATAGCAACTTTTGCATTTATCTTCATATTTTTACAACTAGAAACAATTTTAGTACATGAATTCAAATATTGTCTATTTCATTCTTTATAATTTAATGCTAAAAATAAGTATCTGATAAAAACAGCAGCAGATGGAGTAAATAACAAAATCAGTAAGATGGTTATACCTAGATAAATCCCGCCTATAGTTTTACTTGCTACTGATGAACTTAAAATTACTTCTTTATAAAAGGCAACAAAGAAACTTTGATCATTGTGACCAAACCATTTTGTATGAAACATAAAATCGGGTATAAACCCAATTATGCAAACCAAAGATGAAATTAGTAAAAAACTAATTAGCACCGCTAATCATATTCTTGTCTTACATATAGGAAAATTAAAAGATGTTTTATTCTTATTATTAAACATTTTCATAATTATAACATTAAAAATAAAAAAGAAGCTTTGCTTCTTTTTTTCTTATTGGCAGGGATTGAAGGAATTGAACCCTCATCAAAAGTTTTGGAGACTCCTATTCTACCATTGAACTAAATCCCTATGGTTACCCGTATGGGATTTAAACCCATGATCTTCACATTGAGAGTGTGACGTGTTAATCGCTCCACTAACGGGCAATAATAAACCTAATTGTTATTTATATTGTATCTATAAATTTTCTTAGGTTTGTTTGTTTTGTTATCAAACTCGACAATTATAGAGTTGAATTGGTATGCACCTTTACCTGGTTCTAGATGAAATCTTGGTCTATTTCCTTTAAACATCTCAACTATTTCATCTGGTTTCGCGCCAATAATTGATTCTTTTGCACCACACATACCTGAATCTGTAATGAAAGCTGTGTTTTTATAAATTTGTTCGTCTGCTGTTTGAA
This sequence comes from Mycoplasmoidaceae bacterium, assembly GCA_045599065.1. Lineage (GTDB taxonomy): Bacteria > Bacillota_I > Bacilli_A > Mycoplasmatales > Mycoplasmoidaceae > Hennigella. The sequence goes on from JAZRVJ010000007.1 coordinate 45,582, forward strand.
CATGAGTATGAGTCCCAACAATCAAATCAACTTTTCCTGCAAAAGCATATAAAAATGCTTTCTTTTCAGACGTTGTTTCAGCGTGTAAATCAACAATATGAATATCACACTTAGGACACATATTTAATATTTCTTCCATAGCAACGAATGGATTTGTAACATCTGCATTTTTAGTATTGCATTGTTGAGATAACAAGTTGGTAACTTGAATCCTTTTTTTACCCAATTCACAAATGATGGTACCAACACCATACTTAGCTTCTTTTGTACCTTTTTTAATGTTGTATGGTCTGATGATTTGTGGTTCTTTTGCTAAAGAATAAAATTCAGGGATATCTCATGTGTGATTACCCATGGTAATCAAATCTACTCCTGCTTTTATAAGATCATCATAATTAGATTTAGTTAGGCTTCTGCCATGACTTGCATTTTCTGCATTGGCTATTACTAAATCAATTTTTTCTGCTTTTCTTATTTTTGCTACATTTTCAATGACAGCTCTTCTGCCAACTCTAGCAAAAATATCTCCTATAAATAATACTTTCATATCTTTCCTATTATATATTATTAACTCACTACTCTCTTTAGAGCGTTGTGAGTCCCCACTATAGTCTTTTTACCATATGGTCTTTTAAATACTATATCTAGTAAATCACCATTGATAGCTACAACAACTCCAGAACCAAAAGTTGTGTGTACAACCACATCTCCAACCTTAAATTTGTATGTGTTTGTGTAAACTTTATCTAAATCAATTTTCGGTTCGAATGGTTCGACCTGTACACTTGAATCATACCATTCCATGTCTTTATCAGATACACTTGTTGTTTGCCTTATAGCATCTTTATAGTGTTTAATTTCTTTTAAGAATCTGGAAGGCGCAAAACTTCTATATCTTGAATAAGATCATGAATGGTCATCAGTGCAAGTTATAACTAAGTTATTAACTGCTCTTGTCATGGCTACATAAGCAATTCTTCTTTCTTCTTCTAAACCGTGTTGATCAACTATGGCATTAGGACTAGGGATAACACCTTCATTAAAGTTAAAGATGAAAACCGTATCATACTCTTTTCCTTTAGCCATGTGTACTGTCATTAAATGAACAGAAGGGGTATCTATCCTTCTTGTCTTTTCTGCTGAAGTATATAAACTAATCTCATTTAAGTAATCAATAATTGTTCCGTTTGGATTCTTATCTACAAATTCATTGATAGCTCTATTCAATTCTTCTATATTGTCTTTTCTGTCTTCAACTTCTGTTTCTGTTTCTTCAAGATATTGAATATATTTAAGCTCTTCCAACAAAGTTGGAATTGCTTTTCTAAAACCAGCTTCCTCTACTTTTTTCTTTAGGTCATTTATAAATTCCACAAAATGCCTTATCTTGTTTTTTGCGCCATCAGAAATAGTATCAACCTCTTCTATTTGATATAAAGCACTAACAAAAGTCATGTTGTTTTTAAATGCTCAAGCAGAAACATTATTAACTGTGTCAATTCCTATTGCTCTTCTTGGTACATTGATAATACGCATGGCAGCAATATCATCAGGAGCAAAGATCATTTTTAAATAACTAACTAGATCCTTGATTTCTTTCCTTTGATAGAAATTTACTGAACCAAAAACAATGTATGGTATTTGATTAACCATCAATTTTTCTTCAATTAATTTAGAACAATAGTTTGCTCTATATAGAATTAATATTTGGTCATATGACTTACCATACTTCTTAACAAAACTATTAATTGTTCTACAAATAAAATTAGCTTCATCATCTCTATATGAGCCAACATAAACGTTAACTTCAGATTCAATGCTATTCATTGGTACTAAAGTATTCTCAAAGTTGTTTCTATTGTTTGTAATTAGGTTGTTAGCTGCTTTTAAAATATCAGCAGTTGAACGGTAGTTCAAATCCAACTTAATTACTTTCGTTCCTTTGAAATATCCAAAATAATCGTCAAAGATTTCTGGATATGCTCCTCTTCATGTATAAATTGTTTGATTTGGATCACCAACAGCAAACACATTGTTTTGCTCATTAGCTAAAAATTTAATGATTTCAAATTGTTTTAGGTTTGTGTCTTGGAATTCGTCTATTAATAAATAATCGAATCTATCTCTTCATTTAAGTCTCACGTCTTCATGTTCTTTAAATAATTTGTGAACCATATTGATAAGATCGGAAAAATCTAATTGGTTACCAGCTTTTAATCTTTTTTGATAAATGTCAAAAATAATCTTAGCAGCCTCAACATCATATTGGTCTGGAACCTCAAATAATCTAACTAATTCATAAACACTGTGCTCACTAAAATCAATATCATCTAATTTAATTTCTCCAATAATAGAAACAAACTTTTTAGCTTTTACTTTTGTATTAAGCTTATTATCTTTGATAATAGTCTTAACCAAGGTTTCTTGATCATCGTCATCAATGATAGAAAAACTTTTTTGTCAACCTAATTTATCTATATCTTCTTTTAAAATACTTAAGCAGGTTGAGTGATATGTTTTAATTCATTTAGCATTTGAATGAGGAATAATCTTATTAATTCTTTCTCTCATTTCCTCTGCTGCTTTATTAGTAAAAGTAAAAGCTAAAATTCTGTTTGGGTCGATTCCCATCTCAGAAATTAAATAGGCTATTCTTTTAGTTAAAACAGTAGTTTTGCCTGTTCCTGCACCAGCAATAACTAAGGTTGGTCCTTGAGTAGAAGTTACAGCTTCTAGCTGATTTTTATTTAAACCAGATAAATCCATAATCTACTCCAAGTTGTCTACTTCATCAAAACTTCCAGAGTTTATTTCTCCTGGAATACCATAATTAATTCTCTTAGTTTTTCTCTTTTTAGCATTTGCTTGTTTGTCTAAACCAGTCATTGGACTTAAATAAACAACTAAAACATTACTAAACTTATCGTGGAAGGCCGGTCTTTTGTTTTTTACACAAACACCTATAATAACAACAACCAAAACTGTTATGCTTGCATAGTAAAAGCAAGCAAAAGTTACGCCACCATAATAGCAAGCTCAATTAATTATGTCTGCTTTTCTGTCCATCATTACACCATAAAGCAAGTTAATAGCTTCTTGCCCTTTTAAAAAGCTTAATGTGATACCTAAAATAAAACTGATTAAACACATTATTTCTCAAATTAAAAGTTCGTGTTTAAACATGTTTAAAAAGAAATTGCTTAATGGTAAAACATTAACATATTTCATTCTTAATAGTTTCATTGCTAATGTTCAACCGGTAAATTTAGGTAGCATAAGTAACAAACCATTAAAAACAATTAACATAATAATTACAAATATTGCATATCTTCACGGTTGAGCTGGTTGCAATTTGTGTCAATCAAAGCCAGGTTCTGTAGCAAATACAGCTAAACCAATAGCAAAAACAATAATGCTAACAAATAAAATATCTAATATCTTGCATCCAATTCTTCTAGCGGCAGATGCAAGGGGATATCTTATCATTTCTGTTGGTTTTGCTTTTTCTATTTTACTTGTTAAGGCCATTTGCTCTTATTTTAAATTCTTTGGAATTAAATGTTTTTACAACATGTATCAATTTAGGTTTAAAATCTCTTAAATAGTCTAAATAATCTTTGTCATTTTTGTTTTCTTTAGATCAAATTCATTTGTTCTTTTGCCATTTAGGGAAGTTTTTCTTTAGAAAATCCTCTATTTGATTTAGAAGTCTCTTTAGAGTTAAGAATCTACCTGAATTCATTTCGTAGTATGTATACACAAAGTTTCTTGCTAAGCCGATCAAAACCATGTACTCAACTTCGTCCTTGTGATCACTAAATGGTTTTTGGTTCATTAGTTTTACTATTTCTTCGCATTCCTCAAATAAATCCATTACATTAAATTGATATGTTTTCTTTCTTGAACCAAAACATATTTGTCTTCCAATAGAATACCACCTTGGATTAGCTTTAAATAGTGAAATATAGAAATAAACTGGGTAGTGTTTAAAATTTGGTTGAGATATTTGATTCTTAATTAAATATTCTTTACTAATAACTTTGTTATCAAAGAAAATTAAAGGTCTGATACAAAAATCATCAGACATTGTCTTCACTTCAACAAATTCATCTTTAATGTAGTAGTTAGGAACACCATAGAAACTAACTACATCAGCATCTGAATGTTTGGTAACGAATTGATTAATTGTAGAAACAAAATCTGGCATTAAAATTACATTTGAATCAAATGAATAAACATATTTAGTTTGTAATCTAGGTAAACAATAATTAAAGTTGTAGCTATCACCTAAGTTTTCTGATAGAACGATGTGTTTAACATCGTTTACATCAGAGAAATCAAATTTAGAAAACGTTTCTTTATCAAGAGCAGAAACACCACTCAATACAAAAATTAGATTAAAATTCTTATCCGTTTGTTTAAGAATTGAATCTAACGCCTTTTGCAAGGCACCATTTCTCTTATTTATAGAAAAAATAAGAGTTAAATTAGCTTTTGTATTTTTGCTCATCTGGTATCTCGTCTTTCTTTTCTTCTTTTTTCTCTTTTGCTTTTTTAGCATTATCAAAAAGATCTTTTAATTCTTCTAAACCACCTAATCCATTTAGTAATTCTGATGGATCAAGATCTTTTAAAGCATCTAATGACGGTCCCTTAACAAAAGTGGTAATAACTTCTTTTGCAAAGTCATCAATGTTTAGGGCTTTTGAAGGCATAAATTTAGAATTTTTAGCTGCTTCAAATGATTTAGCTAAAGCATCATACTCTTCTTGAGTTAATTCAATTGTTATCTTCTTGTTCATAATGTTTTAATGGATATATTATATAAAATAGATAATAATTTTTTATATAATAAAAAATATAAAAATTATAGGAAGTACATTATGTTAGATATTAATAAAATACGTAAAGAACCTGATGCTGTTAAGGCTAAATTGGGTAGAAGAAATCAATCTTGATTGCCTTTAATTGACAACATCATCAAATTGGACAAAGAATATCGTGAAATTTTAATAAAAATTGAAGAACTTAACGCTAAGAAAAACACTATTAGCAAGCAAGTCGCTCAAGCTAAGACTAAAAAAGATGAAGCTTCAGCTAAAAAACTTATGGCAGAAGTTTCTGAAATGAAATCTTCTTCTGCTGATCTTGAAAAGAAAAAAGCACAATTGGAAGCTAAGCTTCAAGATGAAATGCTTGGTATTCCTAATTTACCTCACGATGCTGTTCCAACAGGTAAAGATGAGCATGATAACAAAGAAGTAAAAAAATGATCTGAACCAACTAAGTTCGATTTCAAACCTAAGGCTCACTGAGATTTAGCTGTTGAAAATGGTTTAGTTGATTTTGATAGAGCGGTTAAATTAACTGGTTCAAGATTTACGTGCTACACACTTTATGGTGCAAAACTTATTAGAGCGTTGATCCAATATACTCTTGATGAAAACTCTAAAGCTGGTTTCCAAGAAATGCTACCAGCTGTAATTCTAAACTCAAAGAGTTTAACTGGTACTGGTCAATTACCTAAGTTTGAAGAAGATTTGTTTAAATTGACAAATGGTTGATATTTATCTCCAACTGCTGAAGTTCAATTAACAAACTACTTTAGTGGAGAAATTCTTCCTGAAAAGAAGCTTCCTATTAGGTTTACAGCTGATACTTGCTGCTTTAGATCTGAAGCAGGATCTGCTGGTAAAGATACAAAAGGTGTTATTAGACAACACCAATTCTATAAAACAGAAATGGTTATTCTTGCTAATCCTAAAACATCGTATGACGAACACGAATTAATGACAAGACAAGCAGAAAAACTTCTTGAAGGACTAAGTTTACCTTATAGAAGAATTATTCTTTGCACAGGCGATATGGGTTTTGGTTCTTGTAAAACATATGATATTGAAGTATGATTACCATCATACAACTCATACAAAGAAATTTCAAGTTGTTCTAACTGTGAAGACTTCCAAGCAAGAAGAATGATGCTTAGATTTAAAGGCAAAGATGGTAAAAACCAATATGTTCACACTTTAAACGGTTCTGGTGTGGCTATTGATAGATTATGAGCTGCTGTAGTTGAAAACTACCAACAGGCAGATGGAAGCATTAAAATCCCAGAACCTTTACAAAAATACATGAATGGTTTAAAGGTAATTCCTCATGGCAGCTGACAAAAATAGAAAAGGCTTGTTTATTACATTTGAAGGTCCTGATGGATCAGGAAAAACAACTGTAATTCATCAGGTTTGTCGTAGTTTACTACGTAAGTATCCTAATAAAATTGTTACCACAAGAGAACCTGGCGGTAAAAATAATGCTATTGCTGAAGATATTAGAAACATTATTCTTAACAAACTAGAATATAAAATCACACCAATGACTGAGGCGTTGTTGTTTGCGGCTAGTAGAGCACAACACGTTAATGATTTTATTAAGCCTAATTTAGAAGCAAACAATATTATTTTGTGTGATAGATTTGTTCACTCTTCTTTAATTTACCAAGGAATCGCAAGAGGCCTTGGCTTTGATGTTGTTAAAAAAATTAATGACCATGCAACTCAAGGCGTTAAACCAGACTTGACTTTTGTTTTAATGGTTAAACCATTGGTTGCTCAAAAAAGAATTAGAAACAACGCTAGTAGAGAGTTTAATAGACTAGATCGTGAAGCTCTTGAAATGCATAACAAGGTTTATAAGGGCTATCAAGACATGATTAAGAGATACAAAAAAGAATTTAAAGTCATTGATGCTTCTAAACCTATTGACAAGGTAGTGAAAAACGTTTTAAAAATTATCAATGCTAAAATAGCTAAAAACTATGAAGCATAAAATCTTTGAGCAAAAAACTATTCCTCAAGCATTAATTGTTAGACAAGCCCCGTTATCTAACTTTGATGATTTTTTAAAGGATTATTTAAAGTTTCTTATCTGTGATAAACATGGTTGTAATCAGTGTGTTTGATGCAAGAAGATTGATAATAATCAATATTTAGATTTAGAAATAGCTGATGGTAAAAGTCTTAAAAAAGACTATTCAACATCAATTATCAACAAATTCTACAATCACGGAATTGAAGAAAAAAATGTTCGTGTTTATGTAATAAAAAATATTGAATATGCAAGGAAAGAAATAGTTAATAGTTTATTAAAATTTATTGAAGAACCGCCTGTTGGTGTTTATGCGTTGTTCACTACTAAGAACTTCAACGCAATTATTCCTACTATTAGAAGTAGATGTTATAACATCTATTTGGAGCAAGATACTAAATCAGTAGATAAATTCCTTAATCTAAAGGATTCTGATATTAAAGTCAAAGAAATGGCAAAAAAATGTTTTTTTGATTTAAAAGATCTAAAAGAAAAATATGAAGATTTTGAAAATTATTATGAATTGGCTAAAAATCTTGGCTCAAAACAAAAACTTGCTTTTGCCAATGAAGCACTAACCGATTTTAAGAAAATGACAAAGGATGAAATCTCTTTGTTTATTGAGATTTGCAAAAACATGTATAAATCTTCTTCGCTTGAATTAATTAAAATACAAGATAATTTATATCTAAACACCAATAAAACATTAGTGTTTGCAAAAATATTTGATTTATTAGGTAATAAATAATGAAAACAATAGTTGCTTTAGCTACAGCTCCATTAAATTGTGCTATTCACATCATTAGGGTTTCTGGTGATAAAACTTTTCAAATTGTGAATAAAGTCTGCAAAGAAAAAATTAAAAGAGAAGGATATAGTATTTCGAGAAATACTATATTAGATACAAACAAAAAACCAATTGATGATGTTTTAATAATGAAGTTTACTAAACCTAAATCTTATACTGGAGAAGACATCATTGAAATCAATTGTCATGGTGGTTTATTTATCGCAAGCAAAATTATTGAATTATTAGTTAATGCTGGTGCTAGCTATGCTAAGTGTGGGGAATTTACTCAAAGAGCATTATTAAATGGCAAAATTAATCTTTTAAATGCTAATGGTATTAATAATTCCATTAATGCAACAAACCTTAATGCTTTAATGGTTGCTCAAAATTCTGTCAATAATAAGTTAACTAAAAAGATTAAAACGTTTTTAGAACAAATATTCCAATTAATTGGAACCATTGAGGTAAATATAGATTACCCTGAGTATGATGGTGTTGATAACATCAATCATAAAACTTTAGTTAATAAGCTAATTAAACTAAATAGACAATTAGAAGAATTGTTAGAATTCTCACAACTAAGTTATAAGATTAATCAAGGATTTAATGTTGCATTGATTGGCGAACCAAATGTCGGTAAATCTAGTTTATTAAATAAACTAATTCATGAAAACAAGGCAATTGTTTCCAACATTCCTGGAACAACAAGAGATATAGTTGAAGGAAAAATTAATTACAAAAATTTAACTTTTAATTTTGTAGATACAGCAGGTATTAGATCAAAAGCAAACATTATCGAGACTTTAGGTATTAAAAAAACCTACCAACAACTTAAAAAAGCAGATTTAGTTGTCTTGGTTTTAGATTCATCCAAAAATAATTCAAAAAATGAAAATGCTTTAATCAAGAAGATTAAAAGCAAAAATCATTTAATTGTTTTGAATAAATCAGATTTAAAAAGAAAAAACAAAACTCCTGGTCTGTTGTTTTCTTGCAAAAAATCAAAAGTTAACACTTTAATGAATGAAATAGTTAAAAAAGTAAATGCTGCTGATTTCAATAAAACAGACATGACTTATTTACAAACGGCTGATCAAATCGGAACTTTACAAAAAGCCATTAATAATATTAATAAAGTTATTTTGCAAGCAAAAAAGAAACAACCAATTGATTTGCTTGTTGAAACATTGCATGAATCTTATGATGATCTAAATGAACTAATTGGAAACGGTGATTTAGACTTTTTAGATAAAATGTTTGCAAACTTTTGTTTAGGAAAATAAAAAAGAGTTAATGCTCTTTTTTATTTGCATATACATCGCCGAAATAATCACCAACTGCATATTTATTATCTAATTCAACAATTCCTCTTGTATCTTTAGAAAGATTAAGTTCTCTATGGCTACATAGCATTCCCTCGGATTTGTTACCTAACAACGCTCCAGGAACGATTAACTTACCTCTAGGTAGCATCGTTCCGCTTGTAGCTACAACAACCTTTAATCCTTGTTTGCAGTTTGGTGCGCCACAAACAATATCTAATTTTTTTGTTTTTATATCTACAACACATTTATGCAAATGTGTTCCTTTGATTTCCTCACATTTTTCAACCAAACCAACTTTAAAACCATTGTCAAAATATTTAGATAAGTCGATTTTTGTAACATTTTTAATTTCACTTAATAATTCAGTTGTTGGAAACAATAAACCATTTTTAATATTTTTAAAATATTTACTTGCATTAAAAACATTAATAAACCTTAATTGATCTTCGTCATATCCAATAACAACATCATTGCGGTTTTCTATCTTACTAATTGAACCTAATGATACATTAATAATTAATGTATCATCTAGGGTGTTTTTTTGGTAAAATAAGTTTAGCATATAAAAAAGATTATACATTAATTATGATAGGCTTAAATAATAAAAAAATAGGTTTTATTGTTGATACATCAAGCACTATTAAAAATGGTGAATATGATGATGTTTCGGTTCTACCTTTAGGTATAACTGTTGTTGAAAATGGTTCAACTAAAACCTTTAGAGATGGCATTGATTTTACAACAGCCGATCTTGAGAAGGTAATCAACAATAAAAATGCCGATGTAAAAACATCACAAGCTAATGTTGCTGACATGATGAAAATATGCCAAGAAATGTTTTCTAAGTATGACATTGTTATTGTTTTACCAATTCATGGTAAAATTTCAAGCAACATTAGCACTTGAAGAATGTTAAAAGATGATTTCCCAAATTTAGTTGTTTTAATGACATATGATATTGCTGGAAGTTTTGCTTGAACACTAGAAGATTTAAAGGAATATCTTAAAACACACGAATGTGTGGAAGCAGAAATCCAAAAATATGTAGATTCATTTTTAGACAAACGATTTGGTTTCTTAATGGTTGAAGATTTAAGTCAACTAGCTAAGGGTGGTAGAGTAAGCGGCATTAAAGCTGCTTTAGCAAAATTGTTTAAGATCTTCCCAGTAATTTATATGGACTATACAGGTCTTAAAAATTATGCAAAAGCTAAAAACAATAAAGATCTATTTGAAATTTTAGATAAATATCTAAAAGAAACACACCCTGGTAAACAAATAATAAGAATGTTTTTAATAGTTCCTATTGGCTTTGAGGATATTGGTAAACAATATCTAGAAGACTATAAGAATCATTACAAAAAAGAACCTCCAGTAACTTACACATTCCCATCAGTAATTACTACACATACAGGTCTAAAACACGTGGCATTATACGTAGAATTGAAATAATAAAAAAGTACAATTAGGTTTAACCCTAAGTGTACTTTTTATTTTAAAAAGTATCTAAAACTACTTTGCAGCTTTTCTTTCTAGAATCTTTTGTTTTCTGATTTCAACTTTTTCTAAGAATTCAATATATTCCTTCTTATTAGGCTTAATTCAGTCAGCTGGAGTGGCAGATTGAGCTTATGCATTACATTTCTTAGCTCATTCTTTTCTTCTGATTTCGTTGTCCTTTTCTTTTTGAGCAGGTCAGAATCATTCAGGAATGTTTTCCTTGTCGTTGTATGTTTCTTGCTTTTGTGCTCAACGAATCTTTCTAAATTCTTCTCATTCAGTTTGAGAGAATTTCT
>JAZRVJ010000008.1:0-19206 GCA_045599065.1 Mycoplasmoidaceae bacterium
GGGGCTTCACCAATCTTATTTACAGCACAATAGAAATGATATAGGATGCCGTCCTTATAAACAATTGATGGTTTGTGGGCATATTTATTTTCCCACTCTTCTGTTGATTCAATTAGAGGGTCTTTAGTTCATGGGGTTCAATGAATCAAATCTTTTGAAATAGCAAAATTATCATATGTTTTGCCATCTTTAAGAAGGTAGTAAACCATGATATAAGTGTCTTTATACTTTAAGATTATTGGATCACCTGTATTATGAGCTGTTAAATCCTTAAATACATATGTTGGTCAATATCTTGATCATGTTTTAGCATCATCTGATACGGCAATAAATATTCCTTCTGTTGCATCTTGAGCTTTAGCATTATAGAAGTTAACATATTTATGTCCTAATGTCTTTGCCTCGTCAATAAACATATAACTTTTATAAAGTGTTTTATCTTCTCCAGGTCTTACATCTCAATCAAACGGACTTAAAACTGGACTAGGGAATTTGTTCCACTTACTAGGATCTGTAATATCATTTGTTACACTTATTGATGCTTCTCCAATAGATAATGGATCTGTTTCATACCCTTGTTCTTTTCCACCAAGATATGCCATGTAATGTTCACCATTCACTGCTTGTAATTCGTAATCACCAAACAAATCGTTATTTATAAAACTCATATATCCTGCGATTTGATTACAATCTCAGTCTCCTGAACTAGGATTAATACTAAATAATTTAGTTCTATTTGTTCAATCAAGTAAATTTGTTGATTCGGCAATATATGTTTCATATCCATTGTTGTTTGCATTAAAGCCAATATAAGTCATATATCATTTGTCCTTGTATTGAAAAACACTTGGACTATCTGTTCAATAATCAGTTTCTTCCAAAACAGCACCGTATTTGTATGGTGTTTTTAATAATTCATAAATTTGTTCAATTTCTGATGGGCTACAAGATACTAAACTTGTTGAAACAGATGCAATTAATGGTAATACTGATAAATATTTTAATTTCATAATCATTCCTACTTTCTTACTTAAATTATAAAAAATAAAAGTAGGTTCATAACCTACTTTTGATTTAATGGCAGGGGTGGCAGGATTTGAACCCACAACACGCGGATTTGAAGTCCGCAGTTCTGCCGTTGAACTACACCCCTATCGCCTTTATATTATAAATGTAAACTATCTATTTGCTTGAGTTTGTTTCTTAGATTTCATTCAATTAAATAGACCTAGGAAACAAGTAGCTGTCATACACAAGCCTGAAACAACCATTGTTCAATTATCAAATAATTCTGGATCTTGAATACTTCTAGTTAATCACAATAAAGATATAGCTAAGTCTGAAAGGATGTAGCAATATCACACTTTGTCATATCTTTTAATCATTGGTAAGAAACATGAAATAGTAAACATTAAATTGGCTGAATCAAAGATTCTTATTGGTAATGACTCTGGTTGTGTTATTGTTCCGCCTGATCAGAATTCAACAAAACCAGGTATTTGTTCTACTCAAGCAAATAAACCTGATAAAGCAGCAAAAACTAATAAGTAAATCAATGTAACTCATCAACTAATTTCTTTTGGTTCAATAGAAATTTTATTTTTTGAACTTTTATACCAAGCAATTAATGATCAGATTTGAATAATAATATTCAAACTATACATTATCATTGATCCATACATGTGTTTCAATCAAGCTAAAGCAATTAAAAAAATTGAAGCAACTATTCCTAAAAAAGGACATAAAATTCTCTTCTTTGCTCCAGCCATAGAAGCAAAGATAGAAATGATGGAAGCAACAAATGCTAATCATGTTTCAGGTAAGTTTCAATAACCAAAACTTAATTGAACAATGAAGAAAATAAAACTTGTTCCTACGTTAAGTCATAGGATAACATGTTCTAAAATAGATAATTCAGAAATATAGTTCTGTTTTGCAAGAAACGTTTTTACATTCATAATAATTTCTAATTTATCACTTTTTGTATTTAGTTAGACAACCTAAAGCTTTTAAAGACATATAAGGTGTAAAAGTAAATTTGTTATCTAATGATTGGTATTTGTATGCTCCACCACCTGTAACAATTATATTACCCTTACCTAATTTAAATCTTTTAGCAACCAAATCAAGATAACCTTCCATCATATTTCTTGCTCCAGATTTAAATGCATCTATTGTATTTAAACCTATGGTTTTGTCAAAAATCTCAGGAATTAAACTATCAGGAATTGTAGTAATTTTTGAAACTTGTTCAAGACCAAACAAAACATTAGGAATAAGATCAACAGAAATGATCTTTTTTCTATCTACAACAACTAAATAGAATACTGTTCCTAAACATAAGATTGCTGCTTTCTTAAAGTTTCTAGCAAGATAATAAGCAGATAATAAAATGTCATTACCAATAACTACATTTTTCTTAATGTTGCTTAAATCAACAACCTTTTTAAAATCTTTCTTTGTAACAACATGAATATTTTTGCAATATTTTTTAATTTGTCTTATGAAGTTGTCTTGATGGATTGGTCTTGCTGAACCAAGGAAGATAACCTTATCAAATTTTGTTATTCTTAGTTTTTTTAAAACTAATTTGAAGTCAATGCTGTTTGATTCAATCATTCTGTTTGATAGTTTACCATTAGAATAAATACCTGCTTTAACGCAAGTATTTCCATAATCAATTAGTAAGTATTTAGTTGTAGTAGATTTTTTCATGATGAATTACGTATTTGTATGCTCTTCTAACTTGTTTTAATGTTGCTTTTCTATATTTTCTCATCTTACGTGTTTGAGGCATTATGTAAGTTCATAAATGAGCAAACACAGCAGATAGGAAGATAAAGTCTGATAATTTTTCCTTATCAAAGTTAGGGATATATTTATTCCAATCTATTTTATCAATATTAAGATTTGTTTCTCTAGCTCAATTAGCATAATCTCAATATTGACTTGCTAAACAACACCATTCAAAGTCTATTACATGGACTTTTTGACCATCATAAATAACATTCTTAGGGTTGATATCACTATGTGTTAAAACTTGCGGTTCATTTCTTCTTCTATCAAGCAAACACAAATATTTTCTTTGATATTCAAATCTTAAGAAATGTAAATATTCATTATATTTATCAAAGTCAATAGGTTTAAAACCCATCTTACCATTAATCTTTGCACTATGAATCTTTTTTATTTGTTTAAATAAAAGATCATTAAATTCTAAAGATTTATAAACAGTTTTTCTCGGGTTGTTTCCTTCAATTCATTTCTTGATAGCAACACCAGTTTTTTTATCAAAGTATTTAAAGATGTTGTTTTCAGTTAATTGTAAAGCTCTATATTCAATACTACGATTAATTAGATCTAAAGGTCTAGGAACACGAACTTGATATCTTGTTTCATCAGATAACGTAAACAAAAATGATTCATTAGTATAACCATTATGAATCGGTCTAACAGATTTGATTTGTCCGGCTTTATTAGGGAACACCTTTAGAAAGGTGCTATAAGCCAAATCATAACTACTTGACATCTTTTCTTCCTTCCTCTTTTGCTTCGTAGAATGTCTTAATTATATCAACGTCCTCGACTAATTCTGCAGCATTAATGTTGCACAATTGGATTCTTTCCATAAATCTAGTTAGTTTTGCAAATGTTAAACAATCACCAACTGAATGTAGTTGGTATCCTCTTAAGTTATCAAAAATTGTTATACTTTCATTCTCTGTTGATAACTTCAAAATGTATTTACGATCAATCTCTTTAAAGATTTTGTCATCCATAATATCTTTGTTTACATCATAGCTATGCAAAATACTATAGATTCCTAATCTAGGACCATTAATAATCAAGTTATTAATGATATCTTGGTTTTGGAATGAATCTCTTAAAAGGTGTTCAACATTAGCTAAAACTACTAAAACATGTTTTAGTTTTAAATCTTCTCGTTCTACTTTTCTGTTATATTCATCAATGTCATCAGCACGATTGGCACTTAATAAACTAATTCTTTGTCTCATCATTTCAACAAATGCTACTAATCTTTCATTACATTTGTTGATATCATCATAATCTTTGTGATCAGTATGAGGTAATTTAGTAAAGTTTAAATATGCAGCCTCAGCATTAGGGTTTAGAATTATTAATTCTAAGTCAGAAGGTCTAACTGTATAGCACATAGATAAAATCATTAATACAGATAATGTCAATGAACCAGAACCACGATTACCTACAATTAAAGCATGATGCTCTTCAGGGAAATATTGACTTACAAGTTTGTTTTCTTTATTTAAACCAACAAAAGAACTGTAATATTTTCTTCTATCATAAAGTTTAGATGCAGAATGCAATGAAACTTTAGAGAAATAGAAGTTTGTATATTCAATACAAATGATGTGTCCTTTTAAGACTAAATTAAAGTTGTTGATTTTAGTTATTTTTGAAATTTGTTCTTGTAAGGATAAGATCTTTTTAATTGTTGCTTGATTATGAACTTCAAAGCATACTTCACTAAAAGTAGTAAAGACATTTACTTCTACTGGTGTAGCAGATATGTTTTGAGATTTAAATAACTTAGCTACTTTATCTTGAACGTTTCTAGCTTTCTTAAAGTTTTCAGCATAGTGACTTAAGTCTGTATAAGGCAATAAGTCAAATGGAGGAATATCGTTTGTATATGCAAATTTTCTAATTATTCTGTTTGATACTCTTTTAACTTTATTTTGGTTTTCTTTTAAGGCAGACAATTCATCATATTGTTCTGTTTTTAAAGTACCACCTAGTTTTCTAACCATTCAACCACGTAATCTTAATCCTACTTTGGTAGATCTATAGTTAATGTTAAAGATAACAAACACACAGATCAACAGAATTATGAAAGCAATTAAGAATAAAACTATGTATGAAACAAAGAAGAATGCATATGAAACTAGCATAGCTAGAATTCCACCAGACATAAATTCTGAGTTAACAAATCATGTATATTTTCAATTGAAGAAATATTTCACTCAATTGTCATGATATTGGTTCATCGAAGTAATAAAATCAGGTGTTTCAGTTGGATATTTAACTAATCCAATAATACCTGAAGTCATACATGCTATAGAAAAGATGACAATTGAAATTAAAACCGCAAACTTCTTTGTTCTAATTACTTTTTCCGTAGGAAGATGGAAAATAACTGAAATTAAAATGAAGATGATTAAAAGATAAAAAGCATATTTAGTTAATCCTAAAACATAATCGATTAACGCATCAACATAACTACCAACAAATGGAACTCTTGATGAAACAATAAATGTGAAAAGCAATAATGCTATTTTTCACACATAACTTATAACAAGTGATTTCTTTTCATTCTTTAGAATGTCGGCTACTTGTTGTTCAGTTGGTTGCGGAGATTGTTGGTTAGTTTGTTGTTGAGTTTCCATAATTATGCAGCGTCTACAATAGTATCAATTGCTTTTTCAACCGAATCACTATAAATGATTGTTAGAAGAACAAGTGGTCTCTTACCAAATTTCTTTTCGTATTGTTTAACAATTTGCTTCTTGAAATAATCTTGTTGATCTCTTGTTAAATTTGAGTTTGGTTTAAGTTTCTTTAATTCTTCAACCATTAAATTATTCAAGAAAGCGTTAATTTCATTAACGATTGCTTGATTCTTTTCGTCAGCTTGGTTAATTACACCAACGATGTTGTAATTGTAATGTTTAATAGTTTTTGCTTGCTTATCAACCATTAAGCTTGCAAGTACACAGCCACTATCAGCCATTTGTTCACATTCAAATAAACCTGATGCACCTACATCGTATAAACCTGCTGTACCTACATATTGTTCAATAACTTTAATAAATTTCTTCATGTTGATTAATTTGTCACCATCAAATTGGACAAATTGACCATTAGAAATAATTAAGATATTCTTTTGGTTAGTTGATACGCCTTTGCAGAAGTTACGATACTTAACAAAATCCATGTATAAACCATTTACTGGAATAATGAATTTTGGTTTAAGGATATTAACCAAGAATTTGTGGTCTTCTTGAGATTGAGATAATTGAATTATCTCTCTTGGTAATTTAACGATTCTTGAAACATTCAATCTATTTAAACTATCAAATAGGTTTGCTTCTAGTTTTTCAAAACCGTTTGTTGTTGGCATTGCATAAACAAATGTATCAGTTGGTTTAAATTCTAATCTTCTATCATCACCTAAAACAATCTTTTGAAGTTTTGTAAATAGAGATTGTTTGTCACCACTGACAACAATAATTCCTCTTTCGATAGTATTAATTTGTTGTTCATTAATGTAAATTAAATTAGGTAATGTAACAATCTTATTTTGTTGCATGTAACTAAATGCTTTGGCTAATGAACCAGAATAAATATAGAAAGGAATTGATTTTGAATTGGCTAAACTTGCTAGCTTAATCAATTTGTAAATATCTTCTTCTTCAAGACAGAAGATTCCTCTTTTAGGCATATCTAAAATTGCATTTTCAAAGAAACTTGTTACTGAATACTTCGGAGAAGTAAATGCTTGGTTGTTGATGTTTTCACCAACCGCAGTAATTAAAAGCATTACCTTGCCGTTTGTATATCTTTTTACTTCTTCAGTTAAATCATAAATTGCATTATTAACTGATGTTGGAATCATAAATTGATCAACAAAGACAATTGATTGATCTCCAACTTTGAAAACAAATCCTAAACTAGTTGGCATAAAACTTGCTGTTCTAAATGCCATAATTTCAACTCTACCACATCTAAATGGTTTAAGAGGTTGAACACCTATAACTGTTCACTTAGGTTTAAATTGTTTGTTTTGGTTTTGATTTCTAAAACGACCATTACATCATTCTAGATTGTTATTAATAATAACTTGTCCTAATGTAGATGTAAAGATTGGAACATTGGGTAAAAGTTTAGTTAAAAATTCTAAACCACCATAAGCATTGTAATTAGGAGTAGGGATAAAAATACCTCTAATTTTATCTTTGTGGTCTACTAAATAACTAAAATCAGCAATTATCTTCTTGATTCCTAATGTTACAGCTGATGGGCAGTGAATGCCACAACCAAGAACATAAATATCACCATCAATAGATAGTGCTGAACACAATTTATCTTTTTCGTCTTGTCCGCCAAGACATATAAATTCTATTTTTGCCATTATTTCTTTCCTGTTTTAATTTTTCTTGTTTCTTTTGTGAAATAAAAGTTAGCTTCGCTAATAAAGACAAAATTTTCTTCAATATTGACAGCGTGGTCTACACTTCTTTCAATATTTTTGATTGCAGTAAATGCACCTAGAGCATCATCCATATTCTTTGCTTTAAAAATAATTTGACCTAATTGTTTAAAGATTAGACGATATTTCTTTGTAAATTTATCTTGCAAAGGAATTAAGACATGCGAGTAGTAAGCTTTATTTTGTTTATTACCGCTAACTAGATTATTATACACATCTTTTAAGATAATTAACGCTTCTTGTAGTGTCTTAGCAAGAAGAGACCAAATTTTTGGATTTGGTTTTTTTGCACGATAAAGATATCTTGCAACGTTAATTACATAGTCGCCTAATCTTTCAAGGTCTCTAATAGATCTAATAACAGCGATAATAAATCTTAAATGAGCAGCTCTTGGCATATCTTTTGATATGACTCAGCTTGCTTCATCAAGAATTTTAGCTTCTCATTTGTTGCTTTGTTTTTCTAAAGCAAATAATTCATCAAATTGCTTATCAGTTAATCTTTTATGCTTCTTAAGCAAATTTAAAAGTTTATTTTGAGATTTTAAAACATGTGCATAAAAGTCAATAAGCATTTGTTTTAAATTAACTTCAGAAAATTTTAATGTTTCGTAGTTTATTGGCATAGTCTACACATTAACAGTATCTACTGTTTCACTTGATTTTTCTTTTGCGTCGGCTTTAACTTTTTGTTGTTCCTTTTGCATTTTTCTTTGCAACTTAGCTTGTTTTTCATCAGCTCTAATTTGCTTGTAGTTTTCAGCTAGTTGAGTTTCAGTAATTCCTCTTCTTTTAGCTCAAAGCATATTTCTTACCTTGAAGAATAATACAATTGCTGATGATGTACATGAAACAAGATTAGCCAGGAATAGTGGTAATCCATTAGATATTCTTAATGCTGAATCCATAGATGGGTCGCAAAGGATTCCTAAACCTTGGATAGCAAAAAACAAATCACCTACAACTAATAAAATAAATGTTCACAACGAAACACTTTCAGTGTTTTTTGTTTTGATTGTTTTAATTAATTGTGGCATTGAAAATATAGCAATTAATATTGCGGCAATTATACCGATATAAAAATATCATTTTGGTTTATCGGCATTTACGATATTCAATAATAAATTCATAAATTCTCCTTTAAATAAATCGTGTTGCTTGGGCAAGTAATCTTTTTAAAAATAGTTTAACTATTTACCCAAGATGTAATCTCTAGTTTTCTTTTCTTTAGGACTAGTGAATACTTGTTTTGTGTTTCCTGATTCACAAACACGTCCTTCATAAAAGAATACTGTCTTATCACTTACTCTTTGTGTTTGGTTCAAGGAGTGAGTAACTAGAACTATTGTAAATTTCTCTTTTAATTGTAAAATTAAGTTTTCAATAAAAGTAGTAGCTACTGGGTCAAGTCCACCTGTTGGTTGATCCATTAAAAGTACTTCAGGTTTTAGGGCAATAGCTCTTGCAATACACAAACGTTGTTGTTGACCACCGGATAAACTTGTACCATAATCTCCTAGTTTATCTTTCACTTCATCTCATAAAGCAGCGTCATCTAAAGCTTGCTTTACAATAGCATCTAATGTTTTTTTGTTTGTAATACCATGACTTCTTGGTCCATAAGCAACATTATCATAGATACTCATTGGAAATGGAGATGGTTTTTGGAAAATCATTCCAACTCTTGTAGTAAGCTCTACTTGGGGAATTTTAGGTGAATATAAGTTTGTTCCATTGAAGAAATAAATGCTACCAGATGTTCTTGCGTTTTGGTTCATTCTATTTAAGCTTCTTAAAAAGATTGATTTACCTGAACCATTTGGTCCAATTAAAGCGGTAACTTTATTCTTTTCAATATTAAGATTAATATTGTGAAGGACATGTTTGTTACCAAATCAGACGTTTCAATCTCTTACTTCAAAAGAATTATGCTTATTGTCAAAATTATTTTTCTTAACATACAAATTGGCAGCCATTTCTTTTTTGATTTGTTTAGCTGTTTGCTTTTCTTCTTTTGTTAACCTAGCTTTTGTTGATGCTTTCTTGTATCAAGGAGCATAAATGTAAGCATAGATTTTTTGTTTTGATGTTAATTGTTTCTTTTCTTTTTTCATAATTCCTCCTAGAAGTTAATGTTGTAGAACATTTTTGCTTTAGCAAATAAGTTTTTGGCCCTTGCCTTACTTCTTTGCTTAAAACTCAATTTCTTTTCTTGCTTGTTAGCAAATGCTTCAGCCGCCTTCTTTTTCTTGTGTTCGTAATATTTTGGAATAATAATGTCAACAATCACAAGAATTAAAATGATTAACACTACAACTAGTAATGCACATTCGTACATGATGTTTTTGCCTTTAACAACATCGTTGTTACTTAGTTGTGCATAGATTCTTGTTGTTAATGTTTGTCCAGAAGACATGAAACTTATTCTACTACCAGAGTTTAAGCCCGCAGTTAAATATAGTGGTGCAGTTTCAGCAAGCACCCTACCAATTGATAGAACTATTGCAGTTAGAATGTGTTGAATTGTGTTTGGTAGAACAATCTTTCTAACTGTTTCTCATTTACTTACGCCTAATGCATAGCTTGCTTGTCTAACTTCGTTAGGCACAGTTTGTAAGGCTTGAATAATTGTTCTTGTAAATGCTGGTAGAATAACAAAGATTAAAGTTAAAGCAGCAGCTAAAACTGATTTGCCTGTTGTTCCTGCTGAACTTAAACCTAAAATTTGCAAGAAGAATACCATACCAAACATACCATAAATGATTGATGGTGTTGCCCCTAGTGTATCAATCAAGAACAAGAATCCTGATTTAAATCTTCCTTCTTTGCAGAATTCGTTTAAGAAAATAGCTACAGCTAATGCAATAACAAATCCTACCCCTACTGCTACTAGTATTACTAGTAATGTGTTAACAAATGCTTGACCGGTAGTATCTGGTCCAAATTGAAATACAGTACAGCTTGGAGCCATCCAACCAAATACACCATTGACAACAATTGTAAAGAACATTGTAGCAATGAAGAACATTAAAAAGACAAAACAGAATCATTCCCAGAACAGTTTTCAACCATTATAGAATTTAGAGTTGGCTTCGGCTTTGGCTGCTCTTTGTCTAAAGTATTCAGGTAAATTATTGTTTAAGTTTGATGGATCAACCTTAACAACATTTCTATTAAGCATCTTATTTCATAACTTCTTAATTTGTCTAGGAATAAACATAATTCCTGTGGCTAAAGTTTTACTTACAGGATTTCTTCGTGCATTATTTTTTGGTCTAAAGATAGCTTTAACTACACCATTGAGGATTAAAACAACAACAAATAGACATAATCCATAAACAAACAATAACCCTTTAACACCTTCAGTTAGAGTTTCGGCAAACATGTTTGATGCAATCAAACCACCAACCGTTTTTAGATAGCTTGTCCAAATTGCTCCAAAGCCTTGGCTAAACACTTCGTTAAAGTTTTGACTTTGCAAAATCATAGATACAGCCATAGTTTCGCCTAGGGCTCTTGCAACACCTGTAATTAAAGAAATTACAACCTTAGATCTTATTTGTTTTTTATAAACTTTATAAATCGCTGCTGTTCTTGTATTGCCTAAAACCATTGGACTAGTAATAAAGCTTGGTTCAACAGAATCTAATGCAGATAAGTTTAAAGATACAACCGTTGGCATTATCATGAATGCTAACATAAATCCAGTACTAACTAAATTGTATTTAGTTGGCATATGGAAAATAAATTGAATTGCTGGACCTAAAATGGTAATAGTAAATAAACCGAAAACAACAGATGGTATATCAGCAAGAAGTTCAACTACCATTCTGACATATCGTTGTGCTTTTGGATGAACTCTAAACTTAATAAATGTAGCTGTTTTAATTCCTACAGGTCCACCAACCAGCAAAGCTAGTAATGTAATCATAATAGTTACGCACAATGGCAATCAGAATGATGCTTTACCTAGTTCAAGGTTATAAATGTCTGTTAGAAAAATGTCTTTAAAACCAAATTCTTTTCATCCCGGTATAGAACCATAAATAATAAAGCCAATAACACCAAGAAATAAAATAGCAAACAAAACAACAAAGAATCCTGTAAGGATTTTAGCCACTATATCTTTTGTGTTTCGAGCGAGTTTTCTTTTCATAACTATGCTTCTCACTCTCTAGCACCATAGATACCATCATGATAGACTCATTCATCTAGTCGTTCATCAGTTTGAGTTTTATCAAAGGGATACATAGATCCAATTTGGAAATCATCTAATTCTTTGATTCCTAATTTTCTTACTTCTTCAATATATTGACTTCTAAATTGTTGAACTAGAACATAAAAAACTCAAGACATGAAATATCGAGCATTTTCATTTTTTACACTAAGTGAGCAATTGATTGGTCTAAATCAATTGTAGCCGCCATCTTTTATACAAACTTTATCAAGACTAAAATTGCCTTTACTATCTAAAAGACTAACTCCATTGTATAAAGCAAGCTTGTATCCTTTTTGCTTAATGATGTTCATATTATTTTCATTGAAGAATGAACTTGTCATATAAACCATCTGGCCAGGAAGGTCATTGTATTCAAACATTGACCATGCTTGCGCATTAGATTCATCTGTTTCATAGACCTTCCTATCCTTACCGTATTGTCCGCCTTCAAAAGCCTTTTGTTGATCCACAGATAAGTGAGTTTCCAAATGAATGTTCTTACTATTGCTAAAAGCAATAGAGGCACTTGCAGATCTATTTCCGCCAGATCTAGCATATGGCAAAATAGGTGCTTGACATGCTTGAATATCATCTGGATTTAAATCAATTTGTGCTTTAGCGGCTGGTGTTAAAAAGTGATAATAAGAATCATCGCCTTCGGTTCAATTATCGCCATTGTAGCCGGAAAAAACTGCTAATAGATCATCAATGTTTTCCGAATTGATAGAAATATCAAACGCACTTTTAGCATTGTCTGATAAACCTTCTGGCATCTTATAAACTAAAGCTATAGCTTCTCAGCCAAGTGTATAAGTTTTCATTGCACCTCAAGTAAGTTTTAAATTATCAACGAATGGTTTGGGGTTGTTTGTTGAATTACCAATATCACATAACTCTAAAGAGACATTTGTCAGTCCTGTAGCTGTTCCACCACTTTCAGCATTAATTTCAATATCTTCATATTGATCGTGATAAAGTTGACCAAAACGATTAACAATTCCTCTTGCACCAGAAGAACCCATGGCAGAAATAAAGGTAGTGTGAGATCAGTTAACTGATAACCCCACTACTAGTCCAACAGGAACTAGGCAAGCACATCCAATAAGTATTGGTTTTAAAGCTTTTGGTCTACCCATAATTTATGTAAATTATAAATAATTTACATATATTATATGGTATTTCCACAAAATCTATATTATTTACAAGTTAAATAAATAGATAATTAAAAAAGAAGCAATGCTTCTTTTTTATTTTAAATTTCTGAATGCCATATATTTCTTTGGCTTAGCGGGAGCATTTAACTTGTGTTTATTTCTAATAAACCTACCATTAATCTTGCTTTCTTGAACTTGATCAATTGATGCATAAGATAGATAATGGTCAATTTCTTCGTAAGAAATCCCCATGTCTTTTTCATCTGTTTGATCGTGCTTTAAACCAGCAGATGGAGCTTTAGCAATAATTGCATTAGGTACTTTGAAAAATTGAGCAAGATATCTTACTTGAGATTTATTTAATCAAGATAGCAAAGCTATATCACAAGCATTGTCACCAAACTTTGTGTAATATCCAACCAATCTTTCTGCAGCATTAGTTGTGCCACAAGTCAATAAACCGTTTTTACCTGCTAATGTATACAATGCATTTGCTCTCAATCTTGATTTAAGATTTTGTTTAGCAATTTCATTACTTTCAATCCCTAATTTTTTAACTAGTGAATTATATTCAGAAGTCAAATCTAAATGAACAAATTCAAACTTATAAATTTGTTGTAGTGATTTTGCATCTTCTAAATCCAATTTAGAAGATTCAATGTCGATAAAAGCGCCAACTAATTTAATGTTTTTTATTGTTGATAAAATAGCTAAAGCTAAAGCAGAATCTATTCCGCCAGAGATTCCTAAAACATAGCCAAAACTATCAGTTTTCTTTAAAAAACCTTCAGCCCATTTTGCTAAATACAAACCATACTTTTCTAAGTTTGCTGGTTTGTTTTTTGCTTTAGCAATTGTTTGTTTTAAGATGTTTCTGTTTTCCATAATTAATCTAATTGGAATTCTACATTATCTATAATAATGGTATCTTTTGCTTTTGCTCCATGTTTTTTTAAAATTGCATCAATGTTGCAATTATTTAATTTTTGGTTGAATCTAAAGATATTATCTTTAGTTGTTTGGGGGATCTTGTAAAGTCAATAACTTAAATATTGACTATGAATGATTCATCTTCCTTTGGAATCTTTTTCAAATTCAAACTCATGTGGAAGATAATCTTTTTGTTTAAGTTCAACAACTTTAACTGCTTCTTTTTTAGCTAATAGTTTTTGCTTTTTTAAATAAGAATCGTTTAATTCTAAAATCAATGATTTTAGTTCATCAAGATTATCTTTATTCAAAGCAGAAATGACAACAATTTTATCAGTTTTTTTTAAAGCTTTTTTAAGCTTTTTAAGTTGTTCTTCTCAACCTTCAACATCTGACTTATTAGCCACAATTAAACATTGCTTCTTAAGCAATTGTTTATTGTATTTATTTAATTCTGAATTAATTGTTTTATATGCTTGAACAATGTCTTCGTGATCATTTCTATCTAAAGAAATGATGTGGATCAAAATATGACATCTTTCAATGTGTTTTAAGAAATCAAATCCTAAACCTACACCTTCGGACGCTCCTTCAATTAGTCCAGGAATGTCAGCCATAACCAAACTTTTAGTTCTACTAAAGTTTATTGTTCCTAACACTGGTGATAGAGTTGTAAATTGGTAATTTGCAATCTTGGGTTTTGCGTTTGAAACAACTGAGATAATGCTGCTTTTACCAGCATTAGGCAAACCAACTAAACCAACGTCAGCAATAAACTTGAGTTTCATTTCAACATCTAAAACTTCACCTTTGTCACCATTTTCATATAAAGTTGGGGCTTTATTAAATGAAGATTTAAAAAAGGCATTTCCGTGTCCACCAATACCGCCATGACAAATCTTAAATTCTTGTCCATCCTTAAGGATGTCAACAATTAATTGTCCGGTTTTTCTATCAAAGATTTGAGTACCAACAGGAACTTTTACCATGTAATCTTTGCCATTACGGCCATACATATTTTTTGTTTGTCCGTTTTGTCCATGCTCAGCTTGAATCTTTTTTAGATATCTTAAATGGAATAAGGAGTTAAGATCTTCATCCCCAAGGATGATTACATCTCCACCTTTACCACCTTCACCACCAAAAGGACCACCCTCAGGATAGTGGGCTTCTCTTCTTCATGCAACAATGCCGTTACCGCCATTGCCTGCTTTTAAAACTAAATTACATTTATCAGCAAATTGCATAACTATTCCTCTTTTGGTAATTCAACATAAGATTGCTCTTGCTCTTTTTGTTTATTAAAAGCATCAACATTCTTTTTAAGAATGCTTTTAGCAGGAGCATTCTCTTTGTCGATAAATTTATAACCATAAATTATATCTGTTGAATATTCTCTTGTTGATAGATATTTGTTAACTATAAAATTAGTTAACATAAAGCTTAATATTCCAAGAATAAAAGCAAGAATAACTCTAACTGCAAAATAAAGAATCAACATGATTGAATCTTGTGATCAAACAGGTATTAAACCTGTTAGGATAAACCCAAACATTAAAAATGAAGAACCTGCAGCAAAAGGTTCAACATCTAAACCAGAAACCTTTGTTGCATTAAACAACATTGGATAAAATAATCCAATGATTAAAGCACCAAATAAGGGTGCAAGGATTAATGGATTGAAAAATGTCCAATCACTTAAAATGCTAATGTTTTGACCTAGGAATCTTTCTAAGTAACCTCTAAAATCTTCACGAGCAGAAAATATATGATATTTATCAGCAATAAAGTCTATGTTCTTATCAGAGATAAGACCATGCCAAACTGATTGACCTCTAGCAATTAATCAGTTTTGATCTAAAGCATTAAATTCCCCTACTAAAGCTCAGACAATCACGAAAGGAATTATTACTAGTAATAAAACGGACAAAAACACTCATCATGGTTTTGTTTTATGCGTAGAATTTACTAGTAAAACGGAGTTTCTTTTCATAATATGTTTATGTAAATTATATAATAATAAAAGTATTTAGTATGATACAAAACACTAACAAAAAATTCCTAGAAAAACACCCTTATTTAGCTAAGTGTTTTAATAAAAAAACACTAGTTGAAAAGGCTATTATTTTAGCTTGTGCTTTAGTGATAGTTGTATCACTAAGCTTGTCTTTTTATTTGTGGTTAAGAAGCAAAGAACAAGGCACAGTTATCGGACAAAATTCTTTCTGATACATTGAAATTCAATGAAATGATGGAATAGGCTGATCTAAATTAGCAGGTAATACTGCAGCTATCTATGCTATTCAATCGCTTGTATTCATTGCCTTAACTTGTGTTTTTGTATTTGTAACAAACAATCGTATTTCAGCAAGCTTTATTGCTTTGGCAATGTTTGGTGGGTTGTTTAACCTAATTCAAAGAGCGGCAACACCTTTAAGTGTATTTGGCGGAACTAATCCTTCTGTTCTTGATTATTTCAAGTTTGGCTTCTTTGATTTTCCAATTTTTAATTGACCAGATACATTTGTAGTTATTGGTGTATTTGGCTTTGTTATAAGCTACATTACATACGTAATAATTCAATCTGTAAAAGAATCTAGATTGGAAAAATACAAGAAGAAACATGAGCAAAACTAGATTAGATAAATACATTGTTACTAAACTAAATTGTTCAAGAACAAAAGCTATTGAACTAATAAAAAAAGGTTTAGTTCTTGTAAACAAGAAAGTTGCTAATAAGCAAGGTTTAGAAATAACTGATAGTGACAAAGTTACTATTAAACAGGAAGATAAAAAAGAAGTTAAATTAATTGATGTTAATTTAGCTCCTTGTAAGAAACCTCTTGACATAATCTTTGAAGACAAAGATTTAATGGTAATTAATAAACCAAAGGGTGTTTTGGTTCATCCCACAAGTTTTAACGAAACTGATACTATTGCCAATAGACTTGTTGCCTATTTAGGCAAATTCTCTAAAGATAAAGTTAGACCCGGCATTGTTCATCGATTAGATAAAAATACTTCAGGTTTATTAGTTGTTGCTAAAAACCTAAAGGTTTTAAAAGCATTACAATCACAATTGGTTGATAAAACTTTATATAGAAGCTATGTAGCTATTTGTCATGGGCATTTTGATAATAATCACTTAGTGATTAAAGCTCCAATAATGCGTAGCTATGATGGATCGACTAGAATGATTGTTTCTGATAGTTACAAAGCTAAAGAAGCAATTACTAAAGTAAATCTTATTAAAAACTTAAAAGATGACTTAGCTTATGTGGAATGTATTTTAGTTACTGGAAGAACTCACCAAATTAGAGTTCATTTAAAATACATTCACCATCCAATTTTTAACGATGATCTATATGGAAATATAGAAGCAGATAAGAATTACGGTCAATATCTTCATGCTTATAAAATTCATTTTATTCATCCACTTTCTAAAAAAGAAATGGAATTTGAAACTAAACCAGACAAGATATTCTTGGCCAAACTTAAATAATATATTAAATTTGTTTACAAATTTAATATATAATATACACGCATGAAAAATTATAGTTTATTTATAGACACAACAAATAACTTCTGTTATGTAGCTTTATATGAAGCTACTGTTTTGAAAAACAGTATCAAATTAAAAGTTAATAAGAATGTAACCGATCTTATTGTTGATTCTATTAATAAATTATTAATAAAGTCAAAAGTGGCAAAAAGTGCTTTAACACATATGTGTGTTAACATTGGTCCTGGCTCCTTTACAGGAGATAAGGTCGGAGTAATTGTTGTTAAAGCTTGAAAACTTGTTTATCCAAAAATAAAAATTAAGGTAATTAATAGTTTACTATTACAAGTTAAACAATTGCCCGCAGTAAGCATCATAGATGCTAAAAGCAATAAACTTTATTTAGCGGTTTATTCAAAAAAGAAAATTGAAGTAAAACCTTGTTGTATCCAAGCTGATGATTTAGATAAATATTTATCTAAGTATAAAAACTATAAGGTTTATAAAAATCAAGTAGATAGCATGTATGCTAACTATAAAATTCATCTAAAGGATTTTAAAGAAATTAAATCTTTAAAAGAGCTTGAACCGCTTTATCTAAAGCATCCAGTTAAATAGTTTATTAATGTAATTAATAATTATTTTACATTAAAAATAATATATTTTTTGTATATATAATTTTATTTATAAATATAAGGGAAAACCTATGGACATCATTAAACATTTAAAACAACGTGGCATCATTAATAACATTAGTGATGAAAAGAAATTACAAGAAGCTTTAGATTCCAAGAAAGGAATCTATATTGGATTTGATCCGAGCTTTAGATCTTTACACTTGGGTAACTATATCCAAATAAATTTATTAAATTTCTTTGCAAAACAAGGTATACCTACATATGCAGTCATAGGTGGTGCAACAGGTAGAATTGGTGATCCATCAGGCAAGAAAGCTGAAAGAGCTTTACTTGACCTTAAAACACTTGAACACAATATTGATTGTGTAACTAAACAGCTTAAGAAACTAACTAAAGTTAAAGAAGTTATTAACAACTATCAAATCTACAAAGACATGAATATGCTTGACTTTTTTAGACAAGCGGGTAAGCTTATAAATGTTAACTATCTTTTAGAAAAAGATATTATTAAAACAAGATTAGATAGTGGTATAAGCTTTGCTGAATTTAGTTACAACTTAATTCAAGGTAATGATTTCTTATGACTTTATACAAATAAAAACATTGCCATTCAAGCTGGTGGTTCAGACCAATGAGGAAACATCACTACTGGTCTTGAAATGATTAGAAAGGTTCATGGCGAAGATGCTAAAGCAGCATGCTTTACTATAAACTTATTAACTAAAGCAGACGGTACTAAGTTTGGTAAATC
Source organism: Mycoplasmoidaceae bacterium (assembly GCA_045599065.1). GTDB lineage: Bacteria > Bacillota_I > Bacilli_A > Mycoplasmatales > Mycoplasmoidaceae > Hennigella. Next base: position 18,444 of record JAZRVJ010000008.1, read on the forward strand.
TGAAAATGGAGCTATCTACTTAGATCCTGAAATTACAAGCCCATATGAAATGTACCAATTTATTCTAAACCAAGCTGATGCTGATTTAAATAAACTATTTAACTTCTTCTCTGATCTAAGTAATGAAGAGATTGCTTCTTTATTAAAGAAAAATGCAGAAGATAAGGGTGCAAGACTTGCACAAAAAACTTTAGCTAAGGAATTGATTGACAAGATTCATGGAAAAGGCAAATATGAACAATGTCAAAAAATTGCTGATGCTTTGTTTTATGACAAGATAGATACATTAAGTTTAGAAGAACTTAATATGGTTGCAAAACAATCAGTCTTTAATGAAGACAAAGAAATTACATTATGTGATTTCTTAGTGAAGAATAAGATTATTGAATCTAAACGTTTGTTTAGAGACTTGATTACTTCTAAGGGTTTGAAAGTCAATAACAAAGTTATCACTGATGAAAATTTCAAACTAACCAAGAACGAAACTTACTTTAACAAATATACAATTGTTAAGAAAGGCAAAAAAAGCTATTTCATTCTTGAATGAAAATAGTTTAATTAACAACTAAGAAAGGAATACTATGGGAATCTTTAAGACCATGATTAGCAATATTATTGCTATGAACATGAAGAAAAAGCTTACTAGCTGAACTATTCATGAAGAAGATATTACTGAAGTATTAAAGCAAATACGTATTGCGCTTTTAGATGCAGACGTTAATTTATTAGTTGTTAAAAACTTTATCAAAGCGATTAGAGAAAA
>JAZRVJ010000009.1:0-2005 GCA_045599065.1 Mycoplasmoidaceae bacterium
GTTAAGAAGATTGTTTTAAAAGGTGTTAAAACTAGCAACCTTAAAAACATTAATGTAACTTTCCCATTAGGAAAGTTCATCTGTGTTACAGGTGTTAGTGGTTCAGGTAAATCATCTTTGATTTCTGAAACACTTGTAACTAATATTAGAAAAATTTTATTCAATCCATTTGAATTAGCTCCTAAAGTAGGAGATTTAACAGGTATTCAAGATATTGATAACTTGATTGTTGTTGTGCAAGAACCAATTGGTAGAACACCAAGATCTAATCCCGCTACTTATACAGGACTATTTGATGATATAAGAGGAGTATTTGCCTCAACGCCTGAGGCTAAAGCTAGAGGTTATGATAAAGGTAGATTTAGCTTTAACGTAGAATCAGGTAGATGTGAAAAATGTAACGGTGATGGTTACATTAGAATTGAAATGCACTTCTTACCAGATGTATATGTAAAGTGTGATGAATGTGGTGGTAAGAGATATAACCAAGAAACACTTTCTATTCTTTACAAGAATAAATCTATTTATGATGTGCTTGAAATGTCAGTAAATGAAGCATATGAATTCTTCATTAACATTCCAAGTATTAAACGTAAACTTGAATTATTAAAAGATGTAGGTTTAGGTTATTTAAAACTAGGTGAACCATCTATTGATCTTTCAGGTGGTGAAGCACAAAGAATTAAATTAGCTAAATTCTTGCAAAGAAAAGCAAGTGAAAGAACAATCATTGTTCTTGATGAACCATCTACTGGTTTACACCAACACGATATTGCTAAGTTAATTGAAGTCTTAAATAGAATTGTTGATAATGGATCAACAGTTATCATCATTGAACATAACTTAGATATTATCAAATGTGCTGACTACATTATCGATTTAGGTCCAGATGGTGGTAATAATGGTGGAAGAATTATTACTACAGGAACACCTGAACAAATAATTAAGGATGCAGATATTTCATATACCGCAAAGTATTTGAAACCAATGCTGAAAAAATAAATATAGGTTACCCTATATTTTTTTTAACAATTCTTTTAAAACTTTATTTGAAACAATTGGATTAGCTTGTCCTTTAGTTTCTTTCATTAAGAATCCAATGATCATCTTTTCTACTCTTTCAAGACGATCTTTGTTTTTCAAAATCATTTCTTTATTCTTATCTATGATAGGAATTAAAATCTTTTCAATTTCTTTTTCATCAGTAATTTGTTTGAAACCAAATTTCTTAATAATTTCTTCTGGACCTAAATCTGTTTTATAGATTTCAGCAATAATAGTTTTACCTTGTTTTGCATTAATCTTACCTTCAATTAAAATCTTAATCATTTTGATAATATTATCAATCTTAACTGAATCAATAGATTCAATTGTTCTATTATCTTTCTTTAATAAACCAATTAATTCAACCATGATTCAAGTAATTACAAGGTTAACGTCTTTAACTTCGTTTAATACTTGTTTGAAGACTTTGAATAATTCATAGTCATCTAGCAATTGGTTAACAAGTTTTTCATCAAGTTTAAGATCAATTAATTCTTTTCTAACTTGATCTACAGAATATTTAGCTAACTTTTTAGCATCATTAATAAAGATATCATCTAATTCGTAACATAGAATGTTAGGTTCAGGAATAAAGTGATAATCAACACCTGTTGTTTTTTCTCTCATAAAGGCTGTTGATCCTTTAGTGTCATCATATCTTCTTGTATCTTGTGTTACTTCATTACCTAATAGATAACAACTAGCTTGTCTTTCCTGTTCATATTCAATAGCTTTACCTACACCTGAGATAGAGTTGATGTTTTTAACCTCTACTCTTGTACCATATTTCTTTGAACCATGTGGTGCAACAGAGATGTTAACATCTGCTCTTAAACTTCCTTCTTCCATCTTAGCATCAGATATTTCACCAAAGTTTAAGATACGTTTTAATTCAGTTAAATATAACATTGCTTCTAAAGGAGAAGAAATATCTGGTTTAGAAACAATTTCAATCAAAGGC
>JAZRVJ010000010.1:0-1543 GCA_045599065.1 Mycoplasmoidaceae bacterium
TAAAACTAGTTTTTTCTTTAACCCAACAAGTATGTGCCTGCTATATAATAAAATATAATATTAGTATGACTCGAATGGAAAAATATCACAATTATAGACAAGAGATTGCCCAATCAGCTAAACTTGGTCAATCAATTGTTGATAGTGATAAAACCATTAGTAAATATAAAAAAGAGATTGATGAAATTAATCCAGTTATATTAAGTTCAACTCCTAACGAAAGTTTAACTTTCGTTAAAAGTGTAACTGAAATATCTTTAAAACAAAAAGAAATTCCAGTAGATGTTTCTAAATTGTTTTCTACTTTAAACAAAGCTAAAAGTACATATAACAAAGAAAATGTATCTTTACTATTGTTTAACATGTCTAACAATACTATTCTAGATAGTAATGATAACATTAAAGAAAAATGACTAGAAACAAACACAGATTATGCTTCTTTAATCCAATACAAGAAGGATTTAAACTTTAATCCTAATAGTATTGAAAAGTCTTTAGAAGCAAAGTATGCAGACTTTATTGCAACCAATTCAGCTTCTAACTTTGAAGGATTAAGTCAAATCTCTGCTTCAGAACAAAAAAGAGCAAGTAGTTATGCATTTGTTATTTCTATTGCGGTAGCAATAATCTTCTTACTATTAACATTTGCATTACTAATTGTAAAGATGGTGAACTAAGATGAAAAAATTATTACAAATAGCAATTGATGGTCCAGCTAGCTCTGGAAAATCTACTGTAGCACAAGATGTAGCTAAAGCATTAAAGATTACTTACATTTCTACAGGTAGAATTTTTAGAAGCTATGCTTATGCTTTAAGAAAATATGATCCTAGAGATGAAGAAGCAATTAGAAAACATATCAAGAATGTTAAATTTAAACTTGATAAAAAAGATTTCTATGTCAATAACAAAAAAGTAACAAAAGAAATCATTAAGGATAAATGATCTTTACCTGCTTCTATTGTTTCAGCTTATCCATTTGTAAGAGAACAATATCGTAAAGATATTGCTAAAGTTGTTAAAACATTATCAGTTATCTTAGATGGTAGAGACATTGGAACAGTTATTATTCCAAAAGCTAAATATAAATTCTTCTTAGATGCTGATGTAAAAGAAAGATGCAGAAGAAGAGCAAAAGACAATGGTGTTAAACCTAACACTAAAGCTTATGCTAATCTTTTAAAAGAAATTAAGAAAAGAGATAAACAAGATACAACTAGAAAAGTTGCACCTTTAAAGAAAGCAAAAGATGCAATCTATATTGACTCAACAAACATGAGTCAAAAACAGGTTGTTAACTTTATAGTTAAAACTGTTAGGAGTTAAAGATGAAAAAGGTGGCATTGGTTGGTAAGCCTAATGTAGGAAAGTCATCTTTATTCAATAGAATCATTGGTCATAAAAAAGCCATAGTAGATGATGCTCCAGGAATTACCAGAGACAGAAACTATGAAATAGCTACCTGAGTAGGTAGAGATTTTCAAGTTGTTGATACTGGTGGTATTATCAAGAACATTAATGCTCCTTTTCAAGAAGTAATTAA
>JAZRVJ010000011.1:0-1828 GCA_045599065.1 Mycoplasmoidaceae bacterium
TCAAATATCATCTGCATTTTGTTCAAGTCATGATGGTCTAGGTGAAATTAAATTTGTTTGAGATCTAACAAATCTTTTGATTCTTTGTTTCTTAACATCAAAAAGGGCAACTCTAAGAGATGTTGTCCCCTCATCAATTGTTAAGATATACTTTTTCATATAGTGTATATTATAAAAATAAAAATAGGTTTTAACCTATTTTTATCTCTTCGTAAGGGTATTGGATATCATTGAATCTTGGTCTGAATTTTGTTCAAGATAATAATGAGTTAATTACACCCAATTGACCTACGAACATTAGAATAACTAAATATAGTAATCCCCATCATCTAGCCTGTGCTGTAATACCGGCACTTAAACCAACTGTACCGAACGCTGAACAGCATTCTAAGAATGCATATGATATTGATGTGTTAGCCCTCGTTCCTAATGGTAGTGAAGATCAAACAACAACTACACCCAATAACAATAGTGTTAGCGAAATAAAGAAAATCATGAAGGAGTTAATTACTGTTTCTTGACTAATTCTTCTCTTAAAGAAGAATACATTCTTTCTTCCGCAAAGCTTACATCAAATTGTTACAAAGATTACAGCTAATGTTGTTGTTCTAATACCACCGGCTGTTGAGCATGGTGAAGCACCAATAAACATTAGTGCACTATATACTCACTTGCTTCCTTCACAAACTAATTTCGTACTAACAGTTTCCATCCCAAGAGAACGGCAGTTAAATGTATGGAAAATAATACACATACATTTGTTGAATATTGGATGGTCTCCAAATTCGTGGTGACTATTCATATTTCCCCATATTGTTAAGTTTTGGAGATCGCCCCCTGGATCCATGTGAGCCATTGGGTTAGTAATCTCGAAAGCAAAAGAACCAATTAGTCCTATTACAGCCACCAAAACATAAACCGTTATAGCAACTTTTGTATAAAGTGTAACTTTATAAGGGATTTTTTTTCGTTTGCATCTTGTTTTTTCGATAATATCAAATGCGGCAAAGTGTCCTAAACCACCAATGACCAATTCAGTAATAATTAAAACTTGCAAAATTGCTCCTCAGTCATTTCTATATGGTGCCATCGAATTTGCTGAAATATTATCAAATCCAGCATTATTCATTGCAGAAATGGTTGTAAATAAGCCAACTCATAAACTATTCCCAAAATGTTTATATAGAGGTAGCCCTATGTCTGTTCCCAACGCAACACCAGAATCGTATGATATTCCCGCAACGCCACCAACATCAGGTACTGTTTGTATTTGTGCAGGAATAAACGTAAAACATAATGCATACATAAACATAAACACAACTTGTGAACTCAAGATAAAAATTAGAGCTGTTTTAATTACTCTAAAAGAGTCAGAAACTTTAGGTCCTCCTCTTTCGGCTTGCATTATGAATAATTGACCTACGTCAATTTTTTCTGCTTTTCTAAAGACATTTCAAATGTAGTAGAACAAGGCAACAACACCAATTCCACCAACTTCAATTAAAATAGCAAGTACAACTTGACCACCTTCGTTTAACCACAAGTAAATTGGTACTGGTGTTAAACCTGTATCAGAGAATCCTGAACATGCAATAAACAATGCTTGGATGAATGTATAATGTATTCCACCAGCTTTACCTGTTGCATCAGTAAATCCATTAGCTTGAATTCATTGTCCATTGATCAAAATTTTTCTTAAACAAAAAGGTGCACATAAAAATAAAGCACCAACGATAACGATGACAATATACAAACGGAACAATCTTTGTGGGATTGTCTTTCCAATAATAACATTGCCGACTTTTTTAGTACCAGATCAAACCTTAGA
>JAZRVJ010000012.1:0-1827 GCA_045599065.1 Mycoplasmoidaceae bacterium
TGAATGTCTTTAACTTTGTTTCTAAGTTCATCAAAACTTAGTTTTTCAATATTATCACCTAACAAGACCTTAGAATGTCTTAAACCTAATTCTTTACAAATATACTTTGTAACCTTTTCATTATCACCAGTTAAGATCTTAATGTCTACACCTTTTTTCTTAAGATCATTAACTGCTTTTCTTGCAGACATCTTAGGAGGGTCAAGCAAAGCAATATAACCAACAAGCATCATATCCTTTTCATCTTCGTCATTAAATGCTTCGTTTTTAAGTAATGGTTCATGGTTAGTTGGTACGCAAATAACCCTCATACCATTTTCATTTAGATTAGAGATTTGTTCTTTAATTTTCTTTAATCATTTGCTATCAAGTTCAACAGCTCTACCATTAATTAATACTTTAGAACAAATCATTAATACTTCTTCTGATGCACCTTTAGTAATAATTCTTCTTTGCCCTTCATGTTCTAGAATGATAGACATTCTTCTTCTTTCAAAGTCAAAAGGTATTTCGTCTATCTTTGTATAACCTTTAATCTTTTCATAAACATGTTTTTGCATTGCTCTTTCAACAATGGCTTTATCAATTAGGTTTTTCAAACCTGTTTGATAATAACTATTTAAACAACCATAAAGTAAGACTAATTCATCTTCTTTACCAGATACATTTAGATGTTCTTGTAAAACAATGTGGTCTTCTGTTAATGTACCTGTTTTATCAGTACATAATACATCCATAGCACCAAATGTTTGGATGGCATTCGTATTCTTAATAATTGCTTTTTGCTTACTAAACTTAATTGCTTCCTTAGATAGGTTAAGGGTGACTATCATTGGTAACATTTCAGGAATAATAGCTATAGCAGCTGCTAAAGAGAATGTTAATGATTCAATTCAAGCATCAGCTGTTGGGTTAACAATATAATTTCTTGTTCCTTTAATAACAAAGATAACAAGACACATAATTAACATTGTTATTAGGATAATCCTACTAACTTTCTTAATACCTTTGTCAAAGCTTGTTTCAGGTCTTTTAGCACCAACAGCTTTGGCTACTTTGCCTAAGAATGTACTATTTCCTGTTTGGATAGCAATACCATAAGCAGATCCAGAAGCAACTGTTGTACCCATGAAACAAATGTTGTTGCAATATAAAGGGTTTGTTGCATCAAGATTTATCTTAGCAGTCTTTTCTACTGGTTCTGATTCACCAGTTAAAGCAGATTGTGTAATAAACAAGTCCTTTGCATATAACAATCTCATATCAGCAGGAATCATGTCCCCTGCTGCTAAGTGAATGATATCACCAGGAACTATTTGAATAATAGGCATTTCAGCTTTAACACCATTTCTTTCAATATTAGCAGTGGTATTAATCATTTCATTAAGCTTCTCTGAAGCTTTTGAAGACTTAAAGTCTTGTACAAACTTTAAAGTACCTGATAAAACAACCATTCCCAACAAAATACCAAACGATACTCAATCAGAAATTTCAATACCTTGTGATTGCAATAAAGGTAAACAAATTGTTAATACTGCAATAACAATAAGGATTAAAGAAAAAGGCGTAACAAAAGATGAGAATAAAACTTTGTATCAAGTAGTTTTATTCTTAGAAGATATGGAATTTAAACCATATTTGTCTTGTTTTGCTTCTATTTGTTCATCTCTTAAACCATAAGAAGATGACTCAAAGTCTAAATATAAAGACTTTTCGTCTTTCTTTGCTTGTTCAAGTAAGAACTCACTTTGTTTATGAGTGACATATAGTTTTCTATTTTTTCTTTTACTAGCCATTTTAGTTTAAATGCTAGTGAAATCAGGTAAT
>JAZRVJ010000013.1:0-1008 GCA_045599065.1 Mycoplasmoidaceae bacterium
TGCTAATCTAATTGTCATGTTACGGCTTCCTTTAAAAGTTACAGTAGTATTATAACACTATTATTGAGTTGTGCCATATCTAAAAGCTTTTTCTTAAAGGCTTAGAATAGTATGTTGTGTTGAAAAGAAGTTTGCAAATAACTTTCAATTGAGATAAATTCAATATTTAACTGAATTATGTTAAAATTGCTCACCTAATCATAATATGCATGCGAGGAAATAATGGATATTTCTTATCTTTTGTTTTTGCAGTCTTTAAGAGACAGCACTAATGGTATTTTTGATAAATTTTTTGGCTACGTAACTACCTATGGTGAAATGGCTGTTTTGTTTGCATTGTTTTGCATGATTTACTGGTGTATTAATAAAAAGGCCGGTGAATATATGCTTATAAGCTTGGGTGTTAGTAGAATTATAAATGGTTTGCTTAAGGTTTGCTTCTGTGTGTATCGCCCTTGGATTCGTGACCCTAGAGTAATTCCAATGGGTGGGGGAACAAAGACAGCTACAGGCTATTCTTTCCCTAGCGGGCACACTACGAACGCTGTGGCTTGTTTCGGTGGTTTTGCTCTAAGTGGTAGCTGCGGTAGAGCTTTAAGTATAGTTTTGTGGATTTGTGCTTTGCTGGTTGGTTTTAGCAGAAATTATATCGGAGTTCATACACCTCAGGATGTAATAGTTGGTTTTATTGTTACAACACTTGTAGTAATTGGAATCAAGAAGTTATTAGATAAATATTATGATAGACCAAATTCTTATTGGTGGATTGCTGGTTGTGGTATATTGGCATGTATATTGTCATTATTATACACAGCTTATAAAAGCTATCCATTAGATTATGATTCTGCTGGTAAACTGATTGTTGATCCTGCAAAGATGGTATTGGATTCATATAAAAATCTTGGTTATTGTTTTGGTATTTTGATTGGCTGGGTTATAGAAAAGCGTTTTATTAACTTCTCTGTAGAAGGCACTGTAGAACAAAAAATTAAGCGTTTCTTTATCTGT
>JAZRVJ010000014.1:0-15866 GCA_045599065.1 Mycoplasmoidaceae bacterium
CCATTATGAAAAGCAAGGTATAAGCAAACTTAAGATTACTCTATATGGTTCTTTTGCCTTAACAGGTAAAGGACACTTAATGGATAAAGCAATTGATGAAGTCTTTGCTAAATATCCACATGAATATGTTTGAAACTTAAAAGACCAAACTCCACACCCAAATACAATGGATGTTGAAGTATATGGTAAAGATGGTAAACTAATCGTTAACAAACGTTTTGTTTCAATTGGTGGTGGAACAATCTGTATTGCTGGTGATCCACCTTTAAAGGATGTATATCCTTATCGTGACTTTGCAGAAATGAAAGCAATCATTAAGAAAGATAAAATTTCTTGCTTTGAATTCTTGGCTCGTCACGAACCAAAAGAAGATTTAACTAAACTTTATGATGAAATGATTGAAAGCTTTGAAGGCACAATCAAATCTGGTTTAAGCAAATCTGGTTCAATTGAAGGTCTAGTAGACTTCAAACGTAGAGCTAAACTAGTTTATGATTCAGTTAAACCAAATGATCCTGAATATGTAAAAAGAATTAAATTAGTTTCTGCTTATGCTATGGCTACTAACGAAGAAGCAGTTGAATATGGTATGGTAGTTACTGCTCCTACTTGTGGTTCAGCAGGAACAATGCCTGGTATCTACAAATACATTGTTGATAAATATAAACCAAGCAAAGAAAAACTTTATGAAGCATTCTCTGCTGCTGCTTTAATTGGTATAACAATTAAACAAAACGGTTCAGTAGCTGGTGCAACTGGTGGTTGTCAAGCTGAAGTTGGTGTTGCTACTGCTTTAGCTGCTGCAATGTATGCTGTAATTGTTTATGATGCAGATATTGACGAAGTTGAAAAAGCAGGTGAAGCTGCTTTACAACAACTAGTTGGTATGACTTGTGATGCTGTTGGTCAATGTGCTTATGTTCCTTGCATCCAAAGAAATGCTATCTATTCAATGAGAGCAATGGATGCTGCAGAATTAGCACACAACATGAAAGGCATGAAACAAGTTGTTCATATGGATGACTCAATTGCTGCATGTTTCCAATCTGGTAACGACTTACTAGATGGATATCGTGAAACATCTAAACTTGGTCTTGCAAAACACTGTAAGTATGTTCTAAAGTTTAGAAAGAACATTCAATTTGATGAACAAGAAAAGAAGTAGTTAGACTACTTCTTTTTTATAATATAAGTATGAAAAAGAAAATTATATTACCTACATTAATCATAGCAACAGCAATCCCTTCTTTAAGTTTGGTTAGTTGCAACCAATATGAAATGTCTGAAACAACAAAAGCAATTGTTGATGAATTTATAGGAAATGAGGAAAAGGGAATCGTTGGAATCACTTCTATTCCTAGACCAAGTAATTTTTGCTATTATATAGCTGCTCATTTAGCAGATTACATAAGTAAAATTCTAGATGGAGAGATTGATACATATCAAGGTATAGATATGTATAACAATGTTTGATGCGCTATACCTCCAACAACAGGGTGTGAAAACTGAAAACCGCTCATTCTTCAAGGACACATTGATATGGTTGTGGCCGGCATGACTGAAGAGGAGTCATTACAAAAAGGTATTGATGCTGTGGTTGATGGTTCTACAATCCATTCAAGAGATTATAAGACATCGTTGGGTGCTGATAATGGTATCGGTGGAGCAATGATGCTACATTTACTTAAAACGAGACATGAATATAATCATGGTTTAATTAAATTTATTTTTACTGCAGATGAAGAAGTTGGATTAATTGGTGCACATTATATCGATGAACAAGTAATGAAAGACCAAAAGGTTGGTGGTAACTTTATTCCTTACCTTTTAAATATTGATGCTGAGCATAAAGGTGAAATATATCGTTCATGCACAGGTAACTTTTTGGGCAAATTTTACCAATCTTATACAAAACAAGGTCCAACAAACCATCAAGAAGAAGCCTTACCTTATCCTATTGATATAAAGCTTGACGGCCTTATTGGTGGTCATAGTGGACTCGACATTGGAAAAGGCTATGCATCAGCTGACAGAATTTTATTTGAATTACAAAATGAATTAATTGCAAATAATATTCGTATCCAACTTGTTGGCTACAATCACGAAAAGGTTGTTGATGGACGAATAGTTGATATCAAATGACAAACAAATCAACTTATTCAAAATGGTCATGTGCAATTCTTGTGTGATAAAGACCACAGTTCAATTAAACCCATTTTAGAAAAGTGTATTAAAGATTGAAAAACAAAATATACAGGTGAAAATGTTAATAATTGAAAGTTTGATTTGTCTTCTTTTACATGAACAGAAAATGTTGGTTTTATAACTGAAGAAGATACTAAAAAAATAATTCATTTAATAGGATCAAATGAAGAACCAGCCAATTTAGATAAGCAAAAAGATGGTATGCCTTATGGTGTTTTTCAATGAAAAGATGATCAAGTAACACCAAAAGCAAGCGGAAACATTGGACCAATTAAAATTTGTCAAGGTATCAATCCAAATAATATTGACTTTGAAATTAGAGATTTGGTCAGAACATCGGTTTATGGTGATGATTCTGTTGACTGATCACCAATTAAAATGGAAAACAACTATGTAGAGGCAGCAACTAAAGCAGGCGTATTATATAAACGTGAAAGCGGTTATCAACCATGAGAATATAAGGGTTACAACCCTTTGGTAGACTTTTTGGTTAAAGATTATAAAAACAAATTACATTGTGATCCAATCATAACTGATACAAAAGGTGGTGTTGAACCCGCTGAATGAGTTACTAAAAATCCAGACATAATTTGTTCTTGTATTGGTGCTCAAATCGACAATGCTCACACAACAAAAGAAACATTGCATTTAGATTCAATAGATGTTTGCTTCCAAGCAATCTTAGATACCATTGCTTGAATGCAAAATCCTCAGCTCTAAAAATATAGGTTATACCTATATTTTTGTTTTATAATTGTAATCATTGAAAGGTCGTTTATTTGAAATGAAAAAAATGAATAAAAAAGAATATTTGCTTAAGTTACTTCACCAACAAGTTCAACCTGCACTTGGTTGTACTGAAATTGGTATAGTATCTTTAGCTGCTGCAAAAGCAGGTAAATTACTTCCAGGTAAAGTAGTTGGAGCAACTGTACATGTTTCTCCATATGTTTATAGAAACGATGGTAGAGTAGGTGTACCTAGATTAGGAACATGCGGGATGAAAGTTATTACTGCTGCTGGTTTATTACTTAAAAACCCTGAAAAGAAGTTAAATTGTTTAGATGATTTAACTCCTGCAACAATTAAACAAGCATTTAAGTTTGGTGCAATTAACAATCCTGCAATTGTTGAACATGTAGACTATAAAGCACACCCAGTTTATACAAAGGTTTGTGCTATAGACAATAGAGGTAACAAATCTGAAGTTACTATTAAATTTATGCATGACAACATTGTCTCTGCTAAATTAAACGGTAAAGAAACACTTAAATCAGCAAAAAAATCTGCTGGTGGTGAAAAAGAAATTGACTTTGATAAAATTGTTGATCAATTAAAAATCAAAGAAGTTTACCAAATTTGTAAAACACTTACATTAAAAGAAATTAAATTTCTAAATGATGGTGTGTTATTAAACCAAAAAGTAAGAATTGAAGGTTTAAAACACCCTGAACCTCATTCTTTATCTAAAGTATGACAAAGAATGTTATCTAAAGATAGTAGTTCATTCGGTTTTGTTAGAGAAAGTTGAACAGCTCAAATCTTAGGTTATCTTTGTGCTGCTGTAGATGCAAGAATGTATGGATGTCCACTTCCTGTTATGTCTTCAGCTAGGTCTGGTGACCATGGATTAACAGTTACTATCCCTCAAAACATCCATGCTAAATTCTTTGATGTAAAAAGAATCAAATTATTACAATCAGTAGCATTTGCTCACTATATTACATGAAAGATCAAATCTAAAATTGGTCACTTATGTGGTATGTGTGGTTCAGCTGTTGCAGCTGGTGCTGCTACAACTTGTGGTATTGCTTTCCAAAGAGGCTGAAGCTGACAAAAGATCAATGATCTTTTAAACATGCACTTAGCAAGTCAAGCAGGAATTGTTTGTGATGGTGCTAAACCAAGTTGTTCATTTAAGATTATGTCTTCAATGATTTGTGGTTTCTTATGTCTATCAATTATTGAAAATGGTGGTAAGATTGCTCACAAAGATGGTATTGTTCACAAAGATGTTGAACATACAATCAACAACTTAAAAGCATATTCTAAAGCTACACAAGAAAACTGTGTTGAGGCCATGGTAGACATCATGACAAAGATGGCTAAACTAAGCGACTAATTCAATTGATAAAGAAAAAGTAGACCCGAAGGTCTACTTTTTTTGAAAGTCAAAATTAACTATTTCTTAAGTTCTTTGCTCATACATTTAGCAAGTGCGAACATAGAGATTTGCTTTTTGCCACCAAATAATGGTTTTAATTTAGCATCAGCATTAATCATTCTTTTGTTCTTCTTGTCTTGAAGTTTGTGCTTCTTAATGTATGCTCAAACCTTCTTAACTGCTTGTGGTCTAGTAACTTTACCAGCACCAATAACTACAGCTAATTTCTTAGAAGGAGTTAATTTTTGTTCTGTAATACTTTTTCCCATATAAGGATCCTTTCACTAATATTATATATAAATCCTTATATTATTACTTATTTATTAAATAGGTAATTCCTACCTAAATTACCTATTTAAATTAGTGTTTTTTAACCTTTTTGTTTTTAGCTACAATGATGGTAGATAAGATAACATGATATAAACTTCAAAAAGCAGAAAGGCCTGTTAATGTAAAGCAAATAATATCACTAAACGGTAAGGGTAATTCTATTGAAATATCGCAAACTCAAGCTCATCATGCTGGAATAGTTATTGCTAAACCTAGAATTGAAATGATTAAAGTGCTTATAAAAAAGGCTTTACCAGTCATCCTATTTAAAACAACCTTTTCTTTCCTTCTTAAGATAGCTTGAACTATGCTTAATACATGAATTACAATAAAGAGAGAAAAGCTCCCTAGTAAAGAAGATGAAACATAATTTTCTAAATTAATAGCAAGCATTATTCATGCAGCGAGTTGTAAAAATACTCCAATCCAACCAAGAATCATTTCAGACGAATTTAATCTATTAGCTCTTTTATTCATATATCTCCTGACAATAATTATACTTGTGTATAAGCGTAGTTTTCTAAGTAGTTACATAATAAAAAAAATATAATTAACAAATATTTAATTATGAAAAGTTGAAAAATAATTTTACCTAGTTTAATAGCAACAAGTAGCTTACCATTAGTAAGTTTGGTTAGTTGTGGTAAAACTACATTGTTACTAAACGAATGAAACGGTTCAACATCGTGCCTTGAATCGAAATTTAGACAAATGGGCACAGGTGAATCATATGATTTCTCTATTAGTGTAAAAGATTGGCCTATGTCTCACGAAGCAGATTTTTATTATTACTTTGCACTTTATCTAGATAATGGCAGTGGTGGTCATATTCCTTTTAAATTTAAAAAAGATGAATCATTAAAAATTTATGTTGATAATGAACAATTAACAAGTACAGAATGAACTTATAGTGATGGTGCTTGTTTATTTACAGACCAAGAAGTTATTCAACGAATGCTAAGCGCTAAAAAAATTACAGGATCATTTACAATAGATGGTCCAGAAAAATATACATCATTTTTACATGTATGTTATTATGGTGATTGACACGTAAGAACAATGGAAATCAAACAAACAAATGGTGAAGATTTTCCTACTTCAATAAGTGTTGGTCAACAAATAACTGTTGCTGCATATTATAAAGGTGAGATTCTTAAAGACTCCCATTTCTTCTCTGAGTTACCAGCTGCCACTGTTGCCCCTGGCAAAAACCTAGGAGAATACATAATTACAGGCGTAGAAGTTGGAGAAGCAAGAATTAAATGCATGGTTGCTCTCTATGGTGATGAAATTCGTGAATTTAATGTTACATCACAAGAGTAATGCTTTGCATTACTTTTTTATTAATAAAATGTATTTCTATTCTTAACACAACTATCTAGTTCTTAAATTGTTAAGCTTAGCAAAAGAATCTAGTTTTTTGTCAACCATTTGTGAAATCTCTAAACGAAAATCATTCATGTAAGTGGTAAACCACTTAGGTGGGTTGTCAGGGTTATTGATAGCTTTGTCAATCTTTTGATCGATCTTTTGTTCAATTTTCTTTTCAAACTTATCCATGTAAGTGGTAAACCACTTAGGTGGATTGTTAGGTTTGTTTGGTTTTTGCTTAAACATAACTATTAATACTTCACTGTTATCTTTATAAGTTTTAGATAGTTTAGCCAAATCTTTGGCTTTGAGTATCTTATGTATATTATAAAATTTTAATAATTCACTTTTGTTCATAATGTTTTAATACCCAAATATGGGTATTTCCCAATATACTATTGACTTAAAAATTTAAAAATGTAACACTAAATCTTAAAAAACATATATATCTTAGATATATATGTTTGTTTTTTATTTTTATGTAAACGTAAGGCTGTAAAAGACTAATGAGTTAGTCTTTTATTTATAATATAAGCATGAGGTAATTTATGAAAAGATGAAAGATTGTATTACCTAGTTTGATAGCTACCGCTACTAGCTTACCATTAGTAAGTTTAGTTAGTTGTGGACAAGACGAACCTATTGATGACACAACACCATTATGTTTTACTGATGTTGAAAACGATTCTAAGAATGCCAAAGTTTCATATACGTTAGATGGTGAATTGTCTAATGTTGATATTGAATATTCATTAGACGAGGAAGGAAATTGAACAGACTGAGCTGAAAATCAAGTCATAACTTTAGAAGATGGTCAAAAATTATATGTTAGAAATACTCAAAATACTTTGTCTAACGCTAGAGCCTTTCTTAAATTTATCACTAGTAATGGTGATGTAATAGGTAGTGGCAATGTTAATTCAATGATTAACTATGCAGATTTAACAGACTTTTGTTTTTACTACATGTTTGCTGGCTGCAAGACTTTAAAAAGAGCTCCCGCCTTACCAGCAGAAACATTAGCTGAACACTGTTATCAAAACATGTTTGCAGAATGTGCTGGTCTAACTAAGGCTCCAATATTACCTGCAATGCAATTAGCAAGTCATTGTTATCTTGCAATGTTTAGTGGTTGTTTAAGTTTAAAAGTTGGTCCTGAATTAAAAAGTACTAATTTAGCACCACATTGTTATGAGCAAATGTTTGATAATTCTGGTTTGACTATTGCTCCAAAACTTCCAGCAGAACAACTATATGAATCTTGTTATGCATATATGTTCCGTGAATGCCAAATTAAACAAATTCCATCGCTGCCATCAACTCATTTAGCTGACTATTGCTATTATTTCATGTTTGCCAACTGTTATAAACTAATTCTGGTACAAAACACTCTTCCTGCAGATGATTTAAAAGTGTCGTGTTATGACCATATGTTTGCATATTGTAGTAATTTAATAACTGCTCCACAAATAAATGCGCAATTAAAACATCTTCAAACCGAAGGAAAATGTTTTGAAAAAATGTTTGCTGATTGTCCTAAACTTAAAATTAAAGAAGAACAAATACAATATAACACTGAAAATAAAAGAAGAATTTGTAGCTTTCCTTTAGGGGCTGAATTAGATTTATATGCTGCTGAAATGTTCCGTGGTTGTGTTGATCAACCGGGTTTATTTGTTGGCACTCCAGAACCTGGTCATAGTTATTATTGGGTAGAATAATTAGCTTATTTAAAAAGTAATGGTTAACCATTACTTTTTTCTTTTTATAATATAAAAAAGAGGTTAATTATGAAAAAATGAAAGATTGTATTGCCTACATTATTGGCAACAACAAGTTTACCATTAGTTAGTTTGGTAAGCTGTAGTGAACCAAAGCAATTACCGATATTTAGCCAAGATGGCAATGGTGAAATGTCTGATAATAAAACTGCTACAATTTCAATAGATTGAGATCTTACTTCAGATACTATTGAATTTACAAATATGAGTTTTAGTTGTAAAGGTGGCGATATTACAACTACTAACATTGACTGTCCCGACCCAACTGCTCGCCCACGTCAATTTGTAATAAAATTCACAAATGCAATTGAAGGATCAATTAGTGATGGTGTTTTTGCTTTTCATTACAATGATTCAACTATTGATGTTGATAAGGATGAATCTGTTGAAAACATTAATATTACTGAATTTGCACCTGATAGAGTTGATTTTGCAACATGCAATTGAAAGGTTGTAACAGATGCATGTAAAGATCTTGAAGATAAAAAAATAACTGAAAATGAGTTTTGTAAAAAATTTAAGTTTGGTAATGTATCAGCGGCAAGAATTAGTGATTTTATAGGTAAAGTGAAAAATATTACATTAAATGGTCAACCTCATTATGTTAAGGTTGTTGGTATCGAAGAAGACTTTATGGGTACAAATCATACAAACCCTGTTGTTTTTACATTCCAATTTGATAACTTAATAAGCAGGGCTTCTGATGGCATGTTTTTGCAAGTTAAATGACAAGCTGATGCACAAAGTAATGCTGATAATCATTACTATTGAAATTCAACACTATTTAATGCATTAAATGATGATACAGAAGCAGAAATCACTTGAGAAAATGATCCAGACGAAAAACAAAGTGTTTATGAAATGATTAAAGAAGGAGAGCCAACATTAGGTGATTCTATTAAATCAGTTTATCGTGGTGTTAATACATATAATGGAACCGAAGTTGATGTTCCATTTGAACTTACTACTCAACAAACTAAGTTATTTTGTCCAACACTATCTAACTTCTTTTCTGACGAGGGTATTTTAAAATCTGCTATTACCAATGCTGGTACAGGGCAAAAAGCTATGTATAGTGCTGAAGGCCAACCTCATGAAGTTGGTGTATTAGCACAATATAGTTTCTACAAAGAAATAATAGAAGATGCTCCATTTGTCGTTGAGTCTGATGATGATAGGAAATGAACACAATTTGAATGTCTTAAATTATTCGATAGCGCTAACTATAGCAAAAAACCTGATGTAGGTTCTTATTGATATTGAATTACTTCTCCTAATATATACAATAAATGGTATAGTGCAAATTCATGATTTGTTAGATCTACTGCAGATATAGGGAAAGAAGATCAACATGCAGTTAATCATCCTGGTGCAATTGCTCCTTGCTTCTGCATCTAATATCTAAAAAGTAATGGTTAACCATTACTTTTTTAATTATTTATAATATAAGTAAGAGGTAACTTATGAAAAGATGAAAGATTGTATTACCTACATTATTAGCTACTAGTGGTTTACCATTAGTTAGTTTGGTAGGATGTGGGGATCCTGTAGAAACCTACACTATTTCAGGTGGAAATGAATCTTTAAAGGGCCAAGCAAAAAAACCAGATGGTGATAGGGATGCATGACAAGTTACAAATTCAAAAGGTGATCCTGTTACCGCTACTTTATCGATTGAAGGTATAGAACCTTCTACTGATTTTCCAGATTGAATTCAAATAAATGATGGAAAGGTAAAATGAACTAATAAGGCTGCTACAGGAACATATAAATTCAAAGTCAAAGCTGAAATTGAAGATGTTAAACGACCTGTTTATTCAAAAGAAATTACTTTAGTTATTGCTGAAACATATAGTATTTCTGGTGGATCTAAAACTTTAAATGGAATAGCAAGCCAACCGAATATAGATGATAATACTTGAGTGGTTGAGGACTCCAAAGGCGATCCTGTAGCTGCTACTTTATCAATTAATGGTATACAACCTGCTAGTGATTTTCCAGATTGAATTCAAATAGAGAATGGCAAAGTAAAATGAACTGTTGCTGCAGCTGAAGGAATATATAAATTTAATGTTAAAGCAGAAATTGAAGGATCTGAAGCCATTTATTCTGAAGATATTACTTTAACTATTGGTACAATGCCATTTGAATGATCACTTAATGAAGATGGCACGGCTATACTTGCTAAATATATTGGTGAAGGTAGTCAAGTAATCATTCCTTCTTCTATACAAGAAGACGGAAAGACTTACAGCGTTGTCTCTATTGGTAATTCTGCATTCTTTGATTGCTCTAGTCTAACATCGGTCGTTATTCCTGATAGTATTACAAGTATTGGCGAAAGTGCTTTTGAGGGTTGCTCTAGTTTAACTAATTCATCTAGTCCAGATGGTTCCTATGGTTTTAATTTTGCAGGAACTATTAAACAATGAAAAAAAGTGGAACGTGGCATGGCTTGGTATAAAAATACAAGAGCTACAATTATTCAATGCTCTGATGATATAGCTTTGTTATACGAGTCTATTTACGATTGAGAATACAATGATGATGATCATACAGCAACACTTAAAGGCTATAATGGTGATGGTGGTGATGTAATCATTCCATCTCGTGTTTGAAAATTAGAAGTTTATAATGTTGTCTCTATTGGTAATTCTTCATTCAGTCTATCTAACATAACATCAGTTACTATTCCTAATAGTGTCATTAGTATTGAGTATAATGCATTCGCTTATTGTTCTAAGCTAAAATCAGTTACCATTTCTGATAGTGTCGAAAGTATTGGGGACTGTGCATTCTATGATTGCAATACTTTAACGTCGGTTATTATCGGAAAAGGCGTAACAAGTATCGGCGCAGATGCTTTTTCGTCCTGCTCTAGTTTAACTGATAATTCTGGTCCGTATAGTTCTTGTGGTTTTAATTTTTCTGGAACAGTTGAAGAATGAAAAAAAATAGAACGTAATTTTGCTTGACATAAAAATACACCAGCCACAATGATTCAATGCCATATTGATAAATGTGATTTAGATAAAACATGTTTTCAATTATCATATAATACTGAGAAACGTACAGCTACACTTATAGGTTATGATGGTGATGGTGGGGATGTAATCATTCCGGAGATGATTGTTTGAAAAGGTTCAAGTTACTTTATTACCTCTATTGGTAACAATGCATTTGTGGGGTCTGCTGGCCTTCGTCTAACATCTATCACTATTCCTAATTCTGTTACATCTATTGGTAATGGTGCGTTCCAAGGCTGCATTAACCTAACATCAATCAATATCCCTAAATTTGTTGCAAGTATTGGTGCACTTACATTCTCCCAATGCACTTCCCTAGCTTCGATTGTTATTCCAAACAGAGTTGAAAGTATTGGTAATTCTGCATTCTTTGATTGCACTAGTCTAACGTCAATCACTATCCCAAATAGTGTCACAAGTATTGGTGATGAAGCATTTGAAACTTGTTCTAGTCTAACATCGGTTATTATCGGAGAAGGTGTGACAAAAATTGGTGCTAAAGCCTTCTATGGCTGCTCTAATCTAACAGACACATCTGGTCCAGATGGTTCTTATGGTTTTAATTTTGTAGGAACAGTGGAACAATGGAAAAAGATTCAACGTGGTACTGATTGACACACAGACACACCAGCAAGTGAAATTCAATGTTCTGGTGGTGTTTGTAATTTGGATGCACAAATGATAACATATCCATATCTAGCAAACAAAGAATACTAATCTTATCTAAAAAGTAATGGTTTACCATTACTTTTTTAATTATTTATAATATAGATAAGAGGTAGTTTATGAAAAGATGAAAGATTGTATTACCTACATTATTAGCTACTAGTGGTTTACCATTAGTTAGTTTGGTAGGGTGTGGAAATCAACCAGGACCTGAGCCAGTAGAAGTTAAACCACATGTTTACTTCAATAGTGGTGGCTTTGGAACATTAACAGGTGACTTAGATATAGAAGTAGAAAAGGGGACGAAATGATGTGATCTTGTTACTCAAGGCAAGGTTCCAAGTGTGCAGGAAGATCCTGGATATCATTTTTTTGGTTGATTTGATATAAATAACAATGAGTTAAAAAGTGATACTCAAACAGAAATTAATGATAATTTCTCTGTAACTGCAAGATTCAAACAAATGCCGCCAGTAGAAAAGAAAGATGTTTATTTTGTTTCGGGTGGTAATGGTTCATTAAGTGGAACAACACATATTCAATTCGAATTGAACATAAGCTGGTCAGATATAACAAAACCTACATATACTGCCGCTTCTGGTTATAAATTTGGAGGTTGATTTCTAAATGGTGTAGAAATTCAAGGAAATCCACAATTTAGTAGCGACACTATAATTGTTGCTCAATTTGAGCCGATTGATCCAGCATCATATACTGTTACTTTACTAAATGAAGTTGAAGATGGTTATTCTATTAACCCAGAATATGCTACACCTAATCAACCATTTACAGGCACAATTACCTCACAAACACCTATTGAAAATAGTGGATTAGTACAATATGTTTTAATCGATGGACAACCTATTATAGGTTGAACATTTACACCAGATGAAGATGACAATAAAAAAGGTGTGTTATATATTCCTGCTGATAAAGTTACAGGAAACATCTCTTTTTATTGCATTAAATCCTCTGACCCTGCACCTTTCGATTTCCAAACAGATCCATGACAAACTGTTGCTTTCTATGCTAATCAAGGTCTAGATGCTTTATGTGAAGCATATGGTCATGAAGCTGATTGATTTATTGGTAAAACAAGAAACTTAAAAATGAATAATCAAACATATGAAGTTATGGTAATTGGTACTAACCAAGATACTTATACTAAAGATGGCGTAACTTATGATGCAGCCTTGACATTTAAATTTAATAATGTAATTAGTGACAAGGAAGGAAAATATATGAAAGCTATCTGGGATATAGAATATAGTTACAACTATTGAGAATCAAAGGTTGAAAATGCATTAAATGGTTCTAATGTTGATTGATATGATGCAAAAGATAATGTCATTACGGATATAAAGTCAAGTGTTTATCAAATGATTAGAGCTTCTGACCCAACTAATAAATGAACGGATTTAATTAAATCTATTAATAGAACTGTAAATACTTATTCTGACGAATCTTGAAAACCGCAAAAAAAACAGGTTCATGTTTTTGTTCCAACTTTAGCTAATTTATTTTCTCGAACTGGGTTAGAAAATACTGAAATTGTTGATTTGGAAGATGAAATTGATTTATATTTAGGCGAGGGGGGGCAATATGATTATTATAGAATTGAAGGAAATATAGGTGATTCGCCAATTGGCAAAGAAACATACGCAGAGTTTTCTTGTCTTATTGCAACAGATATAGTTAGAAAAGAAAAACGAAGTTGCTTTCTTTCATCACCTTCGGTAGATACAAATTTTGATACTTGACAAATTTATTCCTCGGGGTCAGTTTTGCAAGTACCCATATCATATACACGTTCTCTTGCCCCTTGCTTCTGTATCTAATCTATGGAAAATAACCTTACCACAAGCCAACAACAAGCACTGGAGGTTTTAACCTCTGGTGCTAATTGTTTTATAGATGGACTTGCTGGTACAGGCAAGACCTTTTTATTAGATTACTATACAAAGCATTATTGTACTAATAAGAAAGTCTTAAAATGTTGTTTTACTGCTAATGCAGTAAACAACTTGTCTTTAGATAAGCCAGGAGATGAAATAGGTACTATTCATACTGTCTTTAGATTTGCTAAGTATGAATTGCCTTCTGTTATCCCACCTAAAAAATGAGTTAGTTGGTGAGATTGCAGAACCTATTATAGTAAGTTTGATGTTATTATCATAGATGAAATATCTATGTGTAGGATAGACTATTTCTTTTTTATCTTTAAAATCATTTCAAAAGCTAACAAGTATCGTAAAACCCCTATTCAAGTCATAGTAAGTGGTGATTTTGGTCAATTACCACCTATATTTACACCTAAAGAATTAAAAATTCTTAAAAAGAAATATCATAGCGATACTTGTTATGCTTTTGAACATGAATGTTGAAAGTTATTTAACTTTAAGACTATAGGTCTTAGTGATAATATAAGAATTAATAAAGACAAAGTCTTTATCAATCATTTAAAGAATTTAAGAAGTGGGTCAGATTTAGTAACTACCTTAAGGTATTTTAATTCTAGGGTTAAACAAACTAAGAAGATAAAAGATACAATAAGGCTATTTGCTACCAATAGATTAGTGGACAAAACTAATCTATTAGCCTTAAAACATCTAAAAGGTAAGCAAGTAGATATAAAAGCTTATTATGACTTTGAAATAAGAGATGCTATTAATAAGCATCAATTATCTAAATCTGACCTACCTTCTAGCTTAGTATTAAGCTTAAAGAATAATGCTCAAGTTATGTTTGTTAAGAATGATAAGCTAATTAAAGATAAAGGTAGGAGATTTGTTAATGGTGACTTAGGTAAAGTCATTAAAGTAGAAAATGAAAAAGAAGTAGTAGTTTTAGTTAAAAGAACAGGTAAAAAGGTTAGATTACATAAATATAACCTTGCTTATAACATTAACAAAGCTCCTAAGCTATTTTTAGATGTAATAGTCCAAGATCAATATATAGGCTTATTTAAGCAATATCCTATTAAATTAGCCTATGCTTTGACTATACATAAAGCTCAAGGCAAAACCTTTGATAATGTAGTCTTAGATCCTACTATAGATAAAAAGAAGCTAACCCCTGGTTTAATCTATGTAGCTTTGTCTAGAGTTAGATCTATAGATAATTTGTATCTGACTAAGCCATTGACTTTGGAACAAATAACTATTGATCCAATGGTGATTGAATTTTATAGGAATTTAAAATATTAGAGTGTCTTGATTTTGTTCAAGATCTTTCATGAACCTTTTTTATTGCTTCCTACTCTAACAATATTTCCTTTTCTAGTTAAAGAAGCTAAAATTCTTTGGGTTTGTCTTTCAGATAGGCCAAGATTTTGTCCTAATTGCTTGGCAGTAATTTTATTATTTTTAGAAATTATAGACAATGTGTCTTGTTCATGTTTGGATAAAGAATTAATAGTAGTAAGTAAATCTTTATAACTAATTTTATTAGCTATAGCTAATGATGAAGCTTTTGTTAAATATTTAATATAAGTTTGTAATTTAGTTTCATCATTGTAATAGTCAACTAAAGCTTTGCTATATATAGTTCTATTACCTATTTGAATGAAATTTAAATTGTTTGCTATCAAGCATAGATTAGCAAAACAAAGTGCAGTTCTTTTGTTTCCATTAGGAAACAATTGAATTTTTGATCAATAAGCACACAATCTTGCTCCATCAGCAAAAGTCTTTATTTGCTTAAATTCATTTAAAATTTGAATAGATTCTTGTTCTGTATAAACTTTAGGTGTATAGCCAGTTCCTGTTATTAAAACTCTATGGTTTCTAAAGCAACCAGCATCCCTTCTTTCATAGCTATCAATGATTTCATTAATTTTTAGAGCATCTTTATAAGTGATAGGTTTATTGCTATTAGCTCTATAAATAACATATTCATATGCTCTTTTTAAAGATGTAATGATAACAACCTTATCATATGGGATTGTTTTAATAGCATCTTCAAAAAAATCTAATGTGTTTAAAGTATCCACATAAGTAATATTTTCATTTTCAAGGTTAGCTGATTGATAGACTATTTCTTTGAAATAGTCATGAGCTAATTGAATCTTTTTATTTCTATATTCTTTTATCACGACACCATTATATATCATTTTTCTAAAAATGTCGTAATAAAATGTCGTAATAAATAGAAACAAAACAATATTTAATACGACATTAACCTATTTTGTTCATCTATAAGCTTGTTAATGTTTTAAGTTATTTAATTTTATAACTCTGTTAAAATCATTTCGTAAATCAACAATTGCTTTCATCATTAATTTATTATCGTTTTGTATATTAACCATCATCTGTCTTAATGTTG
>JAZRVJ010000015.1:0-35104 GCA_045599065.1 Mycoplasmoidaceae bacterium
ACACCCTCAGATGTTTTAAATTTACAATTTTCAATGCAGTTTGCTTGAGCAATTTCTCTTTGTGCTTTTTTTGTAGACATTCCATAGAAAATCTTTTTATAGTCAAACAAGTCTGGTCTAAATAAGAATTTTTTGTGCTTATTGATGTTGCTTCAGTTCTTTTTTAAATCTTCTTGGTCTTTTGGTTTAGATCATCTTTCCCCTGGAGCTTCCCATGTTTGGCTAAAAATTCTACCACACATTACATAGTCAGCGCCTAAGAATAAAGCTTTTATGATGTAATCATAGTTCTTCATCCCTCCATCAGCCACAATCTTTGCTGGTTTTGGACTAGATGGGTTAACTAACAATGATTCTTCCATTTGTTTTTGAATCTTTTTGCACTTAACAATTAAACTTCCCATTGGATAAAATATTCCTGTGTTAGATGCTGTTAAACATCCAGATCCACCACCAATACCTACTCTAATGTAATCAGCACCAGCCTCAGATAGATATCTGAATGTAATTGGGTTAGCTATATTTCCACACATTATGATTAATTTTGAACCATAGATTTCTTTTAATTCAAAAATAATATCTTGCATTTTTTTCATGTGTCCATTAGCTATGTCAATGCAAATAGACATTTTCTTCTTTTTAAGTAATTTGGCTTTATTCTTTTTAAAATATCCTTGTGCTTCTGATAAACTAACAGCAATCATATATTTATCCATTAATTTAATCCGTTTAGCAAACGGAATAGTTCTAGGAATAATAACATTAATTTTGTTCTTAGTATAAACTTCAGCTGATTTCTCATCTACTACTGAACTCATTGGTGCTGTAAATAAAGGTAACATCTTATTTACATATGGGTTGCATTCAGTTCTTGAAACTATTGTAGAAATCGCTTTTGGGTATATTGCAACTTCTCTAATCCCAAATAATTTACTATCTTTGTAGCTCATTTTTGCTCCTTTTTATCATTAAGTTTTAAGACCTAATGTATTATACAAATTAAAAGAACAAAAATATAAATATAATTAAGATATTAAATATCTTAATTAAAAAGGAGAGAAGATGAAAGATTTTGGTGTTATATCTAGAGGTCTTGTGATGCCTCTTATGCAAGAAGGTGACAATCTAGCAAAAATTGTTAGTGATGTTGTCATTAAGTTACATAAAACAAATAAAGTTAAATTACAACCAAAAGATGTTTTGGCTATTACTGAGTCAGTGGTGGCAAGAACTCAAGGTAACTATGTCACAGTAAATGACATTGCTGATGATGTTTATAAAAAATATAAAAACCAACCTGTTGGGGTTTGTATGCCTACTCATTCAAGAAATAGGTTCTTAAATATATTAAAAGGTTTAACAAAGAATGCTAAGAAGGTTTATATTCAATTTAACTTTCCGGGAGATGAGACTGGAAATCACTTTGTTTCAGAACAGGATATATTCATGAAAAAGGTTGATATGTCAAAATGTTATACTGAAGGGGAATTCAGAAAATTCTTCCCTGTTATTAAACACAAATTCACTGGAATCGACTATATTAAGCTTTATAAACAAACTGTTGGCAAAAAATGTACAGTAATTTTTAGTAACAATCCTTGTGAATTACTAAAATATACAAAGAACATTATTGTTTCTAATATACACGACAGATTTATCACGAAAGCTGTTATCTTAAAAAAATGTAAATCGGCTAGGGTTACAACTCTTGATCAAATTTTAAATAAATCTAATAAGGGTTCTGGATTTAACAAAGACTATGGTGTATTAGGTTCTAACTTCGCTACAAAGAATAAATTAAAATTATTCCCTAGAGACTGCTTTAACTTTGTTAAAAAAGTTCAAAACCTTATATATAAAGGAACAAAAGTTAAGATTGAAGTTATGGTTTATGGTGACGGTGCATTTAAAGACCCGGTTGGTAAAATTTGAGAGTTGGCTGATCCTGTTGTTTCTCCTGGTTATACATCTGGTTTGATAGGGACTCCGAACGAGTTGAAACTAAAAATGTATATCGATAATGCAAAAAACAAGAAAAACAAATCTAAACTATTAAAAGAGATCCAAGGAAATATTAAGAACAAGGGCAAAAACCTGGTTGGAAAAGATACATCATTAGGAACTACTCCAAGACAATTAACTGATTTGTTAGGAAGCTTGTCTGATTTAACTTCAGGTAGTGGTGACAAGGGAACTCCAGTAATCTTAATTCAAAATTATTTCAAAAATTACACAGATAAATAAAAAAGACAATAGTCTTTTTTTTTATTTTATTCTTGCTTCTAAGTCAATGATCATGTCACGGTAGTGAGCAGCCAATTCATATTCTTGGTTTTTTGCTGCCTCTTGCATTTTCTTTCTAAGGGTTCTAATTGCTCTCGAACCAGATTTTGCATTCACTTTGGCATTTTTATTAAATATGGCTTCTAGAGCTTTTGCGTCGGCTTTGCCATGTAAATCATCCCTAATTGGTTTAATGATTGATTTAGGAATAATGTGGTGTTTTTTATTAAAGTCTAATTGTATTTTTCTTCTACGGTTTGTTTCATTAATAGCTTCTAATAGAGCTTTATTAACATTGTCAGCAAATAAAATTACGTGTGCATTCTTGTTTCTTGCAGTTCTACCAAAAGTTTGAATAAGTGCGTCTCTTGATCTGAATATTCCTGGTTTGTCTGCATCAAATATTACGGCGCAAGAAACCTCTGGAACGTCTAATCCTTCTCTTAAAAGGTTAATACCTACAACAACGTCATATATTCCTCTTCTTAATGCATTTATAACTTTGTCTCTTTCTAAAGTTTTTAACTCATTATGAAGATATGCAACCTTGTATTTTTTTTCTTTTAAGAATTTTGTAAGGTTTTCTGCCATCTTTATAGTAAGGACTGTGACAATAGTTCTTTCTTTTCTTTTAATTTGTTTATCTAATTCTTCGCAAAGAGTTAATATTTGGTTCTTTGTTGGTTTAATTTCAATAATTGGATCAACTAGACCTGTTGGTCTAACGATTTGTTCAGTAATTAAATTATTAGATTTCTTTCTTTCATATTCAGCAGGTGTGGCAGAAACATAGATAGCTTGTTGAACTCTTGATTCAAATTCTTTAAAGTTTAACGGTCTATTATCTAGAGCGGAAGGTAATCTAAATCCATAATCAACCAGTGTTTGTTTTCTTGATCTATCACCTTCATACATTCCCCTAATTTGTGGAACTGTCATGTGTGATTCATCTATTACCAACAGTCAGTCATCACCTAGATAATCAAAAATTGTATATGGGGTAGACCCTGGTTTTCTTAATTCAAGATGCATAGCATAGTTTTCAACACCAGGACAAAACCCTGTTTCTGCTAGCGTTTCAACATCTCTGTTTGTTCTTTCTGTTATCCTTTGTAGTTCAACTAGTTTATTTTGTTTTTTAAAGTATTTTTGTCTTAAAGACAACTCTTTTTTAATTCGAGCTAGAGATTCATCAAATCTGTGGCTGTCAGCAACATATTCATTTGCAGGATAAATAACATATGTTTTTCATAATTCTTTTACAGTGTTATTTAAAACATCAATTTTAGCGATTTGTTCTATTTCGTTGCCGAAGAAGGAAATTCTAATCTTTTCTTGATTATTACTTCCTTCCATTATTTCAACAACATCGCCCTTTACTTTAAAAGTTCCTGGTTGAAGCTCAACATCGTTTCTTTTGTAAGCCATTCTAACAAGATCATATTGAAGTTGCTTCAAATTGTAGGTACCACCCGAATTTAGAATGATTCTAAATTGGTCAAATACTTTTGGATCAACAGCTGGATAAATTGCGGCAACAGAAGCAACAACTATAACCTTCTTTTCTGTAGCAAGAGATTGAATGGTTGATAATCTTAGCATTTCAATTTCTTGGTTTACTTTAGAAGATTTTTCAATGTAAGTGTCAGAAGTTGGTAAATAAGCTTCAGGTTGATAAAAATCAAAATAAGAGATGTAATATTCAACCCTATTGTTTTTAAATAACTCTTTAAACTCAGAATACAATTGGCCTGCTAGTGTTTTATTGTGAACAATAACTAATGTTTTCTTTTGTGTTTTTGCAATAACATTAGCAATAGTAAAAGTTTTGCCCGTTCCTGTCGCACCAAGTAGTACTTGATGTTTTACACCCTTATTTAAATTTGCAACAAGTTTATCAATCGCTTGTTGTTGGTCTCCTTTCGGAGACATGTCAGTAGTTAATTCAAATTTATCTTTGGGTGTGTGGATTTTCATAAACTACTTCTTCTCTACTTGTTTTGTTGAATCTTGTGTCTTCGCCGCTTCTTGGGATTTAATTAATTTTTCTTGTGAAGCTCATTTGCTATCTCTCATAGCAGCTTGTCTTCTTCTCATAAGATCGGCAAAATCTATTCTAATTGTTTTGTTGGCAGCAGAACCAAGCTTTGATTTTAATTCTTCAAAATGCTTGTCGCTCATTAACTTGCTGTCGTGTAGTCTATCAGCTAAGATTGAAGCTATTTTAGGAATGTAAAGTCTATGTATAGAAATAATAACTTTGTGTGCAACATTTCTCTTTAGCATATCAAAATGTTTGTCTGCTTCTTCAACATAAATGTTGAGTGGTGATTTTTGTTCTAGTGAACGAAGAGTAACACCCTCTCTAATTTTTGACATTACATCAAGGTGTGTTGTTCACTCTGAGTCAAAATTTTGAATTATAACACTTCTTAAAACTCTTTGAATTTGGTTTTGGTCATAACTAGCTATTCTAGCTTCAATAGATGCTCAAATGATTCGAGATACAAGCGCTTGAACTGTTTGAATTTGTTGTTTTTCAAACAAGCTTGGCTCAATCGCATTCATACCTAATAATCTAGTGTTGAGTGAGAGTGCTAATTTTTCTGCATCTACATAGTTTGGATTTTCTTTGTTGACAAATAATTTAACAATGTCATTAGAAACAGTATTAGCCATATTACGAATAATTGGTATATTTCTCTCATTTAAAAGAATTTGATCTCTTTGCTTATAAACAACTTCACGTTGGTTTGATAAAACAACATCATAATCTGTTAGGTTTTTTCTAACATCATAGTTGAGACCTTCAACTTTCTTTTGTAGATTTTTAATAGTTCTATTAAAGAATCAAGAATCATAGAATTGGTCGTCATTAACTTTTCTTGTCGCTTTTTCTTCTTTATCATCTATAAAACGCTTAAACAGTGGGTCTTCAAGTGAGATAAAGAATCTAGTCATTCCTGGGTCACCTTGACGTCCTGATCTACCACAAAGTTGATTATCAACACGTCTTGATTCGTGTCTATTTGTACCAATTACAAATAAACCACCCAACTCTTTAACACCAGGACCTAATTTAATGTCTGTACCACGACCGGCCATGTTGGTAGAAATGGTAATGGCTCCTCTTTGTCCAGCTAAAGCAACAATCTCTGCTTCTCTTGCGTGGTTTTTCGCATTTAATAATTCAAATTTTAAACCTTTGTTACGAAGTAATGCGGCAAGTTCTTCTGAATCTTCAACTGACGCAGTACCAACTAAAACAGGTTGCCCTTTAGCATGTAATCTGTCAATTTCGGCTGCAACATGGGCTCATTTAGCTGTTTTCTTTTCAAACACATAGTCAGTTAAATCTTTTCTAATAACTTTTCTGTTAGTTGGAACAGGAACAACGATCATATTGTATATGTTAATAAATTCCTCAGCTTCAGTTAGGGCTGTACCTGTGACACCAGATAATTTTTTATAAAGTCTAAAGAAGGCTTGATATGTAATTGTTGCAACGATTACATTTTCAGGATCAATTTTAACCATTTCTTTAGCTTGGATTGCTTGGTGAAGTCCGGCGTTATAACTACGACCTTCAAGAATACGACCAGTAAAATGGTCAACTAGTAATATTTTATTGTCTCTGACAATGTATTCGACTCCATATCTAAAAACAAAGTTTGCCATTAATGCATTTCTAATCTTGTGGACAATATCAGAGTTCTCAATGTTATATAAATTTTTAACTTTGAATCAGTTTTGTGCTTTCATAACACCTGCATCACTTAATGCGATGGTGTTTGTTTCTGCATCAATAATATAATCTTCATCATTTAATGTTTTAGCAAATTTATCTACATTAATATATAAAGAAACATCTTTTTTGGGTTGACCAGAAATAATTAATGGTGTTCTTGATTCATCAATTAAAACTGAGTCGACTTCATCAATAATAGCCATGTTTAGAGTTCTGATTACTTTATCAGAATATTCTTTTACCATGTTATCTCTTAAGTAGTCAAAGCCTAGCTCAGAGTTTGTTGTATATGTAATATCACAAGCAAACATGTGTCTTTTTTGGTTTGGGTCCATTTCAGCTATGTTATAACCAACAGTAATTCCTAATGGGTTTAATGCTTGAGCACAAAATTGCGCATCACGCTTAACTAAATATTCGTTAACAGTAACTACATGGACACCTTTTTTCTCTAGCGCATTTAAATATGCAGTAAGAATAATGGTAAGTGTTTTGCCTTCACCAGTATACATTTCGGCTAGGTTACCTTTATGAATAATAACTGCACCTACTATTTGGACAAAGTAAGCATATAAACCATGAACACGATAAATTGCTTCTCTTGCTGTTGCCATTGCCTCTGGCAATAATTCATCTAATGTGATACCACGTTTTAATTCAGATAAAAAGAAATCTGTTCTTGAAGATAGCTCTTCATTAGACATCTTTCTGTATTTATCTTTAAGAGCATCTACTTGTTTTGCTATTTTGAAAGCATAGCGAAGTTCTCTGCCTCTTGGTGTAAATATGTTAAAACGTTTTTGCATTATTTCTTTTTGTTTTTAAGTTGCCTTTTTGTTTCAGAATAGGTTTTTTTAACTTCTTCAGCAATTTTATAAATAGATTCTTTATTGCCCGATCTGTATTTAATAATGTTTTGTGTTCTGTTTTTTAAAATTGAATCAAAAACATCAATAAATTTACCCAACTTAACTAGTGAGTCGATAGTTGGGGTTAAAATTTCAACCTTATAGGTGATATCTTCAACTAAGTAATCAAGTTTTTTTGAAACAATATGCATCTTTCTGAAACTAATTATCATATAGATGCATAAAATTATTGCTAGACACACCAAAATTGCAATTAATACTTCTAAATATAGTGGCATAATTTTCTCTCTATTTGTTTTTTAATTATATATTTTTTTAAATATATATAAATAAAAATTAGGTATTCTTTTTTACATTTTTTAAACACTTATAAATGATGGTAGGGCATCTGATTATGAGTGGAAAAGTTTTAAATGAAAAAGAGATTGAAATGATTAAAGAATATCAATTAAATAAAAATGAAGATATTCCTTTGTATTTTTATAAAAAGTTCTCTAACGATTTAGCAAATATTATTTACAGTAAAATTAATAGTAAATTTGCCTCTATCCCAATTGAAAGAAATGATTTATTACATTTAATATGGAAGGGTATTAAGATGGAGTTGGAAGAGTTTGATGATGGTAAGGGATATACATTATTTGCGGGTTTTGCTAGAAAGGGATATGAAATTTCAATCAAAGAGGCTTTAAGGTTTTTAAGTAATGGCCATATCTTACTAAATACAGCTTCTTCATTAGAAGAAGTGAATGAAATAAGTATAGGATTAAAAAGTAAAAATGGTGTTGTTTATCAAGAATTAAAATATCAAGAATTAACAAGAGAAGTTATTGATCAAATTACCCCATATTTTTCTAAAAATAGTCAGAGGAGAGTTCAAAAAATTATCTACTTAAGGTCTTGTGGTTATTCTTTGAGTGAAATTAGTAAGAAAATAAGGATTCCTGTAAGAGAAGTTAGGAATATTTATAATAGTATAAAAATTATTGGTGAATTACTTTATAAAATTAAATAGATCTTAGTGGGGCTATTAAATTCAAGAAATATGGGTTTTCAGAAGATATGATGATAGGAGATTGTGTATTATTAAAATTAAATGTTATAGTTTCTGAATCGATAGAAGAAATTAATTCAGCGAATAGTTTTTGGTTTAATTTAAATTCAAAGTTATCTATATTACTCTTAATAATTTCAATTTCTTCAAAAGAGTTTCCTATTTCAGGTGAAATAAATTTTAAAGTTAATTTATTATTTTCAACCTTTAGGTTGGCAGCTGGGTTTCTATCATTTGCCACAAAGGGGTGACCTCTATTTAATGCGGAGTATAAATCATTTAATTTAACTGTGAAAAAGAATTTATTTTCTGTAAATAAAGCTTTATTAATATTTGGATAGTTGTTATCATATAAAATAAAGATAATTGTTGTGTTATTTACATGTAGTGCGCAATTTTTATCATTAATATAGAAATCTATTGTTTTGTTTTTAGAAATAGTTAAAAGACTGTTTGCAAAATCAATAACTTCTGGGTCTGCCACGAATTTTATTCCTGAACCTGTGTAATCAAATTTGTGATAAGCTATTCTTACACCATCAGAGGCAATAGCTTCCATATTTTTTTCATCTATAGGATTAAAAAGTATACCTTTTGTAATAGTGTATTGACTTGAACTAACTTGTGAAACAAAAGGTTTGATTTTTGAATAAATATTGGTAATTGTATGTGAATTTAATGTAATTTTATTTCAGTTTTGATATTCAAATTTTAAAATTGGGAAAGAAAAATTATCTAATAAATTTATTTCACTTGAATATGTAGGTGTTTGGATGTGTAAAATAGATTCATCAACTTGTGTAAAAGTGATTTCATCTTGTTTTAAGGAAGATATAATTTCATATAAAACGCGCGCCTTGACTAAAATTTGCCCGCCTTCTAAAATATTAACATCTGATATTATTTGTTGATATCTTGTCGAACTGTTATTGCATGTTAAAAATAATTGGTTATTTTCAGATTTAATTTGAACACCAGTTAATATAGGGTTTGTATTATTTTGATCGATAATATTATTAATATTTTTTAATGCATCATTTAATAAATTTTTTTTAATTATAAATTTCATATATTTTCCTTAATTTTATTTATTTTAATATTTATTATTATAGTTGTGGAAAAGTACATTTTTTACCTTTATATATAATATAGATTTCCACATTTTTTCCACATTAAATCTTTTTATAAATATTTTCTATTGTAACTTTTAAATTAGGATCAGATTTAATCACTTTCTCAATCTTTTCTATCGCACTCATAACTGTTGAATGATCCCTACCTGAAAAATATTGTCCAATTTGTGCATATGTCATATTAAATTTTTGTCTTAAAACATACATACAAACACTTCTTGGAGTTATTAATGAACTTAATTTAGATTTTGATTTAACCATTTCACTTTTTACACCATAACTAGAACAAACTTGTTCAATAATTATGTTAGGATCGATATCAAACCCAAATAAATTAATTTCATTTATATTTCCTGGTGCTAAAACACTTTTAACAACATCCAAATCTATTACAGAATATTTAGGTAAATTATTAGCCGCATAGAAGAAAATTTGATTTATATCCCCACCCAATCTCCTAATATCACCTGTATTTCTCCTAGCAATATATTTAATCGAATCAGGTGAAAAAGTGAACACATTATTTGCTTCCAACACTTTTTTATTAATGATTTCAACAATATTATTCATATCTGGTTTTTGGATTGTTAATGTGATACCAGAATGGAATCTTGATTTCATCCTATCTTCAAATCCAATCAACAAATCTACATTTTTATCACTAGTAAATACAATGTATTTATTGTTTTTTAAATTATTGTTAAAAATACCAAAAAGAACCTCATTAATTTTAGTTCTATTAGCCAAAATTTGAATATCATCTAATAACAGCAAATCATATGAAGCATATTCATCTTTGATTTTTTCAATTAAAGTTTTATCATCTGAAATTAAAGCTTTGTAAACTTGTCTAGAAAAATCATCAGAAGAAACATATTTAACAAATTTATTTGGGAAAGCTTTTACAAACTCATTTCCTATTGCATGTAAAATATGTGTTTTTCCTAAACCTACATTTGCACTTATAAAAAGGGGATTAATAAAATGGTCAGTAACTATAGACTTACCAGCAAGATAAGCAGCATTATTGAACCCACCAATAACTAAATTATCAAATGTGTAATCTCTATTCAAACCAACAACATGACCCTTTAGTGCATAATCAACGCGCGAAAGCGAAATCTTATTTTCATTTTCAGAAATAACATCAAACTCATAGTTTGTATTTTCAACTTTATTAAAATGACTTGTAATTGAATTTAAAAAGTCATTAACAATAACTTGTTTTGCAAAATTATTCTTTGCGACAATGCAAACAATATTTCCTTCAATACTTTTCACAAATAATGAACCAACAAACTTATCAAAAAACTCTTTGTTTGTGCTCGATTCTCTTAAATTTGTCAACGTTGTTTGAAAAATTTTAGCAATTTTTTCTAGGTTGTTAGCTTCCATAATAGACTTTTTTTGATTATATATAAATATATATTATAATAAATAAAATAATAATTATATTAGGAGCGGAATATGCAAAGAACATATCAACCCAATAAAGCTAAAAGAGCGAAAACTCATGGCTTTTTAGTTAGATCAAAAACAGCTAAAGGACGCAAAGTTCTTAAAGCAAGAAGAGCTAAAGGAAGAAAAAGATTAACTGTTTCTGATGAAAAATAAAATAGGAACAACTTTAACATCTTTAAAAACAAACAATCAAATTGTTGAGGTTTTAAAAAAGAATAAGAAGTTTAATCTTCCCTTCCTGACAATTTGTATTGGAAGAAACACTAATAGATCAAATATTGAATATGCTTTATTAGTCAACAAATCTCAATTTAAGTTGGCAGTCGATAGGAACAAAATTAAAAGGCAGTTAAGAACTATTCTTTTAACGAGTGAATTTAAAGGCGGAATCAAAATATTATTTAAACCAAACTCTTTATATTTTAAAAAAAGATTCTTTGAAATAAAAAACTCTATAAATAAAACAATTAAAAAATATCAAAATGGGAAATAAATCAGCATTAAACATATCAGATTTCAATACTATTGAAAACAATGCAGCACAAACAAGTGCTCCATTTTGAGAAAAATCTAAAGGCAAAAAGATAACAGCCAAAAAAGTATGGCAACAAATTTGAAGATGAACAAAGATAGCCATTTTCCTATTTATGATGTTAATGGGTCTTTGGGGATGTTTTCAATCTATGTTTGACCCCGCTGTAGCACAAAACTCTGCTATTGGGGTAGGTCTAGAATTCGGATTCCCATTCGGGACTACTGGTGATTTTAGATTTGACCTACAAATGGCCGCAGGTGCATATCAATATAACATATTTACTAATTGATCATTAGCACACGGTCCATTCTATGCATTCTTTGTTTGGCCAGCGGCATGAATTATTACACAATTCATGTGAGTTACAAATAATTGGTGAGGCGGAATGAATACTCTATTAGCAATATTCTTGTTGCTATTATTCATTAGAATTTTAACGTTAGCAATTTCCTTGAAATCAACACTTCAAACTGAAAAAATGAATGAAATCCAAGGTCAGATGGCGGAAATTAATGCCAAATATAAAGACCTTAAAGACACACAGTCTAAACAAATGAAGCAACAAGAAACTATGGCCCTTTACAAAAAACACAATGTAAAACCATTTGCAGCATTTGAGCAAATGTTTTTAACATTACCTATTTTCTTGATTATTTTTAGAGTGGTAACAATTGTTAGACCAATTAAAGTTACTGTATTATTTAATGTTTGGAACTTTGCCTTAAGCCCATTAAATCAAATATTTAGTAATTTCTTAAATGGTGGATGGCCATATATTTTCTTCCTTCTTTTAGTTGCTGGAAGCCAAGTTGTTTCCATGATCATTCCTCAAAGATTAGCTAGAAAGAGATCTAGACTGTCTACAACCTCTTCAAAAGCGGGACAAGAACAAGCCAAGAAATCACAAAGAACACAATTAATATTTATGATTGTAATGTGTGTTATCGTTGCTTTCTCTGCGGTCGGCGTAGGAGTTTATTGGTTCCTAAACTCGCTATTCACTCTAGCTCAAGCTGCAATTCTTCATAAATTAATTCTTAATAAGAGAATGAAAGACAAGGCATCGTCAGCCAAAATTACAAACTTCGAACTATAATGGCAAACATCAAACAAATTTTGAAACAAAAAAAGTTTTATCCTTCTAAAAAAATGGGACAAAACTTTTTAAGTGATATTAATACAATTAATAAAATTTGCGAGAATCTACCCGACTTAAATAGTTACGATTGTGTAATTGAAATTGGTCCTGGGTTAGGAGCAATAACTTCTTTTTTAGCTGGCAGATCACCCAAACTAATATGCATTGAGTTAGATAAACGCTTATACTTCGATCTTAAGAAAAAATTTGCCAAATATCAAAATCTAGAAATCATTAATGATGACTTTCTTGAACTCGATTTGCCGAAACTATGTCATAAATTTAAAAAAATAATTATTGTAGCAAACATACCTTATTCTATTACAACACCAATTATTTTAAAATCCTTATCTTTTAAAAAGATAAAAACACTTTACATTATGGTTCAAAAAGAGGTTGCGGACAGATGAATTTATTCTAAGGCATCTAATAGGAATGCTTCGACAAATATCATTAATTATTATTTTGATGTAAAAAAAGTTTTCAATATAAAAAATTCTTGTTTTGTTCCTGTCCCAAAAGTTGATTCTTCTATGGTTTTGTTAAACAAAAAAAACAATGAAGAATATGACAAAAACTTTTATGATTTTATGAAACCATTTTTCCTTGCGAAACGTAAAAAACTTTTAAATAATATTCCAAAAGGAATAGATAAAAGGGAACTTATAGGTTTACTTAAAAAACTTGGCTTTGACAACAATGTCCGTTCAGAACAACTAACTTACGAAGATTGAAGGAAAATATATTTGTTTTTTAAATAACATGAAGCTAAAAGCATACGCAAAAGTAAATTTAGGTTTAAAGGTTTTCAAGAGAAACAACGAGACAAAACACAGAGTTGACTCTATTTTATATTTATGTAATAATCTATATGACTCTATAGAAATTCAAAAGAGTAAAAAATGTACCATTTCTTATTTTTATAAACACCACAAAATAAGTGTTGAAGAATGTTTGATTAGCAAGGTTCTAAACTATTTACATGAGAAATTTGATTTAAATATTAATTATCAAATTAGAGTTGATAAGCGTATACCGATTGGCGCTGGTTTAGGTGGTGGGTCTTCTGATGCGGCAACCGTGATTAATTATTTAATTAGAGGCAAAAAGATAAACCTAGACCTACAAGATATAGCAATACAACTAGGAAGCGACATTCCCTTCTTTTTGAGTAAATACCAAATAGCGAGAGTTAAAAATTTTGGTGAACACGTTTCCCCCATTTATGATTGAGAACCAAAAATTAAATTACACATTAACAACGTGTTTGCATCCACAGAAAAGATTTTCGATTTATTAGATAAAGACCCGTTTTACAAATCACAAGTTAATATTGATACAATAATTAAAAATCATATTTATAAACAACATAACAATGTTGTTTATAATGATTTAACTAAATATATAATACAAAGTGATAAACAACTAGAAAAGATTTTTAGTGAGTTTAAAGATTATGGCTGATTTACTGGAGCCGGATCAACAATTGTTACATTAGAGGATTAATTATGAAAAAAAGAGTAAGATATGCACCAAGTCCAACAGGCTTTTTCCATGTTGGTGGCGCCAGAACAGCATTATTTAACTATCTTTATACAAAACACGAAGGCGGGGATTTTATTTTAAGAATTGAAGATACGGACCAAGAAAGAAATGTTGAAGGCGGTATTGAATCTCAAATTAATAATCTTGAATGAATGGGAATAAAAATTGATGAATCTTTAAAGAACCCAGGGGAATATGGGCCATATGTCCAAACCCTAAAACTAAAAAGATATCAAGAATTAGCTTATAAACTTTTAGAAGAAGGAAAAGCTTATAGATGTTTTTGTACTAAAGAAGAACTAGATGCAAACAGAACGCAAGCTATGTCTGGTGGTCAAACACCAAAATATAATAGACACTGTTTGTACTTAACAAAAGAAGAAATTCAATCAAAGTTAGATGCAAAAACCCCCTTTACTATTAGATTAAAAATAAAAGACAACACACAAATATCATGGAATGACATGATTAGAGGGAAAGTGTCAGTTCCAACTTCAGCTTTGACTGATCCTGTAATTTTAAAATCTAACGGTATACCAATGTATAACTTTGGTGTTGTTGTTGACGATTATGACATGAAAATTACTCACGTGCTAAGAGGAGAAGAACACATTTCTAACACTCCTTATCAAATTGCAATTAAAGAAGCGCTTGGTTTTGATAGTCAACCAATTGAATATGGTCATCTATCAGTTATTGTGAATAAAGAAGGCAAAAAATTATCTAAAAGAGATAAATCTCTTAAACAATTTATTCAAGATTATCAAGACATGGGTTTTTATCCTCACGCTATAGTTAATTTCTTAGCCTTGTTGGGTTGAGCTCCATCAAACAACAAAGAAATTATGTCAATGGAAGAACTAATTCAAAACTTTGATGTTAACCACGTTTCTAAAGCACCAACATTTTTTGATTACAATAAAATGCTATGAGTCGGGAACAAATACTTTGTTTCAATGTCTGATGCCGAATACTTAAAATTTGTAGATAAGTATGTAACAATAGATTTTAAGGAATATTCGAATAGAAAGAATGACATTCTTTTATTGTTTAAAAAGCAAGTATCATATGCAACTGCATTAAATAATTTAATTAAAGAAACTTTCTTGGTTGACAGAGAACAAACAAACGAATTTAGGAAGACACTTGCCAACCCTGTGTGGCAAAAAACACTGCATGCTTTTCATGATGTAATCTCTAAAGCGCAAGAAGATATTTCTTTTGTTGAAGCCAAAGACATCATTAATAAATCTAAAGATTTATCAGGAAACAAAGGACAAGATTTATTTATGCCAATTAGATTAGCTATAACTGGCTTAGAACACGGCCCTGAATTAAATAAAATAATGTCTATTTTAGGTAAGACAACAATTATTAAAAGATTAAAGGGTGTTTTAGTGTATGGAAAATAAAACGAATTTTATTAAAGATGTTGTTCATGGCGAAATAGCTATTGAACACGAATGAGCATCTGAAATTCTACGCAGCAGAGAATTTGCTAGATTAAGTAGAATCAAGCAATTAGGTTTAACGATGAGGCTGTTCCCCAACGCAACTCATACAAGATATGCTCACTCTCTTGGTGCATACTACCTAGCAAACCAAATTGTTAAACAATTGGGTTGCTTTACTCAACAAGATGCAGAAGAATTAGCTGCCGCAGCATTATTACACGATTTAGGACACGGGCCACACTCTCACGCTTTTGAATCATACACACAAATTGAACACGAAATGTACTCAAAACAAATGATTCTAGATTCAAGCACCGAGATTAATCAAATATTGATTAAACATAAAATCAATCCAAAAAATGTTGTTTCAATTTTGGATCACAATCATCCAAACCCATTTTTAAATGATTTGATAAGTAGTCAAATAGATGTTGATAGAATGGACTATCTTCAAAGAGACGCACAATTTACAGGTGCGTGCTATGGAAATATAGACTCATCTATGATTATTAAATGATCAACAATCCAAGAAAATAAAATTTGTTTCTTTGGCAAAGCCATTAGTTCTATTGAAAACTTTTTGCTTGCTAGGTATCACATGTATAAGCAAGTAAGTGAAGAACCTAAAATGGCAGCACTAACCCAACTACTGAGAAAAATGTTAGCTAGATTTAAAACACTTTATAGAAAAAACAAAAAGCGTGTAGTCAACAAAAATAATATGGCATCTTATTTTGATCCGTGGTTGAATGATAAACCATTTACATTAGATCAATATATAGATATTGACGATACCAAGTTTGAAATGTTTATTGATCAAATGCAATATGAAAAAGACCCCTTTATTTTAGAGGCATACAAACTATACTCATCATTTGCTAACAGTGATTATAAAGTTGTTTTATATAGTAAAACCAATTTAGAGAAATACAAAAAAGAAATTTCTTCAAAAACAAAACATCCTCAGCTTTATATTCATAAATGTAGAATAAATAACAAAGCAATTTATAAGAAGGATGAACAACCAATATGAATCTATGATTCATCTACAAAAAAAGTATACAGTCTTGATCAACAAAGTTTGGTAATAAAGAAATTGATTAAGGCAACTAAACCACTTGAGGTATTAGTAATCAATAATAATATATAATAGATATAACTTTCAAAGGAACAACTATGGATAAAGCAATTATTTCAAATATATATGATTTAGCTAAAGACAAATATGGCAAAAAACCATTTACTTTTCAACAACTATGAAAAGAATTAATTAAAAAACTTAAATTGGATAAAGATGAACAAGCCCAAGTTGGTCATGTTTATTCATCTATGTTACAAGATCACAGATTTATATTTGCTGGGAACAACGAATGAAAACTAAGAGAATATCTTACTCTTGATGAACAAGCAGAACTTTCTAATGCTTTATATGACTTTAAGCAAGAAGAAACCGAAGAAAGAAAAAGAGTTGCTGGATTATCTAAAGAAACAGATTACGATTTCTTTTATGATGAAGAAGAACAAGAGTTGATGGCTTTTGAAAATATGAAAAAGCTTGATGATGAAGATATAGAAGACGAAGAAAAAGAAGAAGAATCAGAAACTGAAGAAGATGAAGAAGACGCCTAAAAGTGTCTTTTTTATTTTTTGTTATATAACAAAAAATAATATATAAATAATATAGGACGAAAAGGACTATATTATGAAACTTGTTAATATGACTGAAATGCTAAAAAAAGCAAAAGCAGGGCATTATGCTGTAGCTGCAATTAATATCAACAACCTTGAATGAATTGGAGCAGTATTAGAAGGCGCTCAAGCAGCAAAAGCACCAATTATTTTAGGTGTATCTGCTGGAGCAGCAAAATACATGAATGGATGAAAAAACGTTGCTGACATGGTTAACAATGTTATGAATACTAAAAAAATTAGTGTTCCTGTTGCATTGCACGTTGACCACGGTAAATATGAAGCTTGTATTGAAGCATTAGAGGCTGGTTTTAGTTCGGTTATGTTTGATGGTTCATCATTCCCCTTTGCTGAAAATCTAACTAAAACAAAAGAAATTGTGAAATTAGCAAATAAGAACAACGCTTCTGTTGAAGCAGAAGTTGGTGGAATAGGCGGAACTGAAGATGGCATTACATCTAATGGAGAAATCGCCAATGTAGATGAATGTGCACAAATTGCTGCCACGACAGGCATTTCTTGTTTAGCGGCAGGAATTGGAAACATTCATGGTATTTATCCCGCTGATTGAAAAGGTTTAAATTTTGCTAAATTAGAAGAAATTTCTAAAAATGTAAATGGGTTACCATTAGTTTTACATGGTGGAACAGGAATTCCTGAAGATCAAATTAAAAAAGCAATAAGCTTAGGTATTTGCAAGATTAATGTTAATACAGAATGTCAATTAGCTTTTGCTGAAGCTATTAGAAAATACATTGAGGAAAAGAAAGATTTAGATAAAAAAGCCAAAGGCTTTGATCCTAGGAAACTTTTAAAGCCAGGATGCGAAGCTATTAAAGCCAAAGTTATTGAAAAAATAACTATGTTTGGATCAAAAGATAAAGCATAATGAATTTGTTTGTTGGAATAGTTGGCTTACCCAACGTTGGAAAATCCACTTTATTTAATGCTATAACTAATTCACAAGTTGAAGCAGCCAATTATCCTTTTGCCACAATTGAACCAAATGTAGGAATAGTTGCTGTACCTGATAAAAGGTTATATGATTTATCATCGCTTATTAATCCTACAAAAACCACACCAGCTATTTGTCAATTTGTAGACATTGCCGGATTGGTTAAGGGAGCAAGTAAAGGCGAAGGATTAGGAAACCAATTCCTTGCCAACATTAGAGAAGCAGATGCTATTTGTCATGTAGTAAGGTGTTTTGAAAATAAGGATATAACACATGTTTATAATTCTGTTGACCCCAAAAGAGACGTAGAAATAATTAACTTAGAGTTAATTGTTGCTGACTTAGATGTTGTTAATAAGAAAATAGAAAAAGTTCACAGAAAAGCACTTAGCGGGGACAAAACTGCACAATTCTTGGACAATCTCTATGCTAAAGTTAAAAAACAACTTCAAGACAACAAATTAGTTAAAGACTTAAGTTTTGATGAAGAAGAGCTAAAACAAATAAAAACGGACAACTTCTTAACTTTCAAACCAACATTATTTGTAGCCAATGTTGATGAGAAATCCATTGCTCATCCTGAAAACAACAAACACCTAGAAGCACTAAAATCTTGTTGTAAGAAAGATGATATTGTTATTCCTATTTCTGCACAAATAGAATATGAAATTTCAAAATTATCCGATGGGGATAAAAAACCATTTATGGAAGACTTAGGTTTAAAGCAAACAGGATTATCAACCGTTATTGTTCAGGCATACAAATTATTAAATCTTTCTAGTTTCTTTACCTTTGGTAAAGATGAAGTAAAGGCCTGAACATTCATTAATGGAATGTCCGCCCCTGAATGTGCGGGATTAATACATACCGACATTCAAAAAGGTTTTATTAGGGCCGAGGTAATGAATTCTCAAGATCTGATAAAACTTAAAACAGAAAATGAAGTTAAAGCTAAAGGACTATTAAGAGTAGAAGGAAAGGATTATCTGATTAAAGATGGGGATGTTGTTTATTTCAGATTTAATGTATAGGAGGAATTATGGCAAAAGTTAATGCATTTAATATACAAAAAGGATGGATAGAAGTTAT
The DNA here is from genome assembly GCA_045599065.1 of Mycoplasmoidaceae bacterium. Classification (GTDB taxonomy): domain Bacteria; phylum Bacillota_I; class Bacilli_A; order Mycoplasmatales; family Mycoplasmoidaceae; genus Hennigella. The sequence goes on from JAZRVJ010000015.1 coordinate 18,954, forward strand.
CTGTGGACCAATGTTCTCAGGTAAATCTGAAGAATTATTAAGAAGATTAAATCTTCTTCAATATTCTGAAGTTGATTATTTAATCTTTACACCAAAGATTGATACTAGATCAGGCGAAAAAACGGCTAAAAGTAGAGATGGAAGGAAACTTGAATCTATTACAGTTTCCACATCCCTAGAAATAATTGACAAAGTCAACTCTTCTCAAAAAGATTTACAAGTAATAGCAATAGACGAAGCACAATTCTTTGATGAGGAATTGCCTGATGTATGTAATCATTTAGCAAACAACGGATACATTGTTATGGTTGCCGGACTAGATATGGATTCCTTTGGGAAACCTTTTGGGCAAATGGCTCTTTTATTAGCTTCTGCCGAAAGAGTTACAAAGCTAAAAGCTATATGTACTCAATGTGGTGCTAACGCCACTTTTTCTGATCATGATGATGAAAGATCAATTGATAATAATATAATGGTAGGAGATAAGAAAGAATACTCTGCTAAATGTAGAAGGTGTCACTCCCACGTTAGAGATTTGACCTCAAATCTACCAGAAGTAAGAAAGGCGAATTAATATGCAACCAATAAATTGACCAATTGAAGCACTAAATATTGTGCCACCAATAATTTTTATAGTACTTATAGTAGCATTTCCACTTATTGGTTTAGCTGCTGGTTGGAAAAGAGCAGCATTCTGAGGTGGTGGCAGTTTATTGTTTTATGTAATAGGATTATTAATTTGAAGATTTGCAGGGGTTGCTATAGTAACACCTATTCTAAACATGCTAAAAGATTTGTTAAAGGAATTTTTGGGTGATAAAGAATTGACACCGCAACTTGCCGTATCGTTATTAGCTCCAGTCTGATTTATATTATTTATGGCTGTGTCTGAACTAATCCTCTTAATTAATTATTATGCATGATATAAAAGAGTTGTTGGCCTTAAAAAGATTGGTGTCCAAGACAAAAAAACAGGAAAAATTAAAAAACAATACATAAAAGTTAATCCAAAAGCAGGAACTGTTGGCTACAAAGTAGGGAACAGACTAGGCGGATTTGCTATGTTAGGACTTTTAACGCTTCCAACAACAATTGCATTTACACAAGCAATTTATTGTGGTGTGACATCAAGTTCAACAAGAACAAACAATAAATTATCAGCAAATATATATAAAGGCCTTTTAAAATTAAGTGAAGGACCGTTTGGTTGATTAACTTATTCTACGCAAACTTGTCGTGATTTTGATGCAGCATATAGTGCATTAGTATTGATGAATTCTCAAATAGGAGATAAAGACATAATGTCATATATTGAACAAGACATAACTAATAATATTAAAGATGTTATGGCTGGAATACAAGAAATGGATATAGGTCAAACTGGTGGTGAAGAAGATGTTGCTGAATCAATAAATAATTTAGCCGAATCATGAAACACGCTAGTAGATGCCTACCCGGACGAAATTGGTGCAGTGTTCTCTTCATCTAACGCTGTTGAACTTGTAAAACAATTTATGCCCGAAGATGTGGCTTCCGAACTAATTATTGATTCAACAAACATTGACAATATTGAAGCAATAATGAATGATTTGATTCCTCAATACATTAGTGGTTCAATAGGCGGCAAAGAAATAGAACCTCTAAAACAAATAGAAATTACAGAAGAGTCATTTAATAGCTTTACAACCTTCTTTGTTGATCTGATAACATTTAATGGTGGTTCTGAAGAAGAAATTGAAGAGTTAAAGGAAGTAACGGCGAATTCAATGAAAGATATTATCAGTCTTGTGTTTATTTATCCAGGGATGCCTGTTACTCCGTTTACACCTATACCAGAACAATTGGTGATATAAAAAAACACCCAACTGGGTGTTTTTCTTTTACTCATGTAGAGGTTTAGTGTAGTTCTCTTCGTGTAGATTATTATGATCTACTCTTGCAGATCTTTCTTTAACCTTTGATTCACAGAATCTTTCATCAAAAGATAAGTATCCTGTAATTCTAGAAATTTCACATATGTGTGTTGAACCACACACTGGGCATTTCTTTTCGCCCGCTCTTAGATAAGTAACTTTTCCCATAATTAAGACTCCTTCACTTTCATTATATTACTCATTCACTTTTTTGGTGTTGAATTTTGTTATACAAAATTCAACTTTTCTATTTGAACCTAGTATCAAGAACAACCTTACCTTCTTTTAATGATTTCTTAACATCTATGATTCTTTGGTTTGTTGAACCCCTAAATTCTATTTGATCTGAGTGTTTATCTTTTATAAACGGTCCATCAACTATTACATCAATGTTGTTGATCATATCTTTAATATGAACATTAGATTCAGACAATTTTAGTAGTTGTTCTCATGTGTAACCTGTATAAGCTCATATATTTAAATTAGCTTTTTTAAATGCTTTAGCCATGTAAGCAAATGGCTCGGGTTGGTCAAATGGATCACCACCAGTGAAAGTAACACCAGCCAAATATGTTTCTTCAAGTGTTTCTTGGATTATTTCATCACAATCTTTCATTACTCCACCTTTGAACGACCAAGTATGTTTATTAAAGCAATCCGGGCAACCATGACTGCAACCTTGAGAAAAGATTGCCTTTCTTAAACCAGGACCATTTGCATTAGAGTTAGGTAATATTGCTGCCAATCTAACTTGCATAATTATCTATTCTTACAATCCAAACAATATCTAATATGGAAGTTAATACCAACATAGTTGATATTAGTTTTAGTGTAAGCATACATGATTACATTCATAATATCTTCAGGTGTTGGGTAACTATCAAATTCAACATATGAGATGTGACCAGCATTGCATAATTCATGGTATGGAGCTTCAATGGCTAATTTTTTAGCGATTGAAATAGGATAATCTACAGGAACGTGGAAACTGTTAGTGTAGTAACCCTTAGTTGTTACTCAATCAATTCTTCCAAATTGTTTTTCATCTAATGGGAAGAATTTGCCACTTAAACCTTCTGCTGGAGTTGCATAGCAACTAAAGTTAAGTTTATATTTAGCTTTAAACTTGTCACAGTTATCTCTAATTCTTTTAACAATTGTATAACCAAGCTCTCTTGCATCAGCTGACTCACCATGGTGTTTGCCAATCAAAAGTTTTAGTGTTTCAGCTAATCCAACGAAACCAATACCTCATGTACCATGTTTTAGAATTGGTTCAATTGAATCATTTTTATCTAAACCTTCAGAACCATAAATTAAACCTTCGCCACAAACAAAAGGCATATCTTTTACTTTAAGCTTCTTTAAAGTAGAGTATCTATGTAATAGTTGATCCTTACAATCATTACACAATTCATCTAATGAGTTAAAAAATGTTTCTAAGTTCTTATTAGCTAACATAGCTAATCTTGGTAAATTCATAGTTACGGGAGCAATATTTCCTCTTCCTTCAACTCTTGGTTTACCATTTATGTCTGACAATAGATATGTCCTACAACCCATTGTTGCAGGCATTACACCTTTATCATAATATTCCTTATTGAATGTAGCATCGATATTCATGAAAGTTGGGTTCATTCTTTTAGAAGCAACCTTACACGCTAATTTGAATAAGTAGAAGTATGGATCTTTTGGATCTCTATTTACACCTTGTTTAACTCTAAAGATGATGTTAGGGAATATTGGTTGTTCACCACAACCCAAACCCTTATCATATTCTTCTAGGAAGCATTCGCAAACCAATGCAGCATCCTTATTTTCAGGAAGACCAATGTTAATTGAACTAAATGGAACTTGGCTTCCGGCCCTTGAGTGAAGAGTGTTAAGGTTGTAAACAACACCTTGCATTGCTTGACACACTCTTCTTCTTAGCATCTTTTCAACAACTTCTTTATTTTCTCAATCACCACCACAAGCCTTTATATCAGCAATAATTTTTCTTCTTGTGTTAGGAATAACAACAGCAATATCATTATCGAAGTTAGGATGTGCTTGACCACCAAACATATCATTTTGACTCGCTTGTAAGGCAATACAAAGTATTGCACCAGCAGTTTCAATAGTTGTTGGGGGATTAATTGTTCCATAACCAGTATTAAAACCCTTAGTTATTAGTTTTCTTGTTGGCAAATGCAAACAGTTTGTAGTTAGATTGTAACTATCTAAGTCGTGAATGTAGTAATCACCAGATTCATGTCTTGCTGCAATTTCTGGCGGCAAGTGTTTTAAAAGCATGTGTCATTTGTTAGCTTCAGAAGCAATTCTTAATAGTTTTGCAGAGAAGTTATTTCCAACATTGGCATTATCTCTATCTGTTTCAATACCAATCTTGTAAACGGTTTCCATCAATTTAGAACCTCTTTCCCTAGCTTTATTTCTTTCGCTACGGTAAGCAGAATATTCTTTTGATAGTTTTCTATGACCAGAAGCTGACAAAGCTTCTACTACATAGTCTTGAATTTCTTCAACTTCAACTTCATCTTTCTTTTTAGACTTGATTTTACTAATAACTTTATCAGTTACTTTATCAATATCTTCTTGACCAAGAGCAATATTTGTTGCAACAGCTGCAGCAATTAATGCATCATGTATTTTTTTCTCATTAAATTTTACTTTTCGTCCATCTCTTTTAATTACTATCATATTATTTATCCTCTTGATTTACTTTACTTATTGCTTGGTTAATTGGGCAGCATAAAGCTAATTTAATAAACTCTACACATTTCTCAATTGGTTTTTTTAATAATTTCGCTTCCTGTTCCGTTATTTTTCCTAGAACATGTCCAACCACATCTTTATTTGTTGGATGACCTATGCCAATCTTAAATCTAATGAAATCTTCGCTTCCTATGTCGGAAATTATTGATTTAAGACCATTATGTCCTCCAGCAGAACCCGAGGTTCTTATTTTAAATTGACCAGGAGAAAGATCTAAATCATCATGGATGACTATGATATCTTCTGGTTTGATCTTATAGAACTTGGAAATAGGTCCAACACACTTACCAGAAAGGTTCATAAGTGTTGTAGGTTTAATAAAAATCACCTTTTGATCGTTTATGTTACTAACAACAAAGTCACCATCAAAATCGTGATTTTCAATTTTAAGATCTAAGTCTTTTAATACAGCGTCTAGAGCGACAAAGCCTATGTTATGACGGGTATTAGAATAAGACTTTCCAATATTTCCAAGCCCAACGATCAATTTCATTTGTAAAAGTATTATATATAAAAATAAAAAAATAAAAAATAAATAATATTTATTTTATTAATTTTTATTTTTCGGTTCAAAAAGTTGTATAATTTTATGCCTCAGAAATAACAAAAAATAGTACCACATGGTACTATTTAATGTTTACTTTTTTATTACTATTTTACTACCTTAATGCTTGGTCCCATTGTTGAAGAGATGGCAATATTTTGAATATAGTCACCTTTAACTGTAGCAGGACGTTTTGATTTAATAAAATCAAGTAATGCATTAATATTTTCAACGACATCTTCAGTTGGAGCAGACACTTTACCTATCTTCATATGAATGTTTCCATATGTGTCAGTACGATAATTGTATTTACCCTTCTTAAATTCTTTAACAGCTGCAAGAGGATTTGGAGTAACTGTACCTAATTTAGGGTTAGGCATTAATCCTTTTGGACCAAGAACCTTTCCTAATCTAGATAACTGAGGCATGAACTTTGGAGAAGTGATGATTAAATCAAATTCCATTCATCCACCCTTAATTTCGTTAATTAAGTCAGTTGTTCCAACTTTAATTCCTAATTTCTTAGCATCTGCATCAGAAATAGTATCACAAATAGCCACTATTCTAATTTGTTTACCATAGTAATGAGGAAGTGCAATAGTTCCTCTTAATTGTTGGTCAGCTTTAGTTGTATCAAGGTTTAATTTGATAGCAACATCAATTGAAGCATCGAATTTTGTTGTGCTAGTTTTCTTAGCTAGTTCTACAGCTTCTTCTATTTTATAGAATTTACTTTTATCAACCAACTTAGCAGAAGCAGAATATTTTTTTCCTCTAAACATTATTTCTTTGCTCCTTGCTTAGCTGTTTTGTTTGGTGTTAAGTCAACACCTTCAATTTCGATGCCCATTTGCTTAGCTGTACCAGCAACACATCTTAAAGCTGCTTCTTCATCATAGACAGCAAGATCTGGCATCTTGTACTTAGCAATTTCTAAAGCTTTTTCTTTAGAAATCTTAGCAACTTTGTCGGTAAGTTGGTTTTTGCCAGCTTTATCAATCTTAGCTGCTTTCTTTAATAAAACAGAAACTGGTGTAGTTTTAATTTTGAAAGTGAATGATTTATCACTGAATGCTGTAATTTCTACAGGGACAACTTCACCCATTCTGTCTTTTGTTTTGTCGTTGAATTGTCTAGTGAATTCAGCCATGTTAATACCATAACTAGCTAAAGTAGTTCCTGGTTTAGCTTGACCTCCAATTAAATGGACAATAGCAATTCTTGTTATTTTCTTTTCCTTAGCCACAAGCAACACCTCCTATAAAGTATTCTCTACGTGGTACGAATCTAAAACGAATCTCTCCCACACGCTAATTGCATAAAAGTAATTATGCTTTAATATTTTATAGGAAAATAGGACAAAAAACTTAATTATTTAATATTTTAAATACTACTAATATTTAACGTTAGTTCATTATAGTTAAATGCATCATTGAAAAGGAGGGTAGGATATTTTTGCTTTAGAGCTTTAATACCTTGTTTATATAGGCTATCTTCCTTGTTGACTATTTTTGATTTTATTGAATCATTAAAATTCAAAATGATTTGTTCTTTACACTTAACAACTCTTATAGATTCACTATAATTATTTTTCTTATTTCACGACGACAATAAAACACTTTCGATTTCATCAATCAATGATAAAATTTTATTTTTATCTTTGACAGAAATATTTTTTGACTCACAAAACATTTGAAAATTTTTAGAAAACAATTCTTTTTGTTTTTTTGTTTTTATGCTGCTTCTAAATATGTTTTCTTCTTCATACATTTTTTTGCTTTCTAAAAAAAAGATAGATTCAGCACTAAATGGATTCTTTTTGCTTACAACCCACCCAACTAATATATGAACGATTAAAACACCTACCGGTCCAAAGAATTCACCAATAAATATGCCTCTAATTCCTCATTCTGGGAATGTTGGATCAACATCCATTGTTTTGAAACCAAAAGCAAAAGCAGCAACAATTGCAAGAGGAAAGAAGTCTTGTCAAATTATAGAGACATATAATCATTTATTATTGTTAGCACCTTGATATACTGACAACCACACACCACCAAAAGTAATAAAAGGTAATGATAGTGCATATCACCTAATTGCATAAACCGATGTTTTATAAACATATGGATCGGAAGACGGATTTACACCATACAACTTAACTAGCGGACCGGCTAACCCAACAAAGATAAGTCCATAAACTAATACACCAGAACAACAAACAATCGTTATAAACCTTAACATCTCATTGAAATATTGTTTATCTTTTAAGCTTGTGTAATAACTTGACATTACAGTTCCGGAGTAATAAATACCACTAGATATAATAACTAACAATGTTTGATAATGCATTTGGATATTAGAAGATGTTAATCCAGGCCCATCTTCAATACCTTCAACTGCAACAATTATCATATTTAATAATCAAAGGTAAAGAGCAAAAGATAATTTTCTTAAGCCTGTAGCACCCCCAGCAACAAATAAGTGACCAAAGTGATAAGGTTTTAAATTTTTAAAAGAAAACCTAAACATCGTTGTTTTTCTTCTGACTATAAAGAAAATAACAAATACAATTATTCCACCAGCATAAGGGAATGATGTAAAAAATCCAAGTCAAAACATTTTTTCAGGACAAGGAGGGTAATATATACCAATTAGTGTGAACCCTAAAACTGTTGTGATGGCCATTGCCAAAGTTGAAATATATGCATAGCTTCTTGCATTATCCAAATAGATTGCAGGATGCAATACTCTAAAAGTAGAGTGAAAAATGAATCCAACAAAAAACCCTTTTATACTCAAGCTTGTATATTCGTGCAAGTGTTCTTTAACTCCTCTTGCACCAAGAATAGTTGCTAAAAAATCACTAAAAAAGACACCTAATAATAGAAAAAACAAGATAACACAAAAATTTAGAATCATTGTTGCAGAGAAATATTTAGCAATTTCATCCTTGTGAGTTGTATTAATTTTTCTAGAAATTAAAATTTGTAATCCAAAACCAAATGTGTAGCAGAAAAAAGTGCCGAGAGCAAAGATGGGTAAACCCAATTGTTCTGCTGCAGATGCATCATCACATTGTTCCTGTGTTCCCATAGTTCTTTGAATGCAAATACCTTGAATTACGACAGTTACTGTTGAAATGATAGCAGTAAGCATCATTACTCAAACTACAGAAAAAAACATTTTTCTTACAAACGTTCTACTAGCAGGTCTTCCTAATTCTGTATTTTTTTGCATATTAATCTAAAATTTCGTAACTTTTTTTGATGCTTTTTAAAAGATATTCACGATAAAAATCCTTAGTTATATCATGATCCATTCTAAAAGTTCATAAATAATTATAAACGCAAGTCATAAAGACAAAATCTTTAAGTTTACTCATATTAAAGTTTTTAATATATTTTTTAAAATTAATTTTTCTTCAATTAAAATCTAATATTCATCTAATGTTTTCAGCATAGTCTCAATAGTCATTTGCTAATTGAATTCACTCATTGTCAATGTGGTAAAGACGACCGTTTTTAGCAACCAAAATGTTGTTACCAGCATTATCAACTTTACTTATGCAAAGCTTTTCGTTTTTATATTTCTTAACTAAGCTTAAATACTTATATTTATATTTGGGTTCAAGTGTTGATAAAAAAATTTTAGAACGATTCAAACTAATCGGCGTAAAATATTTAAAATATTTTTTAGGTAAAGAGTGTATTTTTTTAATTTCTTCAAAGATTGAATTTAAATACTTATAAGATCTTATACCTCAATTATTAAGAGTTCTACCGTCTATTCATTTTCGAATGGTAATACCGCTTTTAATGTTTTTATATATATACCCCCCATACCCCATTATTTCGTTGAAGTGTATCTTAGCTGATAAATTTTTAAGCGCCATAGGTCTAGCGAATTTCATTTGATATTTAACACCATCACAAATAACACAATACGAAACGTTGGTGTGTCCACCGGCGTTTAATTTAATGGTATCAATAGTAGCATTCTTTTTTGGGAACACACTTTTGAAAATTTTTTTAGCTATTGATGAGTTAAGTGATTTTATCATTTTTCATATTATACAAAACATATAATGTTTTGTTTATAATAAAGCCATGAGTTTATATGCTATTATTTTGGCAGCCGGATCTGGCTTAAGAACTAATAAACCGACTCCGAAAGCTTTCTTAAAAGTTAATGGGAAAGAAATTTTTAAATATTCGTTAAAAACATTTATTCAATCTAACAAATTTAAAAAAATAATTTTAGTTGTACCACCCAGACATAAAAAACAAATTAGAGGAGCGAAAGTAGTTTTAGGCGGAAAAACAAGAAATGAATCATTTGAAAAAGGCATGATTGCTCTAGGCAAACTTAAATTCAATGATAAGATATTTGTTCATGACGCGGCAAGAATGTTTGTTGATAAAAAAGACATCATAAAAATGTGCAATTTGAAACGAAAGCAAGGGACATTGTGCTATAAAAATGCTAAAAGTTCTTTAGGGAAAGGCGACTTAATGTATGGAGATTATCATATTCAAACCCCACAATTTTGTACCTATGCAATTTATCAAAAATCTCATAAAAATCGCCTTGGAAAAGATTTGTTTACTTATCTAAATTTAAAGTTCAAAAAGACTGATTTAATTATTTCATCTAACAAGCATTTGAATTTTAAAATTACATACCCGGACGATTTAAAAGTAGCAGAATTATTAGCGAAATAATTTCTAATCTAAATTATTAAAAATAATTTAGAATATAAGTATTATGGCATCAACTAAAGATTATGAAAAACGTTTTGAAGAACGTTGTCTAATGAAAGATTTTAAGAAGCAAAAAGAAGCCAACTGCATTGCTGTTGGCGGTATGATTTCTGCTGGGAAATCTACAATAGTTGAAGCAATAGTAAAAAAATATGGTTTTGAACCAATTTATGAGTTGTCAAACGATCCTAATGATCTTATGTTTATTCTTCTAGATAGGATGTATCAAAGAGAAATCATAGCGGAAAGTGTTTGTCAACTACAATTCTTGTTGAATAGATTTGAAAGATACAAATTAGGTATTGAACGCAACCCAAAAATAACAAAAGTTTATGATAGAACTATTTTTGAAGATAGATTATTTGCTTTTCACAACATGTTAGATCAACCAACAGTATATGAATACTATGAAAAACTATGAAGAGATCAAGTGAACCAATTAATCTATGAAATAGGAACGCCCAAAATGTATTTCATCTTATCTATTACATGAGACAAGTTTCTTGAAAGACTTTATAAAAGAAACAGATCAGTTGAAATAAAAAACTTTAAAAAGAATGAACAATATTTTAAATTATTAAATAAAGGGTACATTGAATATTTAACAAGCGTTTGTGCCGCATATAGAATACCTTATGTAGTTATTGATGTTTCAGACAAAGAGGCCCCTGAAACAATGAAAATTATTGATAAGGTTCTTAAAAAAATAGGACTAGTTAAGTAATTGCTTAATAATCCTATTTTTTTCTGTCACTATTTTATCTATTTTAAGTTTTGTCAATTTATTTAATATTTCTTCTTGGTTTCCAATCAATTCTAAAGTAACATCTTCTTTTCTATAAATTTTGGTTTTAATGTATGAGTTTAATACTTTTAAAACAGAAGTTAGTTTGTCATAACCTATTCTAATTAGTATGACATCCGCAAGAATAAAAGAACAAATTTTTGCTTGTTTTATTGTTTTGTCTGCAACATCTCTGAACGTAGTTCTTAATGGACCAGCACCAAATTTTATTCCACCAAAATATCTAATAACCACAAACAAACAGTAATTCAAATCAAAAGATTTGATCGTATTATAGATGGGTAACCCAGCCGTTCCTGATGGTTCACCCCCATCAGTGTGATAATATTCATTATTAGTTATGACGTAGGCATAACAAAAATGAGAAGCATCCGGGTATTTTTTCTTTAGTTCATTGACAATTTTCTTTGCTTCATCTTTGTTTTTGACAACAAAACCAAAGCACAAAAACTTAGATTTTTTGATAGTAAATTTTGCTTGGATATTTTTGTCTAAAATGTTCATATTAATAATAATTTTAAATTATTAAATAATAATTTATAATTGTTTTTATTTATGAAAAAACTTGGTGTAGATACAAAGAAGTATTTAAAGATTCAAAAAAAGGCAATTTTAGATAGAATCAGAAAATTTGATTCTAAACTTTATCTTGAATTTGGTGGAAAATTAATTGATGATTTTCATGCAGCGAGAGTTTTACCTGGCTTCGATTCAGATGCCAAGCTGCAACTTTTACTTCAATTTAAAAAAGATGCTGAAGTTATCGTTGTCGTTAATGCAGAAGATCTTGAAAATAACAAGGTTAGAGGTGACTCTAACTTATCATATCAAGCCGAGGTAGAAAGACTAATAGGTGTTTATTCAACTATTGGCATACCTATATGCGGTGTTGTAATTTCTAAATATAAAGAAAACCAAAGCATTAAAGAATTTACCAGATTAATTAGACATCTTGGTGTTAAGGTATATAAACATTATAAAATTGATGGCTATCCGACTGATTTACCCAAAATTTTGTCTAAAGATGGTTTAGGTAAGAATGAATATATTGAAACACATAGAAAATTGATCATTGTTACTGCTCCAGGTCCTGGCTCTGGCAAAATGGCAACATGTTTAAGCCAACTTTACCATGCTCACTTAAGAGGAAAGAAAGCAGGATATGCAAAATACGAAACTTTCCCCATTTGAAATTTACCATTAAAGCACCCTGTTAATATTGCATATGAAGCAGCAACCCTAGAATTGAATGATGGTAATATGATCGACCCATTCCATTTAGAACACTATAAGAAATCAGCAACAAACTACAATAGAGATATTGCAAGCTTTCCACTTCTTAAAGCAATTTTTGAACAACTATATGGTAGAAGTCCATACCATTCACCAACCGACATGGGTGTAAATATGTTGGGATTTGCTATAGTTAGTGACAGGGTTTGTAAGGATGCAGCCAAATATGAAATAGTTAGAAGATATTATGCTGCACTTAAGGATGTGTTTTTAGGCAAATATGATGATGCAATCATTACAAAAGCTGAATATTTAATGCATGATGCTGGAGTTAAAGCTGAAGATAGGACATGTGTAAAGGCATGTCTAGATAAACAAGAAAGAGTTAAAACACACACGGTAGCTATTGAAATTAAAAAAGGTGTAATTGTTACGGGGCGAAAATCTAAAGATTTAACTGCATCCGCTGCCGCAATAATCAATGCTTTAAAAACTTTAGGAAAAATAAAGGATAACATCTATTTAATGTCTCCGTATGTCCTTGACCCTATTAAAAAAATGAAACATGATTCGTTTGGTTATAGAGGAAGATTAAACTTATCTGAAGCACTAGTTGCATTAGCTATCCAATCCTTAACTAACCCACTGGCTGCGATTGCTTTGAAACAACTTCCGTTATTAAGAGGAGCACAAGCTCATGCCAGCTGTGTATTAATGCAAGCCGAAGCACAGATATTTAGTAAATTAGGGATTAATATTACTGAACAAGCTGCATCATATATTTCAACCTTAAAAATAAACCAAGAAAAAGAAAAAGAGGAATAATCCTCTTTTTTATTTAACTATGTGGCCTCTAACTTCACCAGAGCAGTTAGCTGCATTTGATTCATCTGTGTCAATATGCATAGCCAATTTGTATTTTGGGCTTACTCTAACTACAGTGTCTTTGAAAATTAAACATCTATCCTTAGTGTTTACTTCAACACCTACAAGATCGCCGTTGTTAACACCAAGCTCAGTAGCATCTTCAGGCGTCATATGAATATGTCTTTTTGCAACAATAACACCTTCTTTTAATTCTACTTTGCCAGCAGGACCAACCAAAGTGATTCCTGGTGTTCCAGTAATTTTGCCAGATTCTCTAATGCAAACAGGAACTTTTAGTCCTCTAGCATCAGTAGCAGAAATTTCAACTTGATTATGATCTCTTACTGGACCAAGAATTGAAACATTCTTTAACATTGTGTTTTTACCAGTTTTAGGGTTAACCGGACCAACAAGGTCTAATTTAACATTACTTAGGAATTCTCCTGGTTGTAATAATGGTTTCTTAACTTCTAATTTAAAACCGGCACCACAAAGAGTTTCCAAAGTTTCTTGTGTAACATGTACGTGTCTTGCACTAGTTTCAACAATAAAATCTTTCATTTTTATCTCCTATTAATAATAATTTTAACATATTCCAATAATATATTAAAATATATTATTAGGTACAGAAATGACTAAAAAAATTAACGCAATGTTTCCTGGATCTTTTAATCCAATTCACAAAGGACATTTAGACATTATTCAAAGAGCAAGCAAATTATTTAATAAGCTTTACGTAGTTGTTTCAATCAACGACTATAAACCGCAAACAACAAGTTGTAAAGTTAGAATTGCAAGAGCAAAGAAAGCTATTGCCAAATTAAAATTAAAAAATGTGTTTGTGGTTGGTAATAGAGGTCTAACTGTTCAATTTGCGAAAAAGAACAATGTGTCTGTTATTGTTAGAAGCATTAGAAACTCCAAAGATGCAACATATGAAATAGATATGGCAAAAGCCAACAATAGTTTAAATAATAAAATTGAAACAATTTTAATGTTACCAAAATCTGAACTTGTTAATTTATCATCTACAGCACTTAGATTCATAAAAGACGCTAAAAAGAGGAAATAATGCCTGAATATCCAGAAGTCAGAACATTTATAAATCATTTGAAAAAGCAAAACACTATTAACCAAACAATTAAAAGCGTTAATTTTATTGATGATAAAGTTCTTAAAAACAGCAATCAAAAAAGTTTTACTAAGTTTATTGTTGGAGAAAAAATAATTGACATTGATCAAATAGGCAAATTAATTGTCATAAGTTTATCACATGATAAATTTCTTACGGTTCATTTAAGAATGGAAGGAAAATTATTTTTTATTGATTCCAACATAAAACCAAACAAATTTACAATGGTTGAGCTATTTTGTGGTGCCAAGAAATTAGTTTATATTGACTTTAGAAAATTTGGAACATTTTATATATATAAAAGTAGAAAAGAATTTCTTAATTCTAATGAGGTAACTAAAATAGGTTTACAACCTTTCGATTCTAGATTAACGCCAACATACTTATTAAAAATGTTTGAAAACAAGAACCAAGCAATAAAAACTTCACTACTAGATCAAAGTATTATTGCTGGTATAGGGAACATCTATGCAGATGAAATATTGTTTGTTTGTAAAATAAATCCTTTAAGAAAAGCAAAGCTTTTAACTGAAAAGGATTGTAAAAACATTATTGCTTCATGTAATTCAATAATGAAAGCAGCGATAAATCATTTTGGGACGACTGTATCTTCATTTGCTTTTGCACCAAATCATGCCGGAAGTTTTCAAAAATATTTAATGGTTCATGCTAGGGATGGTCAACCATGCAAAAAATGCAAAACAACAATCAAAAAGATTGCTGTGAATGGTAGAGGAACATATTACTGTCCTAAATGCCAAGCAAAATAAAAATGAGCAAAGCTCATTTTTTTAATGTGTAGAAGATCAATCTAATTCTTCGACAGTCTTACGTTTCTTGTTTTCATAGTTTTGTGCAATCAAACCAGAGTTAACTTTAATTACTCTAGAAGCTAAATCAGCAAAGATAGGGTTGTGAGTAACGATAATTACTGTGGTATTGAATTTTTTGTTAATGTCAACAAACAATTGTAATATTTGTTTAGACATTTCTTCATCAACGGCACCAGTTGGTTCATCACCAAACACAATTGCTGGGTTTTTAGCCATAGATCTAGCAACAGAAACACGTTGTTGTTGTCCTCCAGACAACTCATGCGGGAATTTTTCTGCATGTTCATGCATTCCAACCGTTTTTAATAATTCATCAATGTCTAAACGTTTTGACTTATCTTTTTGTAAGTTTCAACCAATTTCAACGTTCTCTCTAACGTTTAAGTTTGGTAGTAATCCATATTGTTGGAAAATATAACCAATATTGTCTCTTCTAAAGTTTGTTAATTCAGTATCAGACATTTTGATTAGGTTATTTCCATTAACTATAGTTTTTCCATATGTAGCTTTGTCCATACCAGACATAATATTTAATAATGTCGTCTTGCCAGAGCCAGAAGGACCAAGAATAACAACAAATTCACCTTGTTTGATTTTTAAATCAAAACCTTTTAAAACTTTTGTAGCCATTCATTTGTTGTAATAATATTTAGTTAATTTTTCAAAATCTATTACATATTCTGAATGCACTACTGGGTTATAGTCTTTAATTGTTTTATGAGATAACTTATCAAAACGTTTAATTAACTTTGCATATTGCATAGACCTAAATGTTTCATCTAATGAACTATGACGATCTTTACAAGCTGAAATCTTTTTTTCTAATATTTGCGCTTGTTTCATCCAATACTCTTTTGGTTTTGTTTTTTTCATTAAAGTTTTATCAAAAGAGAATTTGCCTTTAATAATTTGATTAACAACGTTAAGCTGGAATTCAAAGAAACGTTGATTTGAATGGTTTTGTTTGATTGTTCTTAATCTGCTGGCAGGGAAGTAGTTATCAGCAAATTGTTTGTTTTCATATGCTGTTACAATAGCATATAACTCATCAACTGTCATTTTATTGTGTTTACCACTAGCACAATTGTGATCATACAATAGCGCATTAATGTATTTTGAAAGCTTAGATTTTAATGTAGTTATGTGGTTCTCAGCATTAGTATATTCTTTGCATAATGTTTTAGCATCTTTATATATTTGAGTTGAAGTAATAGCAGGAAGGGATAAATATGCTTTCTTTGCTTCATTCATTTTAGCAAAAGCATCTTTATATAAAGACAAATAAT
>JAZRVJ010000016.1:0-2627 GCA_045599065.1 Mycoplasmoidaceae bacterium
ATAATAATCTTTTTTTCATATATTTAAACTTTATTTTTATTATACATCATCGTAATTAAAAACGCTCTAAACAAGGTTTTGGGGAAAAAATCTTTTAAACCACTACTATTTATCGAATCAATCAGCGCTTTTTTTATACATACCTATTCACCTAATTTAGCAGTATTTTTAACTAATTTTGTGAACAAAATTTTTTATCGCTAAATGAATAAAATGCTAGTATTGAATTTACAGACAGTGGAACTTGTAGAGCTATATTATATCATCCATTGTAACTTTAAGTGCTTTTTAACCAAAGCAAGAAATGAGAATTTATTGATACCAATAATAACTATTATTAAGAGTTGGAGTACCAGTAAAAGTGCCACCTGTGTTTTCAAACATTTGATAAACAGAATTATAAGCATCAAAAATGCAAGTAAATATTTTAGTTCCTGTTCCGTTTTCATTCACTTTAAGAGAGGTACAATTATGAAACATCTGATAATAACATTCCCCTTTAACATTCTGAACGGATGGTAAGTTAGGAGCGGAGGCTAGAGATGTACAACTTTCAAACATCCGCATATAGCAACTATTAGCTAAACTTGTAGCAGGCAATTCTGGGGTCGTTTTTAAAGACGTGCATTCCTGAAACATCCGCATATAGCAACTTTCAGCTAAATTTGTAGCAGGCAATACTGGTGCAGTCTTTAAAGAAGAACAATAACCGAACATACCTAGGTAGCATCTACCTGCTAAAACTGAGGCAGGTAGTTCCGGTGCGGTTTCTAAAGATGTGCAGCTATAAAACATTTCAAAATAGCAATCATCAGCTAATGTCATAGCTGATAATGCGGGGGCGGAAACTAAAGATTCACACTCTTTAAACATATATTCATAACAACTTTCAGCTAAAGTTTCAGCAGGTAATTCCGGGGCTGTCACTAGAGATGTACAACTTTCAAACATATGCTCATAACAAGCTTTAGCTAAAGTTTCAGCAGGTAATTCCGGGGCTGTCACTAGAGATGTACAACTTTCAAACATCCTCGCATAGCAACTATCAGCTAAATTTGTAGCAGGCAATGCTGGTGCAGTCTTTAAGGAAGAACAATAACTGAACATACCTTGGTAACAAGAATTTGCCGATTCTAAATTTTCAACCGGGAGAAGTAATTCACTTGCATCAGTAATAGTTGTATTTTGAAAAAGTCGATAAAAGCAGCAATGAGAAGGTACGTATGACTCAGATTCTTCTTTGTTTATTAAAGACATAATATTTCCACTTACAGAAAAATCGCTGGAATCATCAGTAACAAACCATGTCCAATTAATTCTTGTATCGGTTGAAAAACCTTGAGGATTGTATCCTCTTATGTAAACAGATTGACCTTTTGTGAGATCACAAATATTGATTTGTTCTTGGTCTTCTTTAGGCTTTGTCAATGTATTCCATTGTATTTTATCAGTAGAATATTCTAAATTGGTGGTATAAGCACCACTAAAATGTGCCTTGTAACTTAATGTCCCTGTGTCTGAATTACAAGTAAAACATAACGGATCAGGCACTTCAGTCGCAGTAACCGCTACTGCCACTGCATTAGCAGGCATTTTGAAAGTTAAGCTTCCAGTTCCACTAACATAAGTAACCTTTGACTTATCAATACCACTGATTGTGATATCGTCTACAGTTGCAGGTAAGACATAACCTTGGTTAGCAGCAAAAATAAGTGCTACATCAGCATTCTCTTCGTATTCTCCTGCGTTACCAGTTACTATTCCGTTAGTACAAGTAGCAGTTAAGGTATAAGTACTTGGAGTTGGTTGGTTACCACAGCCGACTAAAAGCGTTATGACAAATGCCATCATTGTAAATATCATATTTTTTTTCATACAAATAACCTCTATCTAGTTTCTATTATACATTATCATAATTAAAAATGCTCTAAACTAGGTCTTGGGCGTTACTTGAAAAAGTAATTGCAACTTTTAATCGCAAATAGTTTAATTTACTCTTTCCATTTAAAATGTTTATTACTTCCAGTCTAGTTTTAAGGAGGTAATAAATATAAAAAAAACATCAAGAAGGAAGTAAAACTCATTTTACTGAGGAAGAGAGAATGGAACTATTAAGTTTCTTATCTCGTGGATATTCAATTCCTAAGATTGCTACGATACTTGGTTTTAATAAAACTTCTATCTATCGTGAAATAATTTTAAATTCAGTAATTGAAAATAAACATAATTAAGCTGGATTTTATTCTCATGATTATAAAAATTGTAAACGCATTATAGAATGTAAAAACAAAGGAATTAAGAAATGACCGAAAGTTTGTATGAAGTATTTAGCTAAGACATGCACTAACATTAGAAAACCTTTTGAAATTTGTAATTTCTGTGAAAGAAGGCGCGGCTGTCACTTTGAACAAATTATCTATCATCCAGAAAAAGCACACGATATCGCTAAAAAGAGATTCCGCGCGCCTCGATGAAATCTTAAACTTAATGAAGAAGAGTTAAGAAAGTTTGATGAATATTTTCGTTTAAGGTAATAAACGGACAATCACCTGAAGTAGTTAAGTCGTATTCAAGTAAAGTAGATTTTCCAATTTCAAGTAAGACCGCTAGAAATTATATGAGAAGAC
>JAZRVJ010000017.1:0-14792 GCA_045599065.1 Mycoplasmoidaceae bacterium
TTAGATGTTAAATGTGGATCAGGTGCATTCTGTGCAGATCTAGAACAAGCAAACATGTTAATTGATTATCTTCAATATATTGCAAAAGCAATGGGTCGAAAATTAACAATGGTTGTTACAAACATGAATCAACCATTAGGAAATGCAATTGGAAATGCAGTTGAAGTAAAAGAAGCTCATAGATTCTTACAAGGTCATTACAATGACTATCCAGATCTAAAAGAATTAATCTTTAGCTTTGCAGCAATTGTTTTAAAGGCATATGATAAATCTTTAACAACATTGCAAGCAAAGGCGAAAGTTGAAGCTACAATTCAATCAGGAAAAGCAATTGACAAGTTCTATGAATGAGTTGAATCTCAAGGTGGAAATGTTAAAGCCTTAAAAGAAGAATCATTCTTTAAACCTAAATATGAATATGAAATCAAAGCAACAAAGCAAGGTTATTTAAGATTTACATCTATTTCTCAAATAGGAATGATCTCTAATCACTTAGGAGCAGGAAGAATCTTAAAAACAGATAAGATTGATATGCATGCTGGTTTAGTTTTGTGAAAGAAATATGGTGATTACTTTAACAAAGGAGATACATTAGCTGTTTGTTATTCTTCAAAACCAATTGATAAAGAAAAAGTAACATGAGATTATTTCCAATGTTGTAAAGTAGAAAAAGTTAAACCACCAAAGGTGAATGTCATTAAGAGGGTAGTATATGCAAAGTAATAAAAATTATTTCAAACAATTAAAAGCTCTATTACCAAGAGCATTAGCTAATATTTCCAAAGTGAAAGTAGCTGCTATTATCGTTACAGATAAAGGTGTCTTCAAAGGTGTTAACTATGAAGACCCAGTTTTCAGTTTAGGTATTTGTGCTGAAAGAAATGCAATTTTTAATGGTATCACACATGGAATGAAAAAGATTCATGAAATCCACGTTCTTTCAAGTTTAGGTCAAACAAAACTACATATGTGTGGTGCTTGTAGACAAGTTGCTCTTGTTTTCTCTAATGAAAAGACTAAAGTCTTTGTTTACAACATGATGGGAAAGAGACAAACATATAAATTATTTGAAGCTTTCCCACACAGAAACATGGATATAGAAAAAAAGATCATTAAAAGAAAGATCAAGTAAAGGGGTTAATTATGGAAAACAAAAAGATTGATAACGAGAAGTTCTATGATAAGTTAAATGCTTGTGATTGAAAAGATTGAATGGCATGTTGAAGTAACACAGATGTGCTAAGAGATCTAATCAATAATATGTCAGACGAGCAAAAGAAAGAAGCTTTTGCTGATAAGCCTTTGGCTTTTGGTACTGCTGGCATTAGAGCTGTTATGGGACCAGGTACGCAAATGTTGAATAAATTTGTTTACCACCAAATGGCTTATGGTTATGCAAAATATTTATTTACTAAATCTAGAAAACCAAAAGTAATTATTGGTCATGATAATAGAGAATTCTCTGATGCATTTGCTTATGAATGTGCAAGAATCTTGTCTATGATGGGTGTAGAAACATACATCTACTCAAAAAATAGATTAATGCCAACACCAATTATCAGCTATACCATTAGAAGGAATGGTTTTGATGGTGGTATTAACATTACTGCTAGTCATAACCCTAAACAATACAATGGTTTTAAAGCTTACAACAAAACAGGTGCACAAATCCTACCTGATGAAGCAAAGATTATTGTAGAAAACATGCCTCCAGCAAAAGAAATCTTAAACATTGAATCAGATTTAATTGATGCAGGTAAAAAACCCCTTATCAAAACTGTTGACTATGATAAAACTACAACTGCATACTTCAAAGAAGTAGCTAAAGCAGTTAACCTTGATCCTTGATTTAGAGAACCAAAAACTCCAATTAAAGATTGTCCAATTGTTTTTACTGGTTTTCAAGGAACTACAACTGAATTAATGCCTAAATTCTTAAAGATATTAGGATTTAGAAAAGTCTTTACAGTTCCTGGACAAGATAGAATTGCTCCTGATTTTGGTGCAAGCCCTATTGCTAACCCAGAAGACTACAAAGCATTCTATCCAGCTATTAAAGAAGCAACAAAAAGAAAAGCAAATATTATCTTTGGTTGCGACCCAGATGGTGATAGAATGACTATTGGTTTCAAAAAAACAAATAGATGAAGATTCTTAAATGGTAACGAATTAGGAATTTTGTTAGTTAACTATATTCTTGAACATAAACAATTTGATCGTAGACCATATATCTTAACAACACACGTATCAACAAGTTATGTTGATAGAATTGCAAAGAAGTATGGTGCTAAAGTAATTAGAACCCAAACAGGATTTAAGTGAATGGGTAACTTAATTGACAAGTATGAACAAAAAGGTAGATTAGTAATTGCTTTTGAAGAAGCAATCGGATCTTTAGTTCATTCAATTGCAAGAGACAAAGATAGCTTTGGTTCTATTGCTTTAACTCTTGAATTAGCTAACCAC
Organism: Mycoplasmoidaceae bacterium; assembly: GCA_045599065.1. Classification (GTDB taxonomy): domain Bacteria; phylum Bacillota_I; class Bacilli_A; order Mycoplasmatales; family Mycoplasmoidaceae; genus Hennigella. Next base: position 2,467 of record JAZRVJ010000017.1, read on the forward strand.
GTTTCTGAATACTATGTAGACTTACATGAATATTTAGTAACAAAGATTTTTGCAGAATTTGGTGATTCATACTCAAATACAATATCTTTGAACTTAGAAAGCAAAGATTGAAAGCAAGATGCACAAAAATTAATTAATCGTGCTATGAAAGTTGATCCAAACATGCACTTGCACGATTACAAGATTGAAAAGATTCAATTTAATGAAGATGCACAAGCAGTAGAATGATTGCTTGATAAGGAATCATGAATTAAATTTAGAATTTCTGGTACAGAACCTAAGTTTAAAATTTACTTCTGTTTCAACAACCAATTAGTTGGTCAATTAAGAACATCAGCTGTTGAAAACTTAAGAATTATCATGAAGACTGTTTTAAAGGACATTAAGTTTAAATAGTAAACATGGAAAGAAACATATACGTTTTAGGAAATTGAAAACTAAATAAGTCATTTAATGACTTAGCAGGTTTCTTTCATACTTTTAATGAGCAATTAAGACATGATCCAACTTTAAATAATAGTCCAATCATTTATGGTTTTGCTCCTAGTTATGTTTCTATTCAACCAGCTCAAACTTTAAAACAAGGCAAAACAGAAATACTTTCACAAGATGTTTGTGGTGTAGGTTTTGGTGCTTACACTGGACAAATAGCAGCCAAGCAATTACTTGACTACCAAGTTAAGTATTGTATTGTTGGCCATTCTGAAACAAGAAAGTATTTATTTGTTACTGACCAAATGGTCAGAACAAAAACTAAATCTTTATTGGAAAATGGCATGGTTCCAGTTATTTGTATTGGTGAATCATTAAGCCAATATGAAGGTAAACAAACTTATAGTGTTTTAGAAAACCAATTAAAGATTACATTTAAAACAATTTCAAAAGAAGATGCAAGCAAGTGTGTTATTGCTTATGAACCATTATGAGCAATTGGTTCAGGCAAAACACCAACTATGGTCGAAATAGAAAACACATGTTCTTCTATTAGACATATGTTAGCTAGTATGTATGATGAGTCAACTGCCAATAAGATATCCATCTTATATGGTGGTTCAGTTAAACCCGAAAACACAAAAGATATTATTGTCAATCCGGATGTTGATGGTTTATTAATAGGTGGAGCTAGTTTAGATCCAAACCAATTCTTTAGTATTTTAAAAACTGTTGAACAATGAAAAAAGTAGGACTAATAATTGTAGATGGTTTAGGTGTTAATAACAATAAGCATGGTAATGCTTTTGCACTAGCAAAAACACCTACTTTTGATAGTCTTTTAAAACAATATCCACACAGTCTATTGCAAGCTTCTGAACTTGCAGTAGGTTTACCACAAGGTCAAATGGGTAATAGTGAAATAGGCCATTTGAATATTGGCGCAGGCAGAACAATTAGATCTGAACTTGTAAGAATTAACATGGATATTGATAATAATAAGTTTGCCAAAAACCAAAACTTATTAAAAGCAATAGATTTAGCTTTAAATAATAATGTTACATTCCATGTAATAGGTTTAACATCAGATGGTGGTGTGCATGCCCAACTTGCTCACATCTTTAAAGTTTTAGAAGTTTGTGCAAAGAAAAAAGTGAAAACAGTTTTACATTGTTTAACTGATGGTAGAGATGCCCCAGTTAAAGCTTTTGCAAGATATTTACCATTAATTCAAATCTTTATTGCAAAAAACCCTAATATCAAATTAGGTTCTATTGGTGGTAGATACTATGGGATGGATCGTAATCAAAACTGAGACAGGATTGAAAAAGCACTAAATGCTTTTGTTCATGAATCAGATAGTTTTACCTCTGCTTCTGACCACATCTTAGATAACTATGATAAAAAGATCACAGATGAATTTATCGTTCCTGCTTATACAGGCAAAGATACAGAATTTAAGAATAATGACATAATCTTTATTGCTAACTACCGTCCTGATAGAGTTAGACAATTATGTCATTGTATAAAAAAATCAAATTTATACAAATATGAATCTAAATTGTGACCATTGAATCTAAAACTAGTAACAATGGTTAAATATGATGGTATAGATAGTGACATAGTTATCTATCCACCCGAACAATATCCTAATACTTTAGGTAAAGTATTAGAAGATAATGGCCTGAAGCAATTAAGAATAGCTGAAACTGAAAAGTATGCTCATGTTACATTCTTTTTTGATGGAGGAAAGGAATTAAATTACAAGAATGAACAAAAGATTCTTGTTAATTCTCCAGATGTAGCTACTTATGACTTAAAACCAGAGATGTCTGCTTATGAAGTAACAGATAAGTTATTAGCTAACATGTCTAAATTTGATGTATTTATCTGTAATTTCGCTAACTGTGACATGGTAGGTCACACAGGTAACCTAGATGCCACAATCAAGGCTGTTGAAGCTGTTGATACTTGTTTAAGTAAGATTATTGCTAAATCTAGCCAATTAGGAATAACTTTATTTATTACAGCAGACCATGGTAACTGTGATTGTATGTTAGATAGTAGTAACAAACCTATTACTACTCATAGTTTGAATCCAGTATGATTTATCTCTACTGATAAGTCATTAACACTAAAAAATGGTAGTTTAGCAAATATTGCTCCTACCATAATTAGATATTTAGGTATTAAAAAGCCTAAAGAAATGGATAAAGAGAGTTTGTATTAGAAAAAGAGCTTTGCTCTTTTTTACTCAATCCAACCATGAGATTTGAATTGCTCAACAATGAATTCATTAAATTTTGTTTGTTTTTTAATAAAATCTAGAACCTTTTTGTTAAAGTCTTCTTGTTTCGAAACAAAATCAGTGAAATATTTAGGGGCTCTAGGTGGTTTATTTCCATCTAGTCTTTTAACTAATTTGAATTGATATTGATCTTTTACTAACATAACATGAACTTCAAATTGTTTATTCTGTCTTAAGATTGTTAAGTTTGATAATTTTGTGAAGTAGTTGACTAGTTTCTATTAATAAGTTGTGATCTTGGACAATGATTTGTTCAAGCTTGTCAATTCTTTGATCAATTTTATCTAATCTAGCAACTATATCAGCCAAAGTAATCCTAGGTGGTTTATTTCCATCTAGTCTTTTAACTAATTTGAATTGATATTGATCTTTAACTAACATAACATGAACTTCAAATTCTTTGTTAAGTTCATTATATGTATGAAAAATATAATGTGTTTTCATATTTAATTAATACCCCTAGAGGGGTATTCCTCCATATACTACTTGACTTATAAAAATGAAAATAAGCAGAAATATTTTAATAAATATATACCTCTAGGTATATATTTAACTTCTTAAAATCTTGTGATGCGAACGAATGTGAGCCGCGCGGGTTTTAAATTTTTAGATTAGTCTTTTGGATAGGCATAGAAGAGGAAATAGTGCGAAGCATTAGTGAAAACACCATCGATAGTTACTATTCCTGTAATTTGTGATGCAGATAAAATTTCATCTACTTCGGAAAAATTAATATTACCTCTGAACATTTCAGGTAGTTGTCCTTGCAATTTTTTACCTGTATTAGTAGTAAATTCATAATTTTGTCTAAAAAGAGCATCACCTTCTCAATTTAAGCCATTATTTATAACAAAAGTGAAATGATCAATCTTAAACCCAGAAGGTGTTTCTCATTTAGTCATATCAATAACAAATTTGTATGTATGGTTTTCTTTAACATCAAATGTTGTTTGTGTTATTAGTAATGGTATATCCTCTTTTCCAAGAGCAAGAGAACGCTTATCATATTTATCAAGAGTTATATCAAGTGGTTCTGGTTTATTACATCCTACCATACTAATAGTAGGTGTTAGTGCTGTTAAAGCTATAGGAATCAATAATATCTTCTTCATATATATAGATTATATAAAATATATACCCTAAGGTATATATTTAACTTCTTAAAATCTTGTAATGCGAGCGAAGTGAGCCGCGAGGTTTCAGAAATAGAAAAAATAGTAGTTAGCTATCTGAGAGAAGTTTTAAATTTATTTTCACGAGGTTCTTTGATTATGCTTTCTATTATTTCTTTTGAAGCATCTAGAATATAACAAAGCAAGTCAATACCATTTGAGCACTCTTTACCATTTTTCAAGATTCTTCCTGCACCAATGTTGTTAGCTCCATCATTTTCAAAACAAACAGAGTTTATGCTTGGGACAGTATCGACTAGCAATGCCCCATCGTCATTTTTCACACAGATTGTTAAAGAATATATTTCATCAAGATTCTCGGTTTTGAAAAAATCAAAGAACAAAGGAGAATGCGTTGTCATAACAAGGAAAAGATTGTCAGCTTTCTTGATTATTGACTTAAGATAATTAATTACAAATGTTTGAGAATTAACACTTAGACAATTTTCAATTTCATCAATTAAAATAAGATGGTTTTTATCAGTAGTAATTAATTGTTTTAAAAGAAAAATCAATTTAATTACTTTTTTGATTCCAGAACCTTGATCACTTATATTTCTAGCTGCATACTTATATTGGAGCGTACTAACAAAAACTAATTGAATAGCCGAATCTTCAGAAAATTCAACATTAATCTTTGTGTTTAATTTTGTAAAGATTTCACTAAACGATTTGTTAATGTTTTCACTTAAAATTTTTTCAATCTTTCTTTTTTTCTCATTTCTGTCATGAGTCAAGCCCGCGTCGTTAATAGTTTTGGGTTTAGCATCAGCCAGATCAACTAAGTAAGATAAAATTGTTTCAAAATCTTTTTCATTGGAAAATTTTCTTAAAAAATTCATAATTTCACTATTAGTATCTTTTAAGTTAGCAATAGTGAAAGCAAATCTTTCAATTATGTTATCTTTTTCAAAGCTTGTATCAATTAAATTATGAACGACAGGATAATAATTATTTACAATTTTATCGTATGCTTCTTTTTGAATTTTATTTATATTAGAAAGCATATTCTTATCAGAAAGATTAAATTCATTTGTATTTATAATTGGTAAGAAACTATACACAGGACCAACTGATTTAGAACCCATTCAATAAATTTCAATTGTATCAAGATCAATTCGTTTTTCTTTTATTAACTGCTCATAAATGTCACTAGGAATTTTACTTTTGAACAATGAAGATAAAAAATCTTTATCATCAGAAGATATGCTCATTTCCATAAGTGACACTCAAAAGTCTTTTTCTAATCTATCACGATCCGACTTTGAAACTTCGATAGTTGTTTCAGGTCAATCAGTCTCAAAAGAAAATTTAGGTTTGGCTTTATCCATAGTCATGTTTAGCAAATTAAAAGACCTTAACAAGTTTGTCTTCCCCACATTGTTTTCTCCAGTAATAAGATTCAATTTGTTACTGAAAAGAATTACTTCATCCGAAAAACTTGTGTTTAAAATGTTTTTATAGTTTCTAACCTTAATTGTCATTTCTTTACTCATATTTCACCTCAAGTATTTTTATTATATCAAATGATAATATTTAAAAAATATTATAAATTAAAATTTAAGAATAAATAATGCTATAATTTTGATATATTATGAAATGAGAACAATTAGTAAAAGATCTTAGAGATAAATTATTATTATCTCAAGAAGAAATGGCTGATAAACTAGGTGTTGCTTTTTCTACTGTTAATAGATATGAAAATGGACACTTTGAACCAACTATTAAAATCAAAAGAAAAATTAAACAATTAGCTATAGCTAATGGTATTAATTGAGATAAATATGTGAAAGGAGTTTAAAAAATGAAGCGAAAAAATTGTTCAAAAAAGCCTTGATTATTAATTAGGGATGGACTTTTCCTAGCACCAAGCAGAACATATGGAGAGAGATACATTGAACCATTAATTAGAAAGAAATATAGATTATCTAAGGCCGATAATTCATCATACGATGCTAAGGACTCATTAGGGAATCATTACGAGATTAAAGCCAGTAAAGTATTAAAATTACCTGAGAAAAAGAACAATTTATACAACCAAATTATTGAGGAAATAGATAACATTGAAACCAGAAAAATGGTTAAATTTTTAAATGCAAAAAAATCATCCTATCTTGCAAATATTCAAAATGTTAAAAGAGATCATTTTGACTATTTAATTTATGTTTTGCTATTTGAAGATTGTATAAAAGTGTTCAAAGTTGAAAAAACAAAGCTAAATAAGGAGTCGTTTAAAAGATGGTGTGACAAACACGGTAGATATGATGCTTTAGGTAAATCAGGACAATTTGGAATAAACAAAAATTCAATAGATTGGCATATAAAGAATTTTTGTATTGATACAATAACTTGAAAAGAAGCTGCAAGAATATTTAAAGGAATCAGGAAATAATGAAATTTTTGAATTCCACCACGCAAAACAAATCAAAATTTTTTAAACTAAACAGCAAGCATGTTATTCCGATGCAAAACGTCAAAACAAAAAAAGTTGTTGATTTTTTGAGATATCTTTTATCGCTGAAGAGTGATAAAACAACAATACTTTATTCGATCGGATGCGAATTAGTACAAAAAAACAAGAATCCTGACTTAAAAAAATTTTTATCTGAATACAAAATCAAAAAAATAAAAATCAAAAATATTCCCAATGGTGTTTTTGATTTATTAGGGTCGGCATATCAGTATTTAAATACAAAGTTAGAAAATTTGTCGAGAGGAACATATTACACCGGCTACGAAATAGCTAGAGATTTTGTACGGGATTTAGATATTAAAAAATCAAAAACAATTTTCGATCCATCATGTGGTTCTGGTTCGTTTCTTTTTGCAGCAAATGTTAAGCCAGAACAAATTTATGGAGTTGATTTTGACCCCATCGCCGTCATGATTGCAAAGTTTAATTATTTTATTAAATATCCTCGCGCTCATTACCCTAAAATATTCTGCAATGATTTTTTTCAATGATATGAAAAAAATAAGAATATGAAATTTGATTTTATTATTGGTAACCCCCCATATGGTGCAAACATAAACAAAAAAAATATTGGCAGAACATGTGTAACATCTGGAGAAAGTTTTTCTTACTTTTTAGAAAAATCTTATAAATTACTTAAAAAGAATGGGAAATTAAGATTCCTTTTGCCTGAGTCAATATTAAACGTTAAAAGACACGCTGATATTAGAAATTACATTTTAAATTTTACTAATTTAACACATATTAAACATTATTCAAGAAAATTTTCTGATGTCATGTCAAATGTTTACATGATTGAATTGGATACTAAAAAAACTTCAAAAGTCTTATTTGAAAATTCAACTAAAACAATTATTCCTAAAAAAATTTATAAAAATTTGCAAAACCAAATATTTATTCATTTAAACAAGAAGGACATAACAATACTCAATAAAATGGAGAGGATTAGAAAAAGTGATTTGAAAAATAGCATTTTTGGTTTAGGAATTGTAACAGGAGATAATGAAAATAAGCTGTTTGATCATCACGTTCCTGGTTCTGAGCCTATTTATAGTGGCAAGGAAATTAAAACGAAATATAAATTATTACCTCCTAAAAAATTCATTAAATACAATCGTGATGATTTACAGCAAGTGGCACCTGATTACATATATAGATCCCCAAAGAAATTAGTGTATAAAACAATAAACACTAGGCTTTTATTTGTTCTTGATGAAACCAAGTCTTTAACAACGAATAGTGCTAACATTCTTATTCCGCGAGTAAAAGATTTAGACATATACTCTGTTTTAGCGTTGTTAAATTCTAATTTATATTCGTACGCACATTACAAAATGTTTGGGGGTGTCAATAAAATCGCTAAAGAACATTTGCAGGCCCTTCCGTTCCCCAAATTATCATTAAAACAAAATTCAACAGTAAGAAAACTGATATCAAAAGCAATCAAGGGCTGTGGAGATGAGGACCTGCAAAATTACATTTCAAAAGAGATTTTCTATTTAGATAAAAACGAAATAGAATATATAAATCATTTTTTTGAAAATACAAATTAAAAAGCATATAAAATAGTCAATCTGCGTTGTTGTATTATCATATGGTAATACCACATCATTGATTAAATAGTTACCTACTTCATTTTGATGTATTCTTGCAAAACTTTGGTAATCCTCGATTTGCCTCGTTCATCACGAAATTTAATTGAACCAAATTTAACACTAAGAAAAATTGACGAATGAAAAACGCAAGAAAAAATATTGCACCAAACACTATTTACACAATTGCTTCAGTATTCATGCCGTAGCTATGTAGAATATAAAAGACTAAACAATATAAGAGTTAATACTGTTTATAATGTTATTATTATGAAGCAAGAAGATTTTTGATTAAATAATGAATTTAAATTTCTAAAAATTGATGAAAATTCTGATTTGATTAAGCATTTTTCACTCAAGTTAGATTCAATAGATAAAAATCCTCAATATAAACAATTGAGGGATAAAAGAGATATTCAAATCGCAGAGTCAGTAAGAAAAAAATATGAAAGTAGTGGGTACACAAACGAACTTGGTGTGTATTCATTTGCTGTTCCAAGGGATGAATTAAAATTGGACAGAAAATATATAAAGTTTCTAAAGGATAATAACATATGTGAAATATTATTAATGATTAAAACATGTCTCGATGATATTTATAAGGACTTTTTGATTTTGGATCAGATCTATAGTCAAAATGAAATTAATAAAACTATACAACCAGAAAAATTGTCATCAAATAGCATTTTGCCGCACCCATTAATTTACAATTATTATTGTTTATTAATAAAAAACATCTATTTAAATTTATATAAACTTTTTGATATTTCTTGTTACAGAACAGATGCACACTTCAAGTCGTTAATCAATAAACTTCAAGGTTTGAAGAACACAAAAATAAATGTTATTTTTACAAATCAAGACAAAACTAAGAGAATTGTTAAAATAAAACAATCATTCGACTCACTTAAAACTTATCTAAATGAGGCCAAAATTTTAATTATTGACTCGTACGTATATGAAAATATGCATACATGAGCTACAAAAATTGAAAAACATTTAACATTAGAGACTGGAAAAATTAAAATCGATTTACCACCTATTAAAGAATTATTTAATTTATTTACGATAACATATAAAACTATATATTGAGAAATAGTCAAATCATTATTTTGTTTATCAAATGATTGAAAACTAATAGAGGAACAAAAGGCAGAATTATTTGATAACATAGACAATTTTTCTTACATTACTTCAGAAACAATTTTTGTTAGTATGGATAAATGAATTCCCAATATTGACAACATATGGAAAAAAGGGAATTATGTTGAATGAATTAATAGAAATTTATCAAATTTACAATTTATTGTAGATAAAGATAATCAATTTTCATATAAAGACATATATCCACAATTAGAAAACAAATATAAATTTGATTTAAAACAATTTTATCCATTCTCTGACCAACAAAATGTTGTTAAATTTAAACAACAACTAATTAAGACACTTAACAATATAATTTTTGACAAAAGTGTAAAAACAAATATAGATTTTGTCTATCTACTTATTAATTGATTATCAAAAAATAGCTCGTAATAGGATAACCTAGTTCCTCGCTTTATGATTCTTATAAAAGGATACTACTTTAGGATCTATAGTATATATCTATATATAATATAGATATATGAGAAGAAAACTATTAATACCATTACTAACATCAATTGCTTTGACTCCTACTATTGCTATGGTTGGGTGTGGTGATTCACAAGTTGAATTGGTTTTAGACAAATACATAGCTGGATCAGCATATAACAAAATTATCTCAACAGAAAAAACATTTTTAAAAAAGGATAGTATTTTTAAATTTCAAATTGATACTGAGAAGTGGCTTGGGCCAAAATCTGTTGACTCTTTTGATGATGGAAGGTTATCTTTTTATTATATAGATGCCCAAACAGAAATAAAGATTGAGCATGCTTGCACTTTTGAGAATGATTTTGAAATTGTTGTTGATGGTTCACCATTAGATAAATCATATTTTATATGGGGTTTTGATTTGGATTGAATAAACATAACATCTGAGGGATTAGAAAAAATTTTAAATGGTAAAAATGTTGAGGGATATGTTCACATTGCAAAACTCAGGTGTGTTTCATTAGATCCTTGTTGAATGGATTTAAGAGGGTATCCAAAAATCTAACATCACCTTATTAATACAATTAACAGATGATTAACCATCTGTTTTTTGATAAAACTTTTTAAAAAAGTTTTCTCGCATGATACCCATTTATTTAATTTATAATACAAGTATGAAAAAACCTATATTATTAATACCTACATTATTAACTATTGGTTCAGCTCCATTAGTTAGTTTAACTTCTTGTCAAGAAGAAACACTAAAGGTAGTTTTAGATCAATTTGAAATGACAGAGGAACAGTTTCCCACGCTTTATTGCCTAAATAATGAAGTTAAACTAGGTGTTAAATATGATATTTCTATTGATATGAGTCAATGAGACAAATCGGTGGGATCAAACTGAGTGTTTTGCTTTCTTGCAACAAAAGGGAATCCTTTTGATTGAGCACTTGGATTTATTAATAAGTACAGATTTTGAGCAGATGGAACACATCTAGAACCAAGTTACGAAGGATCCAGCTTTGTTTTTTATAAAGATGATGATAGGCAAGCAATTTTAAAAGCAACAACTATTACAGGTTATATTTATTTTAATACCTCTCAAACAAGAATTTTCCCCACATGCAATTTTTTCTTTTTTGGTATGCCACCAGAATAAATACAGAACTAGCCCCCGCTCACTGAATACCACCTCGCAATAAAAAGATAGGTAAACCTATCTTTTTTATTTTAAATTCTTATAAAAGGATACTACTTTAGGATCTATAGTAATTTGATCTATAGTTAGAGGTTTAGTTAAATATAGATTATCTATAGATTAATTTCGATAATTTTAATATAAAACAAAAGTAATATATTAAATTTTAATAAAATTTAATATATTATATTATAATATCAGTATGAAAACACTTAAATTAGTTTGTTTATCAAAAGAAGACAAAGCTTTTTATGAAAATATTCGTTCTAAAAGAATATTAATTTTTAAATTTGATGGAGACAAAAATTATTTTAAAAACAAAAATAAACGATGAGAAAGATTTAAAATTTCATTGTTAAAATTAAATCTAAATACTAGAACAATTAAAGAATTAATAGAAATAGTTTTTCATATCATAATAAAGTCTCACCTCCAAGTTGCTGAATTTGGAAAAACCAAAAGACCAGACGAAGATTTTGATTATTTCCCAGAATATTACAATTTTGGAAAACTTGACCCTAATAGTAAACTTTATAGTCAAGTTGAACTATGAGTGGACTATTTAGATCGGAATGGTAAATTAGATGTTACTAATTTATGTTGTTGGATTCCATTTAAACTATTAACTAGTCATCATATTTGAAACAATGGGAACAAAAGAACTGCATTAGCTACATGTATCAATATGTTAAGATTCTTCCATTTGTATCTTAGTTACTCGAAAAGACTTGGTTTTACAGACGATGGCGAGGATAGATGATACAACCTTTTCAAAAATTATGTAAGAGATGACAAAAATCCAGAAAAATGCGTTGAATTAAATCCAAAACAGTATTATAAAATCTATGAAAAATTTTATAATGATATAATAATAGCGATATATTTTGATGCTTATGGCATTAAGGAGGACAAATAATGAGTAAAGAACTTGAAAGATTTTTTAAAGATCAAATGGAAGATCTTGACAAAAATCCTATTATTAAACAAAACACTCCATATGCTAGACACTTCAAAGAAATTTTAGAAAGATTAGCATAATAAAAAAGAGCCAAGCTCTTTTTTATTTTAACATTTTATAAAATTCAACCACCTTTGGATCAATTGTTATCTGATCCAAAGTTAATGGCCTACTCAAATACAAATTATCTATAGATCTAACTCTGGACAAAGCTACATAGATTAAACCTGGAGTTAGCTTCTTTTTATCTATAGTAGGATCTAAGACTACATTATCAAAGGTCTTACCTTGAGCTTTGTGGATAGTCAAAGCATAGGCTAATTTAATAGGATATTGCTTAAATAAGCCTATGTATTGATCTTGGACTATTACATCTAAAAATAGCTTAGGAGCTTTGTTAATGTTATAAGCAAGGTTATATTTATGTAATCTAACCTTTTTACCTGTTCTTTTAACTAAAACTACTACTTCTTGCTCATTTTCTACTTTAATGACTTTTGCCAAGTCACCATTAACAAATCTCCTACCTTTATCTTTAATTAGCTTATCATTCTTAACAAACATAACTTGAGCATTGTTCTTTAAGCTTAAAACTAAGCTAGAAGGTAGGTCAGATT
>JAZRVJ010000018.1:0-6941 GCA_045599065.1 Mycoplasmoidaceae bacterium
ATTAATGCGTCAAGAAATATATTAGCACAAGGTTTGAAAAGTGCTTAAATAATATGTGTAGAACCATAGGAACTATGGGGATAGTCTGGTAATAAAACTGGCATTGGCTGGTTGTTCCCAGAAACTCTACTTAATTTGTGGAGAGTTCAGCAAGAACTTGAAAAAGATGAAGCGGTACAAAAACAACTTTTGATTAGTTATGCTATCTTTATTAGCTTAGTAATAGTTTGTGACAAGGTTCAATATGTTCAAGAAACAAGTTGTTTCAGAATTTACAATGGTGAAGAAATGATAGATTTGTCTGATAAAGACATGGATATTATAATGCAGGCATTCAAGGAAGTTTACTGCTTAACTGGTGGGAGCGGTAAAAGTTCAAAAATGATTGATAATGCAAAACCAGTAACGGAACAAGGTAAAAAAGATATTGAAATCTTTAAACAGGCAATGGCTAAGATTGATGCTAGTAGAAACGGCATTACTACAATAGATAGTATGATTGCTGGGATAGCCGCAAAAACAGGAAGTCCTTACAATTATTTTAACATATGGAATTTGACTGTTTGGCAGTTATTCAGTGTTCATGCTCATATGTATAAAGAACAAAATATTTACTTTACGAATATTGGTATTTATACAGGCAACATAGATACAAAAGAAAACAAAATTAAACCAAAAGATATGAGTTGGTCTTGTAGAGACTAACTCTTTTTATTTTTGTAGGAGTGAAACATTCAATGATTCAAGATTTCGCATTTATTGGTGTTCGCAATCTGTTAGTTAAAAACAAAAAAACTAAATCTGTAGTTTGCGAATTACCTTATCTGGTAGGTTTCAATCTGTCTGATACACAGGAAATCGAATATCTGCGTGGCGGTTTTGAACGTCTGAAACTGTTACCATTCAAAGGTGACCGTGAAACTTCCGTAACCGTAACAACCGCAACCTCTAGCCCAGACTTAATGAAATTACAGTTAGGTGTAGATTTTACAAATGGTACTGTACTGTTTGATAAATCTGAAAACCTGTCTGGTGAAGGTGGCTCTTTCACACTGGCTGAATCCCCAGCCGTTGGTAAAGCTATCACTGTATATGCAGTAGACTCTCTGGGTACTAAAACCGAACTGAAACCAGCAGAAGGTGAATCTCCAGAAGCTGGCGAATACAAAATCGCTGACAAAGTTATTACAACTGAAGCTTCTGTAGAAAAAATCCGTGCTCTGTACACTGTTGAAGAACAGGCTACTATCTTAGAAGCAAAAGACGTACAGACTCCTGTATGGGAAGTAAGCGGTATCGTAGTAGCACAGGAAGTTGGTACTGGTACAATGTACGATGTACAGTGCGACATTCCATCTGCTGTTATCCAGCTGAATGCTCAGTTAGATGCTTCTAACGAAGGTGGCGTTCCAGACAACATCGAATTCACAATCGACATGCTGGCTGACGCAACATCTGACTATGTGTATCGTCTGGCATTTAAAGAACAGATTTAAGTTAGATAATATTTATGGGTACGCATCTTCATGGTGCGTACCTTATTTTTTGACAAAATAAAAGAAAGATGTGTGAATTATATTATGGCTAAAAAATTAAATGTAAATAATTTTGAAAAAACCGTAAAGAAAGTTTACAAAACAAAGAAAATTAATGTAACTGATGTTACTGGTGAAGAGTATGAGTTAGTTATTGACGTTGAAGCACAGCCAACAAAAATTAATCAAATGGTTAATGAAGCGGCTGATATTATTGTAGGTCTGAGTGAAGAAGTATCTAATGGAACATCTGACGTTGATTTAACTGAAGAAATTATGGATGCAAATATTGCTATTCTGTGTAATGGTATGATGTTTAAATACATGACTAACATGGAAGGTTTCGATAGAGAATTTGAAACATCTGATGAAAAATTCAGATTCTATTGCGACATTATCAAATATTTAGATGATTTAAAGGTTTTTGATGATATTATGTCTAATTTCTCAGATTCGTTTAAAGAAGAATTGATTGTTAGATTTAACAATGATTTAGGCGAAAACTTAAAACTTAGACTGGCTATGATTCAAAGTCAACTTTCATTAGCTAATGAAAAACTTGAAGAATTAACAGGTTTAGGTGTTGTTGAAAGTGAAGGAAACATTTGATAATGTTGACCAACTAAATAACTATATTATATTTGCTTTAGATATTGCAATTGAAGAATCTGCAAAAGAAGTTCATGATTATGCAAAAAAATATATTCAGAAAAATTGGTATGGTAAATACGAACCAAAATCATACCAAAGAACAATGGATTTTTTGAATAGTCTTGTTGTTACAAATGCAGACAGACACGGAGATTCAGTTTCTTCTCATATATATTTTGATACTTCAAGAATTCGTTCTGCTATTAGAAATAATAGAGCATGGAGTACACCATTTAATCCGCATACAAGTTTTAAAGGTTCTGATAGTAGTTCCATGATTCCAATGTGGATTGAAAATGGAAATAGTTCTATTAGAGGTAGACGAGATTCTGTTTCTATTAGAGGTTTGCATTCATTAGAACGAACACTTGAGTATTATAATAATGGAGACAAGTTTGCAACTTCAGTAAGAAGAAAACTGAAAAACTTGGGTCTTGATGTAATATAGTTTAATTAGTAAGTAAATGTGCTAAAACGTGTTGTCATTATATTATGACAATATGTTTTTACACATTTGTTTATACTTGACATTTTAAAGTTTTTATGATACCATATACATGAGGTGATACTTATGATATGGATTTCTGGACAATTTATAGCGGCGGCAGTGTATGTGGTTGGTAGTTATGCAGTAATTGTGTTTTTGGTTCAAGCGTTAACTAACTATCCACCAGAGACAACAGTTGTTATTGCTTTTTGGATTGATGTTGTAATTCATTTGTCGATATGTGCTAAAATATATTTTTTCCCATCTCCAGATAAATATGAGAAAAAACAGATTAAAGAAGCAAAGAAATATAACAATTCACTTACTCCAGAAAGAATAAAACAAATTGGTAATCATAAGGACGAAATACGAAGAAGAAGAATTGATTATAAAAAACAGAAAGCTGGTTTCACTGGAACAGAATCGAAATTAAGTGATTCTTGGGCTGAACGACACAGAGCAGGATTAAACGAACTAGGTTATTTTATCTCAAAAGAAACTGGTACTGATGTTGAAAAATTGATTGACCAATATATGGAATTGAAAGGCATTGAATGGACAGAAGAAGATGAAGAAAAAGCAAATAATATTCCATATAATGAAGATGATATATTTGAAAGATACTCTTTAAAATATTAAAGCTATTGACTAGGGATAAAAACCCTAGTCTTTTTTATTGGGGTGATGATTTAAATGGCAAATACTTTGAGTATTAGGGTTGCTGGTACTCTTAATAAGACAGAATCGAAAAAGCAAATTAATGCCGATATTAAAGAGTTAAGCACAAAACTTAATACATTAAAGATTAAAGCTGAAATTGATAACTCCAGTATTAGGGAGATAAATCAAACATTAGCCAAATTAGAAAACCTTGTTAGAAATTTTGGTAATACTGCTACTGGAAAAGGTTCTGGAAAGACACTTGGTGGACAATTAGATAAAGAAACCAAACAAGCTACAAAATCAGTTCACGAAATGTCTCAAGAAGCAAGCAAGTTTCTTGGTTCTACAGATAAGATAGCTAAAAACTGGAATTCAGTTGTAAAAGTAATGAAGGGTGCAAATGGCGAAGCAACCAAATATGTAAAAACGATTACTGATGCGGCTGGAAATCAAAAAGTAGCAACCATTAACGCTAATGGAAAAACTACTGTTTCAGAAACACATAAAACTAAAAGTATAGAGTCTTTACTCGCAAAACTTGAAAATCAATTTGACAAATTAAAATCAAAATATGCTGATGTTTTTGATGGTGAAGAAGCGAAAGCGTTTCAACAAAGAATCGAAAATATTAGAAAGTCTGTTGAAAATCAAGATAAATCTTGGGAAGAAATTAAAAAAGATATTGCAAGTGCTGAAAAGGACGCAAAAAATCTTGAAAATAATTTAAAAGGTGCTCAAAAGGCAAGTAAAGACAAAGCGAAAGCTGATAAAGAATCAGCAAGACAAATGGAAAGAGAAGCGGCTCAAGCAAGAAGAATAAAACAAGAACTTGCTGAAGCCAAACAAATAGCAGGAACTACAAGATTTAATTTTGCTACTTCCTTGTTTACTTTCCAACAGGCATTTTCTATAACAAGAAATCTTGTTAGAAATGTTTTTGAAGAAATTCAAAATGTAGATACTGCAATGACGGAATTAAAACGAGTTACGTCATTAACAGAACATCAATATAATAGCTTTATGGATGGTGCGGCTAAGAAAGCAGAATCTCTTGGTCGTACAATGACTGACTATATTAATGCTACAACTGAATTCTCTCGTGCTGGTTTTGGTCAAGACGGATTTGAGAATGTAGAAAAAATGGCAGAAACAGCCATGATTTTACAATCTGTATCTGAAGATTTGACTGCAAATCAAGCGTCTGAATATTTGGTTGCGGCTGTTCGTGCATATGGTTATCAAGCAGAAGATGCAATTAAAATTGTAGATAAACTTGACAACGTAGCGAATAAAGAATCTATCACAATTGGTGGTTTAGGTGAAGCTATCGAAAAAGCTGGTAGTTCTTTAGCATCTGCAAACAATACTGTCGAAGAATCAATTGCATTAATTACTGCGGCTAATACTGTTGTGCAAAACCCAGCAAATGTTGGTACTGCATTCAGAACAATTGGTATGCGTATGCGTGGTATTGCTGACTTAGGTGACGAAACTGGAGAAAATTCAGATTCAGCAGAAATGGCATTAATACCAAAACAGATTCAAGATGGTCTGGATAGTATTAATAAAAAATACAAGTTAAATATCCAATTAATGAATGAAAGTAAAACAGAGTTTCGTTCAACATATGATGTTTTACTTGATTTAGCTAAAAACTGGGATAAGCTTAATGATAAGGAACAGTCATTCTTTACCGAAAAAATGGCTGGTAAAACTCGTGCAAACGTATTATCTGCATTATTAAATAACGTAGAAATATTAGAACGTGCATATGATGAAGCAAGCAAATCAGACGGTGCGGCTATGGCTGAAATGGAAAAACGTCTGAAATCTGTTCAAGCGCACGTTAATGAATTATATGCCGCTTGGCAAAACTTCGCAACAAATACGGCTACAGTTGAATTTGTAAATAGTATTCTTGATTTTGCAAGGGCAATATTAGATGCCGCAACGAACGCTGGTGCATTAAAAGTTGCACTTGGTGGCATGACTGGTATGTTCACAATGTTTGGGTTGATGAATGATATTCCAGCATCTGTTAAACAAGTTGCACAAGCACTAACGGTTTTAGATAATCAAACCGCTCATACAACACAACAAATTACAACAGCACAAAACACAATGAGTGCATTTGGTCGTGTTGGCGTTGGAAATTTTAGAAATGTTAGAGCGGCTGGTATTGTTCTTGGCAATACTGTAAGAGCATTAATTAGTTCTTTTGGTATGGCTCTTGTTGCTGGTCTTGCAATTGCTGGAATAGTAACAGCATTTAAAAAAGTATACGATTGGGTAAATAATACAAAACATGCTGTTGATAATCTTGAGGACTCAATAAGTGAAACAAAAGATAAGATTGGCGAATTACAATCTAAATATGATGAAATCAATGGTAAAGAAGTAAAAACACAATATGACGAGCGTCAACTCGATATTCTTCAAAAACAAATTGAATTAGAAGAAAGAAAGCTTGAACTTCAAGAACAACAAAAAAATTCTCAAATCGTAAAAGAAGCAGATACATATTTTAACGATAAAGATAGACTAATTGATTCTGAATTTATGGATAATGCTGATGCTGTTAAAAAGGCAACAGAAGCATATAAAGAGAATCAAGAAGTTCTTCAAACATATCCAGAAAAGATTCGACAACTTAAAGAACAGATTCAAAGCACAAACACATTATTTAGTGGAAATTTATTAACAGAATTAAGAAATCTTGAAGCTGAATATAATAGTGCATTAAATAGTCAATCTGGAATATATGATAATTTAGCTGATGGACTTAGCGAATTATATACAGAACGTGAACGCTTATTAAGTGTTGTTGAAAATGGAACGCTGGCAGAAAGGCAATCCGCATTAGCATCTTTAGCAAAATTAGATGCTATGATTAGAGAAGCTGAAGAAACTGCTGGATTAGCAAAAACTGTAGAAGATTTAAACAACGAATACAAAGATGGTCAAAAAGCACTTGTTCAAATGAACAATAGTGTTCGTGAACAGGAAGGTACATATAATAGTTTAGTAGGTGCTATTAATGCTTGGAATAATGGACAATCTGTCAATAAAGATATTGTTGAATCATTAAAACAAGCTTACCCAGAACTTACCGCTATAATAGACCAATTTGGCACAGAGTCAAATGGTGCATTTACACTTTCAAAAGAAGGTGTGGCGCAATTAAGTAGTGTTCACGGCTCTGCAATGGACAGTCTTATTTCTAGTCAAAATGCGGCAACCATACAAGCGATTGCTAATATTAACAATAGAATAGAAGCATATAAAGCTGAAATTCGTGCTCTTCAATTGTTACAAAACGAACAAAGAAGAGCAGATGTCGCAGATATGAAGAGAAAGCTTGATGCGGCTGATAAAGAAGCGGTATATTACACTTATGACGAAGTAACTTTAGCTGGTGGCGAGAAATACACACAAAAAACAGCGCACTTTCAAGGCGGTAGTGAATATGTAAAGGCAAGAGAAAACTATGCAAAAGCACTTATTGCTCAAAGTGACGAACAAAAACAATTTGTAGATACACTTAATGAAATTTCTAAATTAAATGTGCAAAAAATTAATTTGGGTAAAAACATTAAGGTTGACTA
>JAZRVJ010000019.1:0-18527 GCA_045599065.1 Mycoplasmoidaceae bacterium
TCGATGTTACTATCTTGCAACCAATTGTTTGTGTGTCACCATCAAATATTAATGAGATCAATTCATTAACATTTCCAGTGCCTGCTGCCATACAGCCAATACTAATTGATAAATTAACAATAGAAATAACGACAATTACCAAAACAATAACAATTGGTACATTCTTTTCTGGATTTTCAATTCTTGATCCAATGTTTCCAACGATTAAGAATCCCTCAAATGCAAATAAGATTGCAGGGATAGATGTAATGATTCCGCTTACATCTGGTATTTTTTCGTCACCAATCAAGTGAGTTCATGGTCAATCAGGGCTAGGAATATTTTCTGGATTTCAATATTTTCATGTAAATAAACCACCCTTAGAATAGATACACCCCATAGTTATACCAATAACTAATGCAGCTAATAATGGAAGAATTTTAATAAAACCTGTAGCTTGTCCAAATCTAAACATTTGTTTACTTTTGAAATAGTTTAAGAATAAGAATAGTGCAAATAAAGCACCACCTATTAAGAAAATATATGCAACTGTTCCCTTGCCAAAGTCTAGTGTTCCTGCCTCACCCATAGCAGCTTGGATAACTTTTAAAAGCATTTCACCAGCAAAGATTAAAACAGATAAGGTAATGACAGGGTAGTAAACAATAGCATAAGCTATTGATGTAGTTCTACCTAGTCCATAACCGCAGAACTTGCCCATTCATCCACCTAAACCATTTGATGAGTGTTTAAGTTTACAACTAGAGATTTCAGCAAAACTTAAAGCAATGCATAAAACCATGAAGATTGCAATTATTCATGATACTAGCACACCAATTCAGTTGTAACCATTAGCATGAAAAACGGACATATTCTTAAAGAATATTCCAATTCCCACTACTGATCCAATAATCATGAAGACAGTAGAGAATAATCCTACTTTTCCAGCTGTTTGTTTACTAACTTTAGCCATAAATTATTTATATATTATATAGATAATCAAAAAAATAATGAAACATAAGTTTCATTATTTTCTCTTGTTTAATTATTCTTTTTCTAGAACTTTAACTCTTTGTTTTTCGTATTTCTTAGCAATTTTAACATCAGAAATTCTTGGTTTCTTTCAAATAAATCCTTGCTCAGGTGTTTTGTTCTTGCTATGAATTAACAAGTCGTTAATAAATGGAATAACTATCATGACGATTGTTATAGTTCAGAAAACAATGCATGTTTGTCAATAACGTCACAAATGCCCATCATATTGGCCAAACTTTTCATTTAAAATATTTGGCAATGGGAAACCATCAATGTTTTGTGCGAACAATCCTCAATATGATCCAGTTTCGTGCATTGGATCAAGAATTGGACCAATCATACATTGATATACACCACTAAATGCAAATACAAAATAGCATGCGATTATTCCGATGATAGCTGTTACTGGGAAGATTTTTATTTTTACAACCTCAACTTTTTCTTTTCTAAATCTATTTGCAAATCCACCTAATAGAGTTGTTCCATAGACTAAATAAATCATGATGATTAGAATTGAACTAGAACCATCTGCAATAGCGTCAGTATTCAAGATGCACGATGGTATTCCTATTCCTAATCACCATATAGCAATCATTAAACTAAAATATACAGCACCAGCATATAGTTTGCCTGGTTTCTTGTTTGCCAATTTCTTACCATTAAATAATGTTCCATCATCACAGATTACTTGGAATGCTCTCATTCCACTAAATACCATAGCATTTAGAACACCAATAATACAAATCAGGATGAAGACAGACATCACAATATTAAGAATTTTTGCTATATCAATGTGATTTTTACCACAGATAATGTACATTAAATGGTAAACATTTCCTGTACCAATTGTCATACATCCAATAGTAATAGCTAAATTTAGTGCTGAAATAATAATCATTGCAAGAATAATTGCTAATGAAACGTTCTTCTTAGGGTTCTCCATATCGCCAGCAACGTTACCAATTACTAAATAACCTTCAAATGCAAACAGAATTGATGGTATACATTTAATTATGTTTACAACATTTGCTAGTTTATCAACTGTTTGTGGTAAAAGTGTCCATTCGTGTGTTATCGGATCCCTTGCTCATGAAATTCATTGTGGATCTTTTGCTCAAAGTCCACCACCTTGAATTGCACCAAACACAATACCAAGGATGATTACAGCAGCAATTGGAACAAATTTAATTATTCCTGTAATGTTACTAAATTTGCTCATTCCTTTAGATGCAAAATAGTTAAGGAAAATGAATAAGGCAAATAAGCCTCCTCCCACTAGGAATACATATAGAATTGTACCCTTACCAAAATCTACATATCCTGGAGAAGATCCTACCAATGGTGTAAAGCAGTTAAGCAAAGCTTCACCTGTAAAGAACATAATTGCAAATGTTAATACAGAATAGTAGACTTGAGTGTGGAACAATTTTGTAAATCTACCAAAATGGTGACCACAATATCTTGTTGCTCATCCACCTAAACCTTCACCTTGAACCTTTGGTTTACATGTAACAACTTCACCAAAGCTTAAAGCAATACATAGAACCATGATAATGGAGATTATTCATGACACTAATACACCAACTCAGTTACCATTATTTGTTTTAAACACAGCATAGTTTTTGAAAAATATACCGATACCAACAACGGAACCAAAGATAAGCATTATGGCACTAAAGAGTCCAATTTTACCAGCCGTTTGTTTACTAACTTTAGGCATAAAACTCCTTTCTATAATATATAAATATATTATAGATCAATTAGATATGTTTATGGCAAATGAAGTATATCCACAAATTTTCGGTGTTGAACATCTTTCATATTTGGCTATTGTTGCAGTATTACTTACAAGTGGTAATATCATTGTTGGCAAATTAGTCAAGAAGCAAAAAACAGTAGATGTTATTCTTATTGTTTCATCTATATTGTTATTTTTGTCAATTTTAATTGCAAGAGTGAGTCTTGTTTATTGGGATTTAAACTATGTAGAAGAAGCTGAAAGAGAATATAACTCGTGGTGATGTTTATTTCCTGACTCATTTTGTTCATTTACTTCGTTTGCTCTTAGTATTAGTCTTCTTATTAACAGAAAAAAGACTAATTGATCGATTCACGGGTTGATATATTTTGCTATTATTGGCGCAATCATTACATTTGCTTGCCCTAATTTTATTGGGAAACGTCCATTTTTTACAGTAAGAACACAATTTGGGCTATTGCATCATGCTTTACTACTATGAATTTCATTAGTCCTAATCATCAAAAATAGGTTTAGACCAAATCCATTCTTTTGGTTTGTCCAACCAGCAGCATTTATTGTCTGTATGTTATTGGGTGTTTTAGAGATATGGGTTATAGGTTATAAGGACTCAATGTGCATATTAAATCCTTTATTAAAAGGTATTTCCTTTACAAAATGATGAGGTAATGGTATTTTCTATATACTTTGCAATCTTGTGACAAGTTTCGCCTACTATGGTTTTATTTGTTTACACCTTCGTAAGCAAATAAAAGCAATAAAAAAAATTACTAACAAGAAAGTCAATAGTAAAGTTTTTATAACTAATTATTATAAAAAAGACAATGTATTGGTGTTACATTACATTGATAACACATTCCAAGTTTTTGATGGAGTTAAGCCAAAAGAACTTGTGTTTTATAAAAGAGACAAAAAGAAATATCTAAATGTCTTAACTAAAGCACATAAATACATTGTTTTTTAACTACCAATTAATTTTCTTTTTATTATGTGATTTTAAATAATTATTAGTTTTGCTAAATGGTTTAGAACCTTTAAAACTTTTATAGTATCCTAATGGGCTAGGATGCGATGATTTAATAATTAAATGTCTGCTTGGATCTATATAAGGAATTAACTCTTGTGCGTTGTTTCCTCATAAGATAAAGACAATGTTGTCAAAGTCATTATTTAAAAATTTAATGACTTTAGTTGTAAAGATTTCTCAGCCTTTATTTTTATGACTATTAGGTTGATCTTTATTAACTGTCATTACTCTATTGAGTAATAAGACACCTTGTTTAGCTCAATCTTTTAAATCACTATTTGTTTTGTGAATGCCTAAATCATCTTCTAATTCTTTAAAGATGTTAATTAGAGATTTAGGTAGTTGTACACCTTGATTAACAGCAAATGCCAAACCATTAGCATATCCAGGTGTGTAGTAAGGATCTTGTCCAACAATAACTACTCTAATATCTTTAGGTTCAGCATATTTAAAGCAATTAAACATGTTAGTTCTTTCAGGAAAAATAACATGTGACTTTGCTTCATTATTTATAAAATCTTCAAGTTTCTTATAGTAATCTTGTTGTGTTTCTTTGTTTATGAATGTATATCAATCCATATCAATATTATAAAAAATTAAGAGCGTAGCTCTTAATTTTGTCATGGGTCAGTTGATAGAAAATCAGTAGATAATGTATCGGCAGTTGAAGCGAACATAAACCCTAAGAATGCTAATAAGTCTTTGCTTTCTTGGCTCAGCTCAGAAGCATGAGGTTTCATACCTTCTTGACTAGTTCTTCTTAACAAGTTTAGTAATTTGTTGTTGTATTTACTAACAGTTGAACTATTAATGATATAACCAAATTTTGTTGTTGTGCCTTCATCCTTATCTTCAATATCTTTGTGTGCCTTTTTAAATAAATTATTATCACTAATAGACAACAAATATGCAGGAAAAATTGATTCAATCGAATTTATTGAAACGGCATTTAGCTTTGCTAAATTAGCATCTGACAATTCTTCAGGCACGTCCATTTCTTTTTCATCAAAATATTTGTCTCTAGCTTTTAATGATTTATCTGAATCATATTCATTAACAACATAGGATACTAATACAACGAATGAATTACCACTCATTGTTTTATTGATTATTCTCGGATCAGTACCCTTTTCAGGGTCAGGATCTTCATAGATATTAAATGTTCTATGACTTTCACCAGCTTTTGTTAAATCAAAACTGAATTTTTGAATAGTAGATTTTGCTTCACCAGTTGCAAACTCTGAAATCTTCTCTCAAGAGTTGCCAATGGCTTTATTTACAGTTTCACTATCATTGATAAAGTAGTCTGATGGTACAAATGAATCATTCTTAGTTGGGTCAACTCACTTAGCAGATAAGTTTGTAGCATCAACAACAATTGGCACAGAACTAAACAAATATTGTTTAACAGTTAATGGATATGAGTCTCATTCTGCAGCGTTAGTGGTTTTCTTGTAAGGAATGTTAACTTTAACATCTTTTACATCAGTGTAGTAGGCTAATTCACTTGTTTTGCCTTCAATTCCTGCTCGGCAGAACTTAATTGTACCATCGTGCATCAATAATAGTTTTGTTTTTGCTGAAACATTAATTCTAGCATCAATATCATCTGCAGCAGGAGTAGTTACATCATATGTTGGAAATGGGAAATAATTACTTTCGAAATTGAAATTAGCCGAAATTGGTCTCAAGAATGAATTTGTTTTTCCTGTACTATGACTATTTGCTGAAGCAAATATGTATTCATAGAAGTTACGGTTTTGGTCTTCATCGCCTGTGTTTATTCAACCAGTTTCTTTTTGGAGATTAAGCAACGAAGATTGGCTACCTCAAGCAGCATTTAAATCCTTTTTTAATTTTTTATCATTAACATTAATTTGACTTGCTTGGTATTGCAACCCATATGTTAAATAATTAGAAATTGTGGATGCAATTGTACTTGTAAAGTTAATGTTTGACACTAAATTAAAGTTTTCATTGTTTGTATATGTCTTTTTAACACCTTTAGGTTTATCTTCATCTGGGTCATCCAATGTTACTGATGTAGAAATACCATCTGATGATGTTTTTCAACCATCATTTAATCTCTGCCAGCTATTAACTGGAAGAACTTTTGGTTCTTCATCTCCACTAACATCATCCTTAGTTTCATATCACTTAGTTACAGGCGAAGTATATGCATATATGCTAGATTTAGCTTGATCAATTATGAAATTTGATTGAAGATATTTTGTAATATCTTGTCCATTAGCATCAAGATACACATTAGTTTGGCTACGGAATGCTTGATATGGATCATTAGCATCGCCCTGATCAATACTTCCAAAACTAATAGGATTTAAATATCCTCATGTTTGACTACAACTTGTTAATGTTAAACTTGGAGCCAAAGTTGGAACTATTACAGCAGATGCTAATAGAAATTTATTTAGTCTCATGTTTATTTCCTTGTATCAAGTTCAAAGAACTTGCCATATCTAGTCTTTAAAACTAGAGGGATAGTTCTTGTTTCACCATTTCTGTGTTTTGCAATAATGTAGTCAATGTAGTATTGTTCTACTATAGGTTTTGGCCCAGCAGGCTTAATACCTGTTTCATCTTCTTTTTCAGAAACATCTTTATGTCTGTGTAAGAATGTAACAAGGTCGGCGTCTTGTTCCAAAGCACCAGATTCTCTTAAGTCAGATAGTACCGGTCTTTGATCTGTTCTTTTTTCAATATCTCTTGATAATTGCGCAAGCGCAATAATAGGTGCACCAATGTTTCTTGCAAGAATCTTTAACATTCTTGAAATAGTTGAAACTTCTTGTTGTCTATTAATTTGTTGGCCTTTAACTCTTGGACCTTTAAGTAGTTGAAGATAGTCAACAATTACTAATTTAACGTCATATTTGTTTCTAATTTGTTTTAGTTTAGATTGAATATCAACAATTGATACATCAGAACTATCGTCAATTAAAATAGGTAATGATTCAAGGTTTTCTAAAGCAACCTTAACACTATCTCATTGCATATCATCTAAACGACCAGATCTTAAATTACCTGATGGTAATCTTGTATCCATAGATACAAAACGTTGACATAATTGTTCTTTACCCATTTCAAGAGAGAAGATAACAACTTTTTCTTTGTCTGCCTTACCATTAGCCTTAATAATTTTTGCAGCATCGGCAGCAAAGTTTAAAGCTAAAGCAGTTTTACCAATACCTGGTCTAGCAGCTAAGATGATTAAATCTCCAGGTTGGAAACCATTAGTTGTTTGGTCAATTAATTTGAAACCAACTTCTGTTCCTGTGATGTCTTGCTTTCTTTCTCTTAATCTTTGAATAATATCTCTATAGCCTTTGGCTACATCTTGAATTTCAATTAAGTGAGAAGTTTTCTTAGAGTTGATAATTTCTAGGAATTTATTTTGCAATTCAAATACTTGGTTGTTATATTTTGCAAAATCAATCTTAGTATCAATAACTTCTTTTGCAAATCTATCTAGACTACGTTTGATAGATGCATTTTTAACAATTTCAATGTTTGTTTTTAGATCTTCGTCATTACTATAAGCAGAAGCGATTTCGTCGAAGTATTGTCTTCAACCAGTAAATTGGAATGCTTCGTTGTTAGACAAATAGTCTAAAATAATGTTTTTGTTAACAGGTTTAGCAGAATCATGTAATTCTTTAACTACAGCAAATAGTGCTCTATTTCTTGCATCAGCAAAATCATCTGGATCAAGATTTAGAACACATTCATCAACTACAAAAGGTGTAGTGATGATTGCGTTTAGAATTTCTGATTCACAATCAACAATGTATTTATCAATAGATTCTTGTTTAATAGCCATAATTATTCTCCTGTTACTCTGATTGTTAGGTGGGCAACCACATCTTTATGTAATTTAATTCCAATGCGGTATGCACCTAATGTGTAGTTTTTTTGATCATCAACTAACATATACTTATCAACTTTGATATTATACTTAGCTAATTCATCCAATACCTGTTTGTTCGAGATTGAACCAAAAGCTTGTCCATTATTAGTCTTAAGACTAAAATGTAGTTCAATCTTTTCAATTTGAGCTTTGATTTTATTTGCAGCTGCAACATCAGAGTCATATTTTGCCTTTGCATCTGCTTTTTGTTTAGTAACAATATCTTTTGCTTTGTTACTAGCCAAAACTGCTTTATTAGAAGTAATTAAGAAATTGCCATATCCATCTTTAACATCGATGATATCGTGTTTCTTGCCAAGTTTTTTGATGTCTTCTAATAAAATAACTTTCATGTTCTACTCGTATTGTTTAACAAATGGTAATAAAGCAACTATTCTTGCTCTTTTGATTGCATTAGCAACCATTCTTTGGTGCTTTTGACAAAGACCACTAACACGTCTTGGCACAATTTTGCATGCTGGTGTTAGATAGTGTTGAAGTAATTCAACATCCTTGTAATCTACATAGTAGATTCCTCTTGCACAAAGATAGCAAGGTTTCTTCTTCATTAATCTTCTTTTGTTTCTTCTAGGTGTTCTTTTTTCCATAATTACTTACCTTCTTCCTCATTTATTCATTGAAGTTCAGTTAAACCATCATCTGCCGGTTTAGTTTCTGCTGGTTTGCTGAAATTAGCTTCTTGGCTAACAACATTTGTAGTAAAGTTATCATTAACTGATACTAATGCTTCACCGTTATTAGCTTGTTTGTTTCTTTTAACTATTGTTTTAATGCTATCAACAATGATTTCAGTAACATATACGTTTCTTCCTTCTTTGTTAACATAGCTTCTTTTACTAAGTTTACCGTCAACAGCTACAGTATCACCTTTTTTAACATAACTGCCAACATAGTTAGCTTGGTTATTTCAAGCAACACAGTTAAAGAAACTAGAAGTTTCTTTTCCTTGAATACGATCGTTGCAAGCAACTGAGAAGTTAACTACTGTTTTACCAGTTGTAGTAGTTTTTACAGTTGGATCTTGTGCAATGTTGCCTACTAGAAATACCTTATTCATCTTTCTTTTCTACTTTCTTTTCAGCTTTTTCAGCCTTTTCGGCTTCATATTGTGCTTTTTTAGCAGCAATTACTTCTTCGATCTTTTTCTTTCTTTCTTCATAGATCTTAGCTTTTACTTTAGCTTTAGCTACTTTCTTAGCATTTAAAGTTGCACGATAACCATAGTTATGTTCAACATTGATAATTAAGTGTCTTAAGATTGCTTTGTTGATCAAAGCCAATCTATTGAATTCCTTAATTACTGTTGGGTTTTCGTTTTCAAAATTCAAAACATAGTAATATGCAGAAGTGCATTTACCTATTTTGTAAGCCATTTTTTGTAAACCCATCTTAGTTTCTTTAAGGTTTTTTACACCTTTTAAAATCTTTTGCATATTAGTTGATACAGCATCTGCATCTTTAGCATTTAGGGTGCCATCAACAACTAACATGATTTCATAATTAGTCATTTATATATAAGTCTCCTTGGGATATTTGCTGCATCTACTCAGCAGCATAGAGGCTTTATATATTTATAAAATATATAATCTCATATATTATTTACTATAAATATATAAGGCGCAAGTATTATATAATATAAAAAACAAAAATTAGAAGTTTTGATTTTGCGTAGTTAATATATAATAATTTGATACTAAATGCCGAAGTAGCTCAACAGGCAGAGCAACTGACTTGTAATCAGTAGGTTGTTGGTTCGATTCCGATCTTCGGCACCATTTAAAAATGACTAGCGAGACTAGTCATTTTTTTGTTTATCTTAATGCTTTTTTGATTTCGGCAGTTACATTAATTTCATCACGATGTCTAATTAATCTAATCAACTCAGTAATCATATAAACTGAGCATACAACTATATTTATATAGTTAGCTCATGCATATTGTTCAATTTCAGGAATTTGTACACCTGGAACAAGTAGTTTTAAAACAATAAGGATTTGTGGAACTGAGAAACAAACCATCAAAGATAAGCATGGAATATATAAAATCAACGCTTTCTTATTTTTAATGTATCTATTTATGTTAACTGTGAAAATGACATCGATTAGTAAAACAATAACAAATGAAACTGATAAAGTTGTAATAGCAGTTGATATTGCTTTAAGAATATCTGTAGCATCCACAGCAGATTGAAAATGAATAAACATAGCAATGGATGCTAAATCTAA
This sequence comes from Mycoplasmoidaceae bacterium, assembly GCA_045599065.1. Lineage (GTDB taxonomy): Bacteria > Bacillota_I > Bacilli_A > Mycoplasmatales > Mycoplasmoidaceae > Hennigella. The sequence goes on from JAZRVJ010000019.1 coordinate 9,972, forward strand.
TCCCGCTAGAATTATTCCAATAATTCCAGTAACAAATAAACCTAGTTTATATTTTCTAACTTGTTGAATTCAAGCAACAGGTGTAGTTGTTTGTTGTTCTTCAAGAAGATTAAGATTACTTTCTCTTTTTAAAGATTCGTTTGCCATAATCTTCCTCCTTGTGTCATTTAACTTTAGCTGTTACGCAATGACATGTTGGACATTTTCTTTCATGAAAAATCATGTAAAGAATGAAGCCAATAATTGTAGGTAGTAATGCAGTAGCAACTGCAATTTGACCTGAAGTCATTGTTGTGCCAACTAATTTCTTACAGTGTTCACAATAACGCATGGTTTTTCTCCTATAGAATAATTATAAAATACAAAAATAAAAATAGGCATAGCCTATTTTTTGCTTGTAGTGATTTCGGCTCTAGTTTTGCCATCGCCAAATCTCTTATAGTGAACTACTCCTGCTTTAAGTGCAAATAGAGTGTGATCTTTTCCCATGCCTACATTTTTGCCAGGATAAACCTTTGTTCCTCTTTGTCTATAAATGATTTGACCAACTTTAACTTGTTGTCCGTCAGCTTTTTTAGCTCCTAAGAATTTAGGGTTAGAATCTCTACCGTTTTTAGTTGAACCTACACCCTTTTTAGAAGCAAATAGTTGAAGATCAATTATATATTTTTTCATTTTTCTATTTTCCCTTCTTTATTTGTATGTATTTTTTGTAGTTTCTAGATAAAACTTTAAGTTGTAAGACTATTAAACTAAGTTTTTCTTTATTTTCTTTAGTTTTTTTCTTCAAAGTATATTTAATAGCTACTTTATTCTTTCTATTAATCTTAATATCAAGATCACCTTTTTTGAATCAACTGCTAGCTGTTTGAACTACAGCTGAAACAGCTGCACAAACTATATCTTTTCCTTTTAAGTTATAGTTTGCATGTCCTGAAACTTCTAAAGAAATATCTGTATAAACTACCTTAATCATACTAACCTACGATTTCTTTTACAATTAGTTTTGTGTAAGGTTGTCTATGACCTGTTTTGTGAGTGTGGTGTTTTTGTGGTAAGTGTTTAATGTTAACAATTTTCTTTTGTTTACCTTGCTTAGCCACAATACAAACAACTTTAGCTTTAGCTAAATATGGTTTTCCTATTTTTGCATCAACCATTAAAACTTTATCAAAAGTAATTTTGTCATTAACTTTTGCTTCAATTTTTTCAACATAAATTGCATCATTAACTTGCACTTTATATTGTTTGCCACCTGTTGTAAATATTGCAAACATATTTTATATCCTTTCATGACTCGCCTAGAGTAGGTATTACATAATGTAAGTTTGAAACCTAACATTCGTGCGGTTGTAACCATAAAATAAATATGGTGTATTTATTATATAGATAAATACTTTAATTAATAAAAAAGAAGCGGGTTAACCGCTACTTTCCTGGATAAGATACTAAATTTCTGTATAGAGTCTTGACACCCGGAATTTCTTTTTCTCAATTAAGAATCTCTTGCATGTTAGTGCCTGAAATTGGTATTTTATTTGTTGTTGTAAGTGACTCTGTATCCATTGCAAAGTTTAGATTTTTTTCTTCATATTTGAAAATAGTGGATGGCAAATCTCCAAAAAAGATGGGGGATTTCATACTTGTGCATCTATACAAAAACGAGTTGCTTATTGATTTAAGTTTTGTATTAGAAAAATTCAATGGGTTGTTGTATCCTGTGCAACCATCCATAAAATTGCTACCTATTTCTTCTAATTGAGTACAATTTAGTAAATTGTCTATATGAAATGATTTTGTGCTTCAATACATAAAAGAATCCTTAATTATTTTTAAATTATTTGGCATATGTATTCCTTTTTGGAATGACTCACATTCTTGCATAAAAGCCTCTTCGATTATTTCAATACCGTCTGGTAGTACAATTGGTTGATCAAAATTTGTACATAACGAAAGGAATTTTTTTCCTATAAATTTTAAATTATTGGGAAAAATGATTTCGCTATTAAAATCAATACACGAATTAACAAAGTTGTCACCTATTGTTTCTAAAGTTGGTGGCAGTTCAAGTTTGTGATTGAAGGTTTGACATGCTTGTAAGAAACAGTCGCCAATGCTTTTAATGTTTAGGTAATCTAATCTAATTCCTTTATTAAATTTGCTGCAGCCAAACAAAAAATTATTAGGGATGGCTTCTAATTTTGGATTTAGCACTATTTGCAAATTAAATTCGTCTCTTTCATATTGATGCTTATCATCAATAGTAATAGGCATGTTTTCTTTGCCTTTAACAGGACAAATATTTGAATCAACTAATGATTTAACTCAAATTTGACTGCCATCTTCAGCAATCAAGAATGCTTCATTACCATTAAAAATATCCTTTGACGAACAAGATGTCAAACAAACAAAACTTGTTGCCAAGGATAATGTTGGCAGAGCAGTTAATAAAACCTTTTTCATTTTCTTATTCATAATTCACCTACTTTGTGCCAAAGATTCTATCTCCAGCATCACCTAATCCTGGAACAATGTATGCATCCTTGTTTAATTTTTTATCTATAGATGCTGTATATGTTTCAATATCTGGATGAGCTTTTTCAAAAGCCTTAATTCCTTGTGGAGCTGAAACAATAGAAACAAATTTAATTTTCTTTGGCTTATATTTCTTAATAATTTTAGCAGCAGCAATAGCAGAAAAGCCTGTTGCAAGCATTGGATCAAGTAAGATTACCACTGATCCTTTAATAGAATCAGGCATCTTACAATAATATTCGACTGGCTTTTTAGTCTTTTCATCACGATAAAGACCAATATGTCCTATTCTTGCATTAGGAATCATATCCTTGAAACTATCAGCCATTCCTAATCCTGCTCTTAAAATTGGAACCAAAACAATTGGGTCTTTTACTCTCTTACCAGTTGTTTTAGCAATTGGAGTAGTAATAGGGATTTCTCTTTGTTTTAAATTCTTAGTAGCTTCATAAGCTAAGAAACTACTTAAGCATTTTAAGCAACTTCTAAATAATGTGGAGTTTGTGTTTTTGTCTCTCATTATTGTTAATTGATAATCTACTATTGGATGTTTAATAACTTTCATGTTAACGAGCCCCTTTCTCAAATGGTATACCTGAATGAGCAGGTGCCAAGATTCTTCTTGATGTGAATAACAATACAACCAAAGTAATAATATAAGGAACAGCAAATACTAATAGTTGTGGAATACCAATTTGTGTTAGTGTTGTTGTGTTAGCAGCCGCTGTAAAGATAGCAAAGACAATTGCAAAGACAGTCATCTTTGGAATTTGTCATCCACCAGTAATCAAAATAGCCAATGATAAATAACCCATAGATTGAACGTCACCATTGAAAGCAGTAATTCTAAATAAGAATAAACCACCAGCTAATCCAGCCATTGCTGACGAAAGAATTACGGCTATTCATTGATATTTAATAACTGAAATACCTTGTGCATCAACAGCATTAGGGTTTTCACCAACTGCTTTATATCTTAAACCAGTTTTTGTTTTATTGACAACTAGTCAAATCACTACACAAATAAGCGCTACAGCACCAAATAATATGAAACTACTTCCATATAATGATCCACCAATAGGTAAGCAAGAACTATATTGGCACATAATTTTTGAGAATGATTGTCCAGGATATAAAACCCTTGCTAATGGTTGGTTTAAGAAGCTTGCTACAGCTAAACCTACTAAGTTAATAGCTGTACCAGCTATCGTGTGGTCGGCCTTTAAGTTTATACAAACAAAGGCATGCATCGCACCCATTATGGTTGTGCATATCATTGTTAGTAATAATGCTACAACTATGGTTGCAAAATGTGGAACTCCCCCTCAGAATCCAGTTGACGAGAAGATGCCAAAGAATAATGCGCCCATACACATCATGCCGTCAATACCTAAGTTAACTACTCCAGCTCTTTCTGATAAATAACCAGCAATTGAACCAGCTAACAAGATAGCGGTAAACATCAGTGTTAAGTCTAATAATGTACCTAAATCTCCCATATTATTCTCCTTTCCAAAATCCAGACATTGATCCTGAAGCATCAAGGTCTGCCTTAACTTCGTTAGGTCTAGTAATCAATTCACTAACTTTGTTAATTTCTTTTCTTAAATTAGCCATATATAGTTGTTCAAGTTTTAATGAATCATATTTAACAACTGCAGGGTCAAAAGTAATTTTTTTGCCTTTGGCTTTTGTTTGAGCATATTTCTTAAACATTGCTTGATAGTGTTTATATAGTTCATTAGAAGTTAAGAAATAAGCCTTAACAAAGGCATCATGTGCAATTTTGTATTGGTGATATGTTTTAATTTGAGGCAACCCAACATTCGCTGCAGATCTTTGAGTCATTATTAATGTGTCTCAGTCAAGTTTGTTTTGTGCAGCAACGTCCATCTTAAATTGAAGACCACTTCTACGGTTTTGAATGTTAGATAATGATCTTAATGTTGCCATTTGCATATCATCTCATTTTCTAATCTTTCCATATCAGAAGTTAACTCAGTGATACTCAACAGATGCTTTTCACATTTTATATTTCATACCAAATGTAATCTTCATAGAAGATTTAACTTTAGTATTTTTATTGCCATACATGTAGTATTTTCTTAACAACTCATTAGAGTCATTAGCCATCTCAAGTAGCATGATTTCAGATTGGTTCTTTTCATGCTTAATCTTGTTATAATTTTTGCCTTTAAATAGACCTAATGTTCATCAGTATGGCTTTAAGTTTAAGAACAAAGCAATTGCAGCTGAACCATAAACTACAATACCAAAGACAACGTTAGCGATGTGGTTGTCAATACCAATTGTTTGCATTGTAGCAACTGAAGTTTGAATCATTGAGAAGAATAAACTTACTGGAATAGAAGCAGCTGGCGAAACCATAGCAATTAAACCAACTGATATACCGTTAAATCCTTCTTGCGGTATTGCCTTAGCAGCTGCTGTAATAGGCATTTGTGGAGAAACACCTGCATATAACATAGCACCAAGTATTCCAGATATAGCACCTGAAATAGTCAATGATAAAACTGTATTTAGTTTTACATTGTAACCACTAGCTAATGCTCCTGATCTACTTAGACCAACCACTTTTTGTTTTTTGCCAAATACAGTATAGTTAAGAACAATAATAATACATACTGTCAAAATGGCAGAAATAATTAAAAGTGGAACAAATGACTCTCCATTTATCCTTAAAAGGATATCGCTATTTGGAGCTTCAGTATAGTCACCTGAACCTGTTGCTTTAATTAATCCAGCAGACACTAAACCTGATAATAATAGAATTGACATAAAGTAGACAATTCAGTTGAACATAATTGATGAAACTACTTCATTAACATTTAAGTATGCTTTTAAAATACCTACAATTGTTGCCAAGAATGCTCCACCAATCATACTAACTAATAGTACAACTATTTGATTAGCTCCAGGTGCTAAGTGGCAAAGATGACAAACAACAGTAGCTATTGTGCCACCAAATACCATTTGTCCAGAGATACCAATGTTGAATTGGCCTGCTTTATAAGCAAAGATGAAAGCCAAACCAGCAACTAGCATTATCCCCATGTTCGAGAATAGCATGTTAATTGATGAACGCCCATCAAAACCTGAAGTAAAGATAACTCTAAACACTTCGCCAAAGTTTTTTCATTGATTACAAACACTACAAGCAATAATGATTGCAATCATTAATGCAACAAAGATAGCCAAAATTGAACCAAGGATTTTCTTAGTCTTAGATTTTCTAATGTCTGAGTGAATTACTTTATTCTTGAAGTAAGCCCATTTGAAGTTACCTAAGTCACGGCTCCTTTGACCTTTTACGATAGCCATTATTTAGTACCTCCTTTCTCAACAGTCTTTGGTCCTGTTCTCATTAAGAATTGACCAATTTGTTGTCTGTTTGTTTTTGTCTTTATAGCATCCATAACAATCTTGCCATGGTCCATAACAACAACTCTTGAAGCAATCTTTAAGATTTCATCAAGTTCATAAGAGATTAAAACAACAGCTTTACCCCTTCTTGCTTCAGCAAGAATATATTCATGAATAACATTGATAGCACCAATGTCAAGACCTCTTGTTGGTTGAACAAGAACAATAATGTTGTGTTTCTTTGTTAATTCTCTTGCAACAACAACCTTTTGTTGATTACCACCAGATAATGATCTAAAGATGGCATTACCTTTATTAGCACCTAAGATGTTAAACTTTGAACACAAACTGTTAGCATTCAAACCAATTTCTCTTAATTTTAAGAAACCTAATTTTGAGAACAAGTTGTCATCAATTTGATTTGAAACTAAGTTAAATGCTACTGTTTCGTCAAGAATACAGCCATATTTATGTCTATCTTCTGGAACGTGCGATATTCCTAATTTAGATATTGTTTTAGGTGTTTGTTTAGTGATGTCGATGTCTAGACCTGACATGTGATAAACAATTTTGCCTTTATCAGGGTGTTGAATGCCTGCAATAGCTAATGCTAATTCAGATTGGCCATTACCTTCAATTCCTGCAATACCAACAATTTCGCCTGAATAAACATCAAGTGATAAATCATATATTGCTGGAATTCTTTTATCAGTATGTTTGTGCATTGAAAGATTTTTGATTTTCAATACTGGATCAGATCTGTTACCGAAGTTTAATAAGTTTGGATTTTCAACAATCTTCTTACCAACAATGTATTCAACTAGTTTTTCAGTAGTGATATCTTTGATATCATGTGTTCCTACTGACATACCTTTTCTTAATACAGTAACTGTATCAGCAACTTCTAATACTTCATTAAGTTTGTGAGTAATAAGAATAATTGTTTTCCCTTGTTTTTTAAGCGTTCTTAACATATCAAGGAAACCAGCGATTTCATCGTCAGACAAAACAGCAGTAGGTTCGTCGAAGATTAGAATGTCTGCCCCTCTAAATAGAAGCTTGATAATTTCAACTTTTTGTTGTGTACCAACAGACGCATCAGCTGTTTTTTCTTTTAGATTAATGTTAAAACCATATTGATGACATATTTTTTCAACACGTTCAATAGCAGGTTTTTCATCTAAAAAACCAGCTTTAGTAGTTTCAGCACCTAGCATAATGTTTTGCAATAAACTAAATGCTAATACCAACTTAAAGTGTTGGTGAACCATTCCTAAACCGGCAGCATTTGCTTGCATAGCATTTTTGAAGTCTACTTTTTTACCTTTAACATAAACTTCACCACTATCTTGTTTATACAAACCGAATAAGATTGACATTAATGTAGATTTTCCAGCACCGTTTTCGCCACAGATTGCATGTATTTCATTGTATTTAACGGCAATATCTACATTTGAGTTAGCAATAATTTTCCCGCCTAAGAAGGTTTTTGTAACTTTCTTCATTTCAATAGCATACTTGCCTTTTGGAGCAGAGGAAGTAGCAACAGTTTTTTTATTTTTTCTTTTAAATAATCCCATTGTTGAACCTTCCTAACTCATATAGTACATGTTGTACTTCAACCAATCAAGAATTGTGGCTGATTGTGCTTCAGTAGCTATTTCTGGATGCCACTTTTCTGCTTCTTCCTCACTTTGTGGGAGAGCTAATGTAATTTCTTCTGGGAAATTTAGCATTGCTATATCTGGGTCAGCAAGAACTGAACCTAAAATAGAGATAACATGTGAATAATTAGAATACATTGCAGTTGGAATTAATTCCCCTTCTCCGCCTGTAATATACTTCTTAAATGTAACAACACCTGTCATTCCAGCTTGTTTTTCTTCTTCAGTAAGAGAGAACTTGGTTACGTTGTCATAGAAGTCCTTCATACTTGGGATTGGTTGTCCACTCGCATCAAACCAATGTTGTTTTTCAAAATATTTGTTAACTGCATTAAACCAAATCACTTCAAATGATGCGCTATGTTTTTCCAATATCATTTCAACATGAGATAGTGCTTCAATTAAATAAGCTCAACCGTCCCACGAAACTGAAACTAAACCATTTTGAATGTTACCACATGTTTGATATCCAACATTACATACAGCAACATCTGGATCTGGTGAGGTTGGATCGTTAGGATCAGGGATGTCAAAGTTGAGGTTGTTAGCACATAAATATGCAATTCTTTCAGTGACGGATGCCATATCTTTAACAGCCGAGAACTTGATAATACCATCTGAATATTCAGGTCGTGAATCATCTAAACCATATGATTGATCTTCAAAATCAGGATTTCTAAAGTTCCTTTGGTTGTCACCATCTTCCATTGCAGCATCAACACCAATTACTATGCAATTGCTATTTTGGTTATAAACTTCTTGCACAGTATCAGTAGTTTGAGAGCCAGCAACAGGTAGTATAGCAGATACACCACGGTTAAGCAATTGTTTTGTAATACCAATTGCATCGCCAGGGGCAAACGAGCCCGTGAAATTAGTACCAAAGTCTCCTAATTTAGCAATGTGAATTTTATATTCATTGTAAACTAAACTATCGTTATAGGTAGAGCCAATTAATTCTTCTTTCCTTTGT
>JAZRVJ010000020.1:0-7319 GCA_045599065.1 Mycoplasmoidaceae bacterium
ATTATTAATGAAATATTCATTAGCAGCATCATTTCTAGTTAGTTTTCTAGTTACAGTTACTTCTTCTAAATCAGTATGTAATAGTTTATTAGAGTTATCAAATGTTAAAGAAACCAAAGCATAGTCAGATCCATCTTTATCTTTAGATCCATGGAAAATAATATCACTAGAGCTTTTACCTCTTAGTGCCTTCTTAGATTGTTCGCCCAATACTCATTTGACTGCGTCAACGATATTACTTTTACCTGATCCGTTAGGTCCAACTACACCAACCATTGAATCTTCAAAGTTTAAGTCAATAGGGTTAGCGAAGGACTTAAATCCAACAGCCTTGAATTTCTTTAGAAATATCATAACTATTTTCCTCTCTTAACTAGTTTCTTGTATGCATCTTTAGCCGCTAATGTTTGAGCAGCTTTCTTGTTATGGCCACGGCCACGACCATAGACAATACCATTAGCTACAAGCTTTGCTTCAAATGTATCTTTGTCAATTTGTTTAACTTGATACATTGCGTTTTTAGTATTATGTTTTACCATGGCTTCTTGAACCAAAGTCTTGTAGTCTATTGCATCAGCAAGTAATGCTTTATCTTCGTATAAGAAGATAGTCTTCTTTAATAGTTTCTTAACGGCATCTATACCTAGGTCTAAATAAATTGCTCCAATTAAAGATTCGAAACAATCTTCTAATATTTTATCAATATCTCTTGATTTGTTTAAGCCTTTACCTAACAAAATAAAATTTTGTAAATTTATTCTTTTGGCTGCATAAACTTCGGCTTGAGATTGAACCATCTTCTTTCTAGCAATAGTTAAATCACCTTCAGATTGCTTTTTATATTTGTCATATAAATATTCAGCAGTCAAATAGTTTAGAACACTATCACCCAAGAATTCTAATCTTTGATAGCTATAAGGTAGATTATTTTCATTACTAAAACTTCTATGTGTTAAAGCTTCAACATAAATAGATAATTGTTTTGGATTATTACCCAAAACAGACTTCAATCATTTATTTAGTACTTGGTTGTAAGCTTTATTCATGTTTAAGTCTCTTTATGTTATGCATTAAATTATTATTTACACATGCATGAGCAACTTTTAATGCTGAATAGAATTGTTTAGCATCAGCTGATCCGTGCGTTTTAATTGCAATACCATTTGCTCCCAATACTATCGCACCCGCATTATTACGATAATCAAATGTGTGTGTTAATTTAAAGATAATAGGTGTTGAAAATAATGCACCAAGTCAGTTTCAAGGCATTGCGTAGCCTTTCTTTAAAATACGACTAACCGTTTTTAATGATCCTTCCATTGCTTTCAAAGCAATGTTTCCGCTATATCCATCACAAACACAGATGTCACAAATACCGTCTAGTAAGCCTTTAGGTTCAACAAATCCAATATAGTTTAGGTTTTTGTTTGCTCTAAGAAGCTTATTAGCTTCTATGTGGTATGAATAACCCTTGTGATCTTCAGTACCAATGTTTAATAATCCAATTCTTGGATTATGAATCTTTCTAACGATTCTTGCATATTCATTTGCCATCAAAGCATAATTGTATAAATCTTTAGCTTCAACATTTATGTTGGCTCCAACATCAATCATGTTAAAACCCTTATGGTTGACTGTAGGAATGAATGGCATGAAACCGAACTTAGGAACATTTTCAATAATACCCAATGTTGTTTGTACTAGAGGTACAAAACAACTTGTACTTCCGGCAGAAACAGCCGCATGTGCTTTATTTTGTTTTACTAGTTCAAGTGCTTTTTTCATTGAACTATTTGGTTTTCTTAAAGCAGTAATAGGAGTATCATTCATATGAATGAATTCATCAGTATGAACAATTTCAAATTTGTCTTTAGGTCTCAATAGTTTTTTAATTTTATTTTCGTTTCCAACTAAAACAATTTTTGTATCACTAAATTTGCTTGCAAATTTTCTTGCAGCATTAATTGCACAACTTAAATTATTTTCAAAACCCATTACATCTAATGCTATTTTCATAATGAACCTACCTTGTTACTCCTAAATAGAAGTGGTATGTTGTTTGGTTACCTTGAACGATAATTGGTTTAACCAAATATCTTTCATTAATATATTTAGCAACAGCATTAACTTCTTCCATTGTTGCATCTTTACCGTAGATGATTACAGCAGTCTTTGCCTTCTTTACTCTTCTAAAGATATCATCTATTAATCTTCTTGCAACTTGTGGAATAGATTTTGCATTAGCAATAATTTCTCTATTGTTAACAGCAATGTAGTCACCAATTCTAATATGGTTACCACGGTAAGAAAGGTTTTTAACTGATTGAGAAATCTTTCCTGAAGCCATATTCTTAAGCATCTTATTCATACGCTTAGAGTTATCATCTAACTCTATTTCTGGGTTAAATGCTAAACATGCTAAGAAAGCACTTGCAATATCTTTAGTTGGAACCAATCTAACATTTGTAGTGTTTCTTGGGAACAATTTAATTGCTTGTTCTGCAGCCATTAAAGTATTACCGTTGTCAGTTACTAAAACAACGTTTCTGCTTTTAGCAGATTTAATTAAATCATAGAATTGTTGAATTGATGGGTTACCAATTTCATCACAGTTTAAAGTGTTCTTGATACCAAATTCTTGAGCATAAACATCTTTCATCGCTTGCGATGGAACTGTAGCAACAACTACAGGATCTGAAGTAATTTCATTTGAAAGTTTGTAGTTTGCTTCTGCCTTTTCTAATGAAGTGTTTTTGTTCTTCATTAAGAATTGCATTGTCATGTTTTCAATTTTTACTTTAGTAAATTCACCAAATTTAGATGCATAAGCTAATAGTTCATAAGGCTTTACTACGTGAATGTGAACTTTAACTAGATCATCATCTTTAACATAAACAAAGCTATCACCCATTCTACTAATATGATCTTTAAATTCTCTTTCTTTGAAATGTTCCTTATCGGGTTGGTCAACAGTAACTTTTGATCCAACTTTCATAATGAATTCAGAACAATATCCAAAACCTTCGTTGTTATCAACAAAGTTCTTGTTGATGTTAGGTTGTGGAGTATTGCTTTCTTTATCATCAACTTTCTTTGGTTTTACAACTTGATCAGGATGTAATAAAGCTTTCTTCATTCCATGGAAGAAACAAGTTAAACCATAACCACCTGAATCAACTACGCCAACTTGTTTAAGTTGAACTAAGAAATCAGGGGTTTTGTCAAGAATGATTTTTGCTTCTTGATGAATGAACTTGAATAAATCTTCGATTGATTTAAATTTACCACTAGAGTCACTTAATTTTTCAGAAACAACTCTAATAACTGTAAGGATTGTACCTTCAATAGGAGTAGCAACAGATTTATAAGCAAAATCAGTAGCAGCTTTGAAAGCTGAAATGAAGTCAGCTATAGAAGCCTCCTTTTGTTCGGGTTTAAATGTTGAGGCAAAACCTTTAAAGATTTGACTAAAGATAACACCAGAGTTACCTCTAGCATTCATTAATAGACCTCTAGCAAATGTTTTAGTTAATAAACTAATGTCTGTAGTATCTAGATCAGCAATTGCTTCAAGAGCACCAGTTGTAGTAATCTTTAAGTTGGTACCAGTATCACCATCAGGAACTGGGAAAACGTTTAACTCATCTATATATTCAAAGTTATCTTCGATAAACCTTGTACCAGAGTTAAGCATCATCTTTAATGTTTTGGCATCTAAAGAAATCATTACCTACTCCTTTTCTCCTGCTAAGACAATGACATTAATTTTAATGTCACCTTCATTAACATCGAATTGATGTATTAGATAGAAATTAATGGCTTGTTGAATTTCGCTAGCAAGCGCATGGATATTAGTAAGCATACTAAAAGGTGTGATAGAGATAGTTACTGAGCAATCTTTGTCATCAACTTTTATTGCTTTAATATTTTCAGCTCCTAAGCCTGGAATCTTTTTAACTTCTAGAAGTAAAATAGCTTCCAAAACAGAGGGACTGATTGAAATAATATCTTTTAATTTCATTGAACTATTATATATTATTTATAATATAAATATATTATTAATAAAGGAGCTAATTTTATGGCACAAAAACAATTTACAAGCCTAGGAAATGTAGCATACATATTTATGGTAATTTTTACTGTAATTGGTGCATTTGCTTTACTTCCAATGGCATGAATGATTCCAATGACTATTCACTACAAGAAAACTTTTGGTAAAGTAGGAGTTGGATTCAAGGTATGCGCTTTATTATTCTGTGGATTAATTCCTGGAATTTTAATGCTTTGCGACAACGACAACAAGTAATTACTCATATAATTAACATACAAATACGGAGAATATAATATGGCAGTTGCTCAAAGAAGAACGTCGAAAGGTAGAAAGGGGATGCGTAGAAGTCATCATGCCCTTAAACCTGCTAAAACCACTACTTGTCCAAAGTGTGGTAAACCAATTAAACCACATACTGTATGCAAATACTGTGGTTACTACAACGGTAAGAAAATAATTAACGTTAAATAATTGTTAAAAAGCAAATACCCATGTAGGCATTTGTTTTTTATTAATAAAAAGGAGTAGAAAATGATTATTGTAAAACCTTCATATCAAATCTTAACAGAAATAGATGGCACAAAAGAACTAAAGCATATCGAAAAGATAGCTCGTGTTTGTTATAAATCAGAAGACAGAATTGATGATAATGGTGAATCTGCAAAGAAAATCATTGGTGTTTTACTAAAAGCTGGACACGAAGCAATGATTGAACATTCACATTTATCTGTGAAGTTCATTATTGATCGTGGTATTACACATGAATTTGTAAGACACAGAATTGCTTCATTTGCTCAAGAATCTACAAGATATTGCAATTATGCAGGAAACAAATTTGGTAATCAAATTACAGTTATTGAACCTTTCTTTTACAAGAAAGATCCTAAGAAATATGAGATTTGAAAGAAGAGTTGTGAAGAAGCTGAAAAGGCGTATTTTGAACTTTTAAAAGCTGGTTCAACACCCCAAGAAGCAAGAAATGTTTTACCAACATGTTTAAAAACCGAAATCACTATTTCTGCTAACTATAGAGAATGAAGAAACATTTTCAAATTACGTTGTGCTCCTGATGCTCATCCACAATGTAGGGAAATTCTAATTCCTTTATTAAAGGAATTACAATCTAAAATTCCTTTAATTTTTGATGATATTAAATATGGAGAAATTAAGTAATGAAAATTTTATCTGGGATTAAAGCTAGAGAAAATTTTATAAAAGGACTAAAGAAGGAAGTTGACTTACTTAAAAAAGCAAAAATCACTCCCACTCTAGCTATTATTTTAAATAACGATTCATATGCATCAAGTGTATATGTTAGAAATAAATCAAAACTTTGTGCTGATTTAGGAATCAAAACAAAGCTATTTAAATTACCAGCAAGAACCACAAATAAACAAATGCTTAATTTAATTAATAAATTAAATAAAGACAAAGAAATTAATGGTTTGTTTGTTCAATTACCAACAAGTAATTTAATTGATGATGATGCAGTAATTAATGCAATTTCCCCTCTAAAAGATGTTGATTGTTTTAATAATTTTAATGTTGGTAAAACATGAACAGTTACTAAAAATTCAAGAGATTTAATTAAGCCTTGTACTGCTGCTGGTGTAATTGAAATTTTAAAATATTACAAGATAAAAATGGAAGGTAAAAATGTTGTCATTATTAATCGTAGCAACATAGTTGGGAAACCATTATTAACTTTATTTTTACTAGAAAATTCAACAGTAACATGTTGCCATAGTCACACTAAGAATTTAAAAGAAATTACTAAGAAAGCTGACATTGTTGTTTGTGCTGTTGGTAGAGCAAAATTATTTGACAAATCATACTTTAGGAATGATGCTGTCATCATAGATGTAGGTATTAATAGAGATCCAAAAACAAACAAAGTTTGTGGTGATGTGAAGGCTGAATCATTAAAAGGATTTAAAGGTTCTTTAACACCTGTTCCTGGTGGTGTAGGACCAATGACGGTATTAATGTTAATTAATAACTTAATTACATTAACTAGATTACAAAGGAGAAAATAATGGGAAAGAAAGTTAAGTTCATAATTCAAGATCAAACAACAATTGAATTAGCCGAAAATGCTAATAAAGGTGATTATCTAGATTTAAATGATGAAGCAAACTTAGACACTTCAGCTGTTTCTAGAAATTTTAATAATCAAATTCAAAAGTTAGCTAAGGACCAAGCAAAAACTCTTTCTAAAGCAGAGGTATCTGAAGCCGTTTTAACTAAAGAAAAAGAAATTGCTGAATTAAAAGCTCAAATTAAATCTTTCCAAGCTCAAATTGATAATGCTGTTTTAAAAGCCGAAGCTAAAAAAGATGAAATCATTTCATCTTTAAAGGAAACAATTAACACAAAGGAAAACGATATTAAGAACTTAGAATATCGTTGAGATCATAGAAATCCTTCAACTAAATCTATGGGAGAAGAACTTGAAAAGTTTGTTTGAGAATCATTTGAAGCTGCACAACAACAAGGTGCCTTCCCTAATGCAAAATTTATTAAAGATAACGAAGTTATCACCTCTTCTGAAAGTCTAAAAGGATCAAAAGGAGACTTTATCTTTAAAGATTATGATGATCAAGGCGTTGAAATTCTTTCTATTGAAATAGAAGTTAAAACAGAAAATAACACAACAGAATCTAAAAAGAAAAATAAAGATCACTTTAAGAAACTAGATCAAGATAGAAACAACAAAAAATGTGAGTATGCATTATTAGTTTCTGAACTAGAAAGAGACAATAAAAATTTTGATGGCATTTACAAAGTAAATGGTTATGACAAAATGTATGTCGTAAGACCACAAACATTTGTTTCATTCATTAATGTACTAAAAGATAGCTTAAACAAAAATAGAGAATTAGTTCAAACTATCAACCAAAAAAGAATTGAATTTGCAGATCAAGAAACATTTATTAGTAACTTGAATGATATGAAACTAGACATTCAAGGAACTGTTGAAAGAGCTCATAAGAATTATGATGCTGCAATCAAAGCAATTGATAAAACTATAGATGAATTAAATGTAGTAAAAGAAAGCTTGCAAAAGAGTGGACATCAATTAGCTAGTGCAAATAACAAAGTTCAACAAATAACTGTTAGAAAACTTAAAAAAGGATGCAAAGAAGATCCATTTAAAAAATAGGCACTAAGCCTATTTTTTTTATCTATATTTTTCAGGATGAGCTTTCATCATTTTCTTAACAAAGTCTTTTTTAGGTAATTTACCATATTTCTTCATTAAGCCAAC
>JAZRVJ010000021.1:0-4154 GCA_045599065.1 Mycoplasmoidaceae bacterium
ATCTATTGCTCATGATGGTGGTAGAGCAGATTATCGTGGAGAAGTAAGAATTTTACCTCTAGCTCATGATAGTCATGCTGAAGTAGTTTGTGATACTTTACTATTAGATAGTAAATCAACATCTAAAACTATTCCAACAGAAATTGTTATGAACAAAATTTCATTTATCAAACACGAAGCTAAAGTAACATCTTTAGATCAAGAAAAGATGTTCTATCTAACATCCAAAGGTTTAAATCCAATGCAAGCTAAAAACATGCTTTCTTTAGGTTTTTTGGAACCATTTACAGAACAACTTCCTATGGAATATGCTGTTGAGCTAAATAGATTGCTTAATGAAGATTTCAAATAAAATATAATATATAAACATGAAAAATAAAAACATTGTTAGTAGACAAGAAAACTTTGCTGATTGATATACATCAATCATTAAAGAAGCTAAGTTAGTAGAATATGGTCCTGTAAAAGGAACTATGTTCTTTTTACCTAATGGTTGAGCTATTTGACAATCTATTCAACAAGAAATTGATAGACAATTTGCTAAGATGGGAGTTAAAAACATTCAGCTTCCTTTATTAATAAAACAAGCTGATTTCCTAAAGGAAAAACAACATGTAGAGGGTTTTGGTCCCGAATTATTTACAGTAACAACTTCTAGAAAAGAAACAATGGCTGAACCACTTGTTATTAGACCCACTTCTGAAATTACTTTCTGCCAATGTTTTAAAACACAACTTAGATCATTTAATGATCTTCCAATTTTATACAACCAATGATGTTCAGTATGTCGTGTTGAAAAAAATACAAGACCATTTTTAAGAAATACTGAATTCCACTGACAAGAACTTCATACTATCCATGCTTCTAAAGAAGAAGCACAAAAGCAGGCTCTTAAAACTTTAGAAATTTATAAAGAATTTATAACTGACTATTTATGCATCCCAGTTATTGTTGGTGAAAAAACTGCAAACGAAAGATTCGCAGGCGCAGAAAATACTTACACATGCGAAGCTTTGATGCAAGATGGTCAAGCTTTGCAATGTGCCACTACTCACTATTTAGGACAAAACTTTGCTAAAGCTTACGAAGTAAAATACCAAACTAAAGATAACAAGTTTGATTTTGTTCATCAAACTTCTGCTGGTATTTCAACAAGAATCATTGGTGGTTTGATTATGAGCCATAGTGATGATAATGGTTTAGTTCTACCTTTTAAGGTAGCACCTATACAAATTGCCATCATCCTTGTTAAATCTGATGAAAAGACTTTAGCATTTGCTAAAAAAATTCAAAATGAATTAGCTGATACATATAGAGTCATTATTGATGACTCTGATAAAGGTTTTGGATTCAAAATCAATAACTATCAAACGCAAGGTGTACCTTTTTGTTTAGTAATAGGTACGCAAGAAGCTGAAAAGAATGAAGTTACCTTCATTAGAAGAGATTTAAATGAAAAAGCAGCTGTTAAATGTGATGAACTTAAAAAGTTCATTAAATACAACATCTTTAATTATCAAAAAGCTTTATATTCAACAGCTAACAACAGACTACAATCTTCAATTGTAGAGATTAGCAATTTACATGATTTTAAGAAAGCAATTGCTGAAAAGAAGATTGCTTTAGCATATTTTGATGACAACCCTGAAAATGAAAAGAAACTAAAAGAAATGACAGGAGCAACTGCAAGATGCATTAAGTTAGCGGGTGTTCGAGATAAGAAATGTTTCTTTACAGAAAAACCAGCAACACACTTAATTTATTTTGCACGTGCGTACTAATATGAAAAAGTTTGATGTAACAATTCACATGTCCCTAAAGAAAAGAAAGATGTGAGGCCATAAAATGCGTCTTATCTTTCTTGGCTTAATAGTAATTTTACTATTATGCAGTGTATGTTTCACATTTGGATGTGTTACATGAGATCCTGAAGTTGAACCAGGACCAGTTGCTCGTCCTGAACATTGATGACAATATCTATTAATTGTCATTGGTGCTATTGGTGCAGTTGGATCAATTGTAGGATTTACAATCTATTCATATTTTGAAGTAAAAAGATTTTATACAAGCCAAATGATGTACTTTGCTACACCTGAGTTTGCCAACGCAAAGGAAAATGCCCTAAAAGTTGACTTAGCTCTGCTAAAATCAAAAGACCTTAAATGATATAAAAAGATGGGCTATGCAACTTCTAATGAAATTAGAGCTGCAAAGGAAAAGCAAAAGAAACTTAAATTGGAAGCTAAACAAGCTGGCAAGTCTTTCATCTATGCACTTCCATTACTAGAACAAAAATAAATCGGTTTACCGATTTTATTTTTTGCTTGTAGCTATCTTAACTGGTTTATATGAAAATCTGTGTACAGATTTAATTGGTCCATATTGTTTTAAAGCATTAATATGAACTATAGTTCCATAACCTTTGTTTGTTTTGAAACCATATTGAGGATAAGACTTATCAAGATCATCTAAGATCTTGTCACGATAAACCTTTGCAACAATACTTGCAGCAGCAATGGATATTGACTTAGCATCACCTTTAACAATAGAAACTGTTTCAGTTCCTTTTATTTTTATAGGTTCTGCATCTACTAAAATGCAATCAGGTGTTGTAGATAAACCTTCGATTGCTTTAAGCATAGCTTCTTGTGATGCTTGTTTAATATTTATCTTATCAATTCTAGGCGCATCTACATAGGCAATAGAGTAAGCTATGGCCTTTTCTCTTATTACCTTATCAAGTAATTCTCTTTTACTCTTAGATAATACTTTAGAATCTTTGATAGACTTATTTTCATATCCACGCGGTAGAATCACTGCACAAGCAACAACTGGTCCAGCCCAACAGCCACGACCAACTTCATCTACACCTGCAATAATTCTATAACCCGCTTTAAAATACTTACGCTCATAGGCGTACATATTGATAGGTTTAGTCTTTTTAGCCTTCATAGTTTAATTTGCAAATCTTTCCATTTACAAATTCATCAAATAAACTTTCTTGAGCTCTGTTAATGTCTGGTTGATTATTAGACATTATAAAATGTCTCTTGTTTGCATAGAACTTGATAAAGTCTTTAAAACTAAAAACAAATTCCATTTTAAAGTAATCGTTTATTTCTTTGAAATAATGATTTAGTAAATAGTTGTAACATCATTCATTTACTTCATTTAAAGGCAATGTTGACCTTTTAACTGTGTTAACTAATGCTAAAACGTAACCTTCTTCAGCTTTTTCTATTTTCTTAAAGAAAATACCTGGATTATCTTGTAAATATAAGTTTTCTGATATCTTAACAGTTGCTTGCTTTTTAGTTACAGCAGGCATATTTCCAACTTGAGCTAATTTGCGATTAGCTAAGAAGTTAATCAAACTAGATTTTCCTACATTTGGCAAACCAACTACCATTAGGTAGAAGGTCGGTTTTTTAATACCTTTAGCAAGTTTCTTAGCTTTTAAAGATGCTAAAGCATTATCTATAGCACTAATTAAAATTTTTCTAAAATTTTTATTCTTTGTAGAACCAATAATTAAATTTGGTTGCCATTTAATGTTCTTGATATCTGCGATATCAGACTTCAAAGCAACCTTTAATACAGGTTTATTTAATTTTTCAAATTCAGGATTAGAAGTAGCATTAACTGCTCTAGCATCTACTACTTCCAAAACCAAATCTACATTAGACAAAGATTCAAGAATCTTTCTATTTGCTTTAGCCATATGGCCAGGAAATCAATTTATCATATTTACCTCACTATCAGATTCTATTTAGATCAAACTTGTTGTAATTATATCAGTTGTGTCAGTTCTTACCCTTAGCATTTCCATAAGTTCATACCCAGCTTTTAAAGACATAGTCGTTTAAAGCTAATAGACCAGAAGTTATTACAAACATTCCTGGCAAACCGACACATGCTGCAACAGTAGGTGAACAATGTAGCACTTGTGCTACTTGCGAATATTCACCATCAATTCAATCTCAAATACTTAAGCCTGATACGAAGTATCTAATGCCTGTTGCACCAATCATAATGCCTACATATGAATAGAATAAACCAGCCATGCCAACAGCAATCAGATATCCTTTTCATCCATATTTGGGTGTATTTAATAATACACCCACAGCAAGAATAAGATTCAACGCATGCATCAT
>JAZRVJ010000022.1:0-21635 GCA_045599065.1 Mycoplasmoidaceae bacterium
GATAAAGATGGATCTGACTATGCTTTGGTTTCTTTAACATTTGATAACTCTAATAAACTATTACATACTGATTTAGAAGAAGTAACTGTAACTAGAAAACTAACTAGAAATGATGCTGCTAATGAATATTTCATTAATAATGAACCTTGTAGATTAAAAGATATCCAAGAATTATTCTTGGATACTGGATTAGCCAAGGGTTCTTTGGGAATTATTTCCCAAGGTACAGTTCAATGATTCGTTGAAGCTAAGCCAGAAGAAAGAAGAAAAATCTTTGAAGATGCTGCTGGTATTGGCTTATATGCCAAAAAGAAAGCTGACAGCTTAAATGAACTTGAAAAAGCAACAGCTAACTTAAATAGAGTTAGCGACTATGTTCATATCCTTGAAAAGGATATTAAGAAGCTTTCTAAACAAGTAGAAAAAGCCCAAATCTATGCAGAAAAGAAAAAACAATTAATGGAATTAGAACTTATAGTTCTAGTTAAAGACATTTCTTTCTTTGGTGCTAAACTTAACGAAGTTAGAAATATTATTGAAAGAAATAAACAAATAGTTTTTGCTAACGAAGCAGATATTGAAACATATGCAAAACAAATTGTGACTGTTAGAGAAAAAGCTAATGCATCTGATGCTTTAGTTGAAGAATTAAATAAGAAGTTTACAGACTTATTACAAGAAATCAACGAAGTTGAAAATAAGAAGAGGGCGGTTCAATCTCAACTTGAATCTGCTATTACTTCATCTAACGCAAAAGAGAAAGCAGCAGCTTATAAAAAGATTATTTCAAACTTTGAATATGACTTAAAGTCAGCTAAAGAAAATAAAGTTAGACTAACCGACGAATTAAGTGGTTATAGCCAAATTAAAAACGATCTTGAAACTAAACATGACAACCTTAAGAATAAGGTTGCTACAATTGCTAATAAGATTAATCAACTTCAATATAAATTAAGATATGTCGAAGACAAACTTGAAAATGAATATGTAAATGAAGCAGGAACTAAAACAGTCCTTGAAAATACAAAAGCATTAAGAGGAATCGTAGGAACTGTTAAGTCTTTTGTTAGTGTTGAAAAGGAATATGAAACAGCAATTTCATTAGCCTTGGGTAAATCTGCAAACTACATCATTACTGAAACTGAAGATGATGCTAAATACGCTATCGACTTCTTAAAGAAGAATCAAGCTGGTAAGGCTACATTCTTGCCTTTAACTTTAATTAAACCTCGTCCTTTAAGAGAAGAACATGCTTTAATTGTAAAACAATTGGATGGTTATATTAACACAGCTAATAACTTAATAAGTTATGATGCTAAATATACTGATCTATTTAGTATGTTATTAGGAAGAATTTTAATAGCTAATGATTTAAATTCAGCCATTGCTATTTCAAAATATACAAATTCTTTGTATCAAACTGTAACACTAGATGGACAAAACATTTCTATTGGTGGTGCTATAACCGGAGGTTATAACAAAGCTAAGTTTGCTCCAATGTTTAATTTGGAAGAAAATAAAAAAGAAATTCAAACTGAACTTGAATCTTTAAATAAAGAATATAGTGCAGCAAGAGTTGAAGAATCTTCTGTTAAGTCTACATTAGATGAAAACGTTAATAAAATTAACGAAAAGAAAATTTTGCTTGCAAACTATGATGATAAGATTAAAAGCTTTGAAGACAGTTTGTCTAGATATAAAGCTGACTACGAACAACTTGATAAGAAAGATAAAACTCAACAAGCTTCTACAGCTGATGATCTAAACAAACAATTGAATGATCTTTTAACTAAAAAAGATAAAATCGTTCAAGAATTGAACGTTGCTAGAGTTTCTAAAACTCAAAACAGACAAATTTGTGATGACTACCAAGCAAAGCTTGATGAAACTAGAGCATTGGTTGATAAAGCAAGAGCTGAACAAGCTCGTGCTGAAATTGATCAAGAAAAAGCAAAAGCAACTATTGCTTATGCAAAAGAAAGAATTTCACAAGAATATAGAATGACAGTAGACAATGCTATTGAAGTCTATGGTTCTAAAGAACTTCCTATGACAGATGCACAAGCAAAAGAAACTATTTACCAATTGAGATCAGACCTTGATAGAATCGGTGCTATCAATATGGAAGCTCTAAAAGAGCTTGAAGAAAAACAAAAAGAATTTGATAGTCTTTCAGGTCAACATCAAGAATTGATTAATGCAAAGCAAACTATTGAAAAAGCTATTGCTGAACTTGATGCTCAAGCTAAGACTAGTTTCAAAGAAACTATTGACAAGGTTAATGAAACATTACCGGAAG
The DNA here is from genome assembly GCA_045599065.1 of Mycoplasmoidaceae bacterium. Classification (GTDB taxonomy): domain Bacteria; phylum Bacillota_I; class Bacilli_A; order Mycoplasmatales; family Mycoplasmoidaceae; genus Hennigella. The sequence goes on from JAZRVJ010000022.1 coordinate 2,300, forward strand.
TGTTTGGCTACTTATTTGGTGGTGGTATGGCTTCAGTGCAATACACTGACCCTAACGATATCTTAAACTCAGGTATAGAAGTTATTGCTGTTCCTCCAGGCAAGAAGATTACAACATTGAATCTTCTTTCTGGTGGTGAAAAATCACTTGTAGCACTTTCAGTGCTATTTGCAATCTTAAAGATTCACAGTTTCCCATTAATTATTCTTGATGAAGCTGAATCAGCTTTAGACCCAGCTAACGTTGAAAGATTTGGAAATATTATTAAGAAGAATTCTAAACAAACTCAATTCTTAGTAATTACACATAGACCTGGTACTATGGAAAGATGTGATAGCCTATTTGGTGCAACAATGCAAATCAAAGGTATTACAAACATGTATAAAGTTTCTTTAGCTCATGCTAAAGAGTTTGGATCTGATGGTAAATAAACATGGGCTGATTAAAGAATTTAATTGCTAAAATCAAACACAGAAAAGCAGAAAAAACAGCTGCTAAGATTGAGGCTACAACTCAAATAGCTCAAACTGATCAAACAACCTTTGATAAAGGTTTAAAGAAATCTAATGGTGCTTTTCAAAATGCTATTAATGATTTAGTAAAACAAAATACTAAAGTAGATCAAGCTTTGCTTGATAATATTGAAGAAATGCTCATTGGATTTGACGTTGGTACGGGTGCAACTTCAAAGATCATGAAAGCTATTGAAGACGAAATCAAATACCAAAACGTCGAAGACGTTAAGTTGGTAAAACAAATTATTATTGATAAAATCTTTGTTTACTATATTCAAGATTCGATTATTGATAATGGTTTAAACCTAAAACAAGGTGAAACTAATGTTATATTAGTTTCTGGTGTAAATGGGGTTGGCAAAACTACTACCATAGCTAAAATAGCTAAGCACCTACTTGATAAAAAGATGAGCGTTTGTCTAATCGCTGGAGACACGTTTAGAGCCGGGGCAGTGGAACAACTCGATATTTGAGCTAACAGGCTTCAGATTCAATGTTTCAAGCCAAAAACAGCGGGTCAAGACCCAGCGTCAGTAATCTATGAAGGTGTTAAGTGAGCTGCTGAAAACAAAATTGATGTAGTTCTATGCGACACTTCTGGTAGATTGCAAAATAAAATTAATCTGATGAATGAATTAAAAAAGATAGATGGTGTAATAAAGAAATTTATACCTACGCAACCATGCGAATCTTTATTGGTGTTAGATGCAACTACTGGTCAATCTGGTATCATTCAAGCTAAAGCCTTTTCAGAGGTAACAAAGTTAACTGGTATAGTTTTAACTAAAATGGATTCAACTTCTAAGGGTGGTATTATCTTGGCTATTAAAGATAACTTTAATATCCCCGTTAAGTTTATTGGTTTAGGTGAAACCTACAACGACTTACAACCATTTGATATTGAGAAATACGTTATTGGTTTAACTCAAGGATTTGGTGAATAAAAAAATAGTTATGTCGTACATAACTAATTTTTAATTTCGTAAGTCCATCCTGGTAGGTCGTCCTTTAAGAATTCTTGTCATTGGTTTTTTGTTGTCTCATCTTTAACATATACCACACCAGTTTTTGGCATTTTTTTACCAAAAGTATCAGTAGATCACATAGCTGGAACTTCATCGAAATCAGAAAGATCTATTCATTCTAATTTTAAAAAATTTCGAAAAACTGGGGCTATTGTTTGTTGTATGTTATTTGATATTTTAATGCCTTTACATAATATTAGTTGTGAATTTGCGCCAACAAAAAAACTTCTAGGTAATTTTGTTAAAGTTGTGTTTTTAGGTATTTCAAGTGGTTCAACAACACTTCAAACCTCTTGAAATGCGTTGTTCCCTATCTCTGCTATCTCGCTATTGTCAGCAAACTTTATTTGCGTAAAATTGTAACATCTACAAAACGCTGATTCGCCTATACGTTTTACAGTTTTTGGTATATATAACGATTCTTTAAAATATTCATTTTGAAAAAACGCTTGATTTTCAATAGTTTCCAAAGAACATGTTTTTGTATCATCATAAACACTATAGTCTAGTAGAAGTCATCTATTAGACTGATATATTTCTTTCATCTCAGTGCTGGTTTGTGGAGTAATTGCGAAGGCTTTTGATTTAATAGTTTTAACAGTTTCTGGAATCACTAAGCAACCAGTTTTAAGTAATTCATCATGATAAGAAACATCTATACCAGTTAAAATTGTTTTATTATCGGGGTCTTCATATGTGTAATAATTAGGATTAGTTGCTGGTATTACCGCATCCAAAATTAGTGAATCAATTTGTGTTAAATAAATTATGTTTTTTGCACGCTTCACACTTATTTTTAAACTAAAATTGACAGAAAATTGTTCTTGCCCTGGGTCATAGCTACAAGGGTCAATTTGAACATTGATACTATTTATGTCATCTCCAGAAATAAGCATAGGATTTTCATGTAATTTTATCTTGTTGGGTGTGGAAGGATTAACAATTTCCATTTCCAACACATCACCTTTTTTAAAACCATTACTTAGTGTCAGTTTGTATTCATAATATGGTTTTACTTCAGAAATAATATATCCTCACTTAGACCCTTCCATTGTTATTTGTAATTTAGCATCTGTTGAACAAGATGATAATAAAGGAGTCATAATTCCTGTTGCTAAAGAAGCAAAGCTTGCTAATGTAATTGATAATTTCTTTTTCATATCTCTCCTAAAATATATTTGTTTATTATAAATGTTAATAGCATTATTTTAAATAAAAAAATATACAGAGAGCTTGCTCTCTGTAGTTTTTAAATAAGATATATAGGATAATTAACGTTTTGTAAATTGAGGACTTCTACGTGCACCATATTTACCGTATTTTTTACGTTCTTTAACACGTGAGTCTCTTGTTGTCAACTTAGCTTTCTTTAAAGTAGTCTTTAATTCTTTGTTGCAGTTAATTAAAGCTCTAGCAATTCCAAGTCTGATGGCTCCAGCTTGGCCTTTAAATCCACCACCAACTACTTTGACTTTAATGTCAAAAGTCTTTAGAGAATCAGTTTTTTCAAGTGGTTGAAGCATGTCTTGAATAACTAGTTTGTTAGGGAAATATTGTTCAGGTGTTTTACCATTAATAGAAATCTTACCAGTTCCTGGTACCATTAGTACTCTGGCTACTGATTTCTTTCTTCTACCTAATCCTTTGTATTCAACTTTTGTATTTGCCATCTTTATTTACCTACCTTTAAAACTTTTGGTTTTTGTTTGCTGTGGTCTTTGCCACCATCTTTATATACATATAACTTCTTGATAATCTTAGCAGCAAGTCTATTCTTTGGTAACATGCCTCTAATAGCTTCTGTGACTAATTCATCAGAGTATTTAGCGATCATTTCTTTTACAGATCTTTTTCTAATACCACCAATGTATCCAGAGTGTGTATATCTAAATTCTTTTTCAGCTTTGTTGGCTGTAACGATTACTTTATTACTATTAGTAATAATTACATAATCACCACAGTCAACATTTGGTGTAAATGTAGGTTTATTCTTACCTCTAAGAATATCAGCAGCAACTACTGCTAACTTACCTAAAACAACACCAGAAGCATCAATCGTGTATCATACACGATTCTTAGCTGCAACTTCTTTTTTAAGCATAGTTGTTTTCATGTTTTTCTCCCATATGTAATAATAATTTTATCTTATTTTGAGAGTAAATTAATACTCTTTTTCGTACATTTCGTCACCTAGTTTAATAATATCTTCAGATTGCATTAAACCTGTACCTGCAGGTAAAAGGTTACCGATCATAACGTTTTCTTTTAGACCTGTTAGGGTGTCAATATCTCCTCTAATACAAGCATCTGTTAAGATCTTCTTTGTATCTTGGAAACTTGCTGCTGCAAGGAATGGACCAGTCTTTGTTGTTGCAACATCATCTAGTCCATAGATTTCGTTGGTTGCTGTTGGTAGGGCTTTGCCTTCAGCAAATAACTTATTGCAGACTTCAGTAAAGCTGTTGATGTCAGTAGTTTGACCAATGAAGTAATCACTATCTCCAGGGTTACGTACTTTCATCTTGTTAGTTAATTGTCTTACAATTATTTCTACGTACTTGTCAGAAATGTCAATACCTTGAAGTCTATAAACTTTTTGAACTTCCTTAATCAAGTAGTTTCTAACTTCTTCAATACCAGCTATTTTCAATAGCTCTTTAATGTTGATAGAACCTTCAGTAATCTTGTCACCAAGTTTTAGAACGTCACCTTTTTCAACTCTAACCACTTGTCTTAAGTTAGTATCAAAGACTTTTTCTTGAATCTCAGATTTAACATAAATCTTCTTACCAGTTTCAGTATCTTCAATCTTAGTTACTTTACCAGCAATATCAGAGATAATAGCAAGTTCTCTTTCAGCTGGAGGTACTAAGTCAAATAGTTGTTTCAATCTTTCAAAACCTTGAGCGATTGAACCTTCTTTAGAAGAAACACCACCTGTATGGAATGTTCTCATGTTAAGTTGTGTACCAGGTTCACCAATAGATTGCGCAGCAATTACACCAATAGCTGTGCCAATTGCAACTGGTTTGTTTGTTGTTAGGTCATTACCAAAACATTTTTGACAAACACCATTCTTAGCTTGACAGTGTAATACTGATCTAACTGTAACTTCTTCAATACCGAGTTTTTCAATCTTCTTAGCCATTGCAGGAGTAATGATTTCATTCTTAGCAACTAAAACATCTTTTGTTTTAGGGTTAATAATGTCTTCAAAAGCAAATCTATTTTCAATTCTTTCAGCTAAAGATTCAATTTGAGTATTTTGTTTAATGTCTCTAATTGCTGAAACTTTTAGACCAACCGGTGTTCCACAGTCTTCTTCAGTAACAATAATTTCTTGAGCGGCATCAACTAGTTTTCTAGTCATGTAACCAGATCTTGATGTTTTCATGGCTGTATCAGCCATACCTTTACGTGCACCATAAGATGCGTTAAAGTATTCAGATATTGTTAAACCATCCAAGAATGAGTGCTTAATTGGAGTTTCAATTGTATCTTTAATTACATTAGACTTAGCATTCTTTTGTTCATAGTTATAAGATTTTGACATTAAACCACGCATACCAAGTAATTGTGTAAAGTTAGATTCATTACCTCTGGCACCTGAGTTAGCCATGATAATAACAGGGTTATTACGGTTTTCGTCAGCAGCTAATATATTTTTAATATCGCCTGTAACAACATCCTTAACATCTGATCAGATTTTAACAACACGTGTATATCTTTCATCATCTGTTAATAAACCTTTTTCAAATTGCTTTTTCAATCTAGCAACTTTGGCATCAGCATCTTTAAAGTATTCTGTTTTCTTGTTATAACCTGGAAGGTCAAATGCAGAAATAGTAACTGATGATTTAGTTGAATATGCAAATCCAGCATCTTTAATAGCATCCATTGTTTTAGCAACAACTTCAACAGGGAATTTAGTATACAAAGCATTTACAATGTTTTGTAATGTCTTCTTTGTAAATGGATTTGCTGGTTCAATCTTAGCAATAATCTTTCTTACATCTGTTCCTGCAGGAATTAATCTATCTTTTTCAACACCGTCAATGTCTTTTCCATCATTAATGTAAGTCATTGTTTCAGGTAAAATGTCATTAAAGATTAATTTTCCTACGGAAGTAATCATGATGCAAGTTGAAGGAAGACCCTTCATGTTAACTGCCTTATCTCAATCTTTAGCTACCATAGTTTTGTCTTTGTAAGAGTCAGTTCTTACACCGACAATAGCGTGTAGGTCAACTTGCTTAAGAGCATAAGCTCTTTTTGCTTCATCAGAATCAATGAAGATTGCACCTTCACCTTTAGCACCTTTTTCTTCTTGAGAAATGTAGTAAGCACCAAGAATCATATCTTGTGTAGGTGTGATTACAGGCTTACCATCTTTAGGTCCTAAAATGTGTCAGCTAGCAAGTAAAATACTTCTTGCTTCAGCAATTGCTTCTTTAGATAGTGGAACATAAACACCCATTTGGTCACCATCGAAGTCAGCATTGAATGCTGTTGTAACTAGTGGGTGAAGTCTAATTGCTTTACCATCAATAATCTTTGGTTCAAAGGCTTGAACACCTAAACGGTGAAGTGTAGGTGCACGGTTTAATAAGACTGGATGTTGTTTAACAATCTTATCCAAGATTGGTCAGATGTAATTATCTTGTTTAGTAATCATCTTTTCAGCAGTCTTAACGTTGTTAGCAATTGGTTTGATTTCTAAACCGTTGTCATCAACTTTCTTAATAAGTTCATGAATAATGAATGGTTTTAGTAATTCAAGTAACATTACTGAAGGTATACCAGCTTGGTACATCTTTAGATCTGGACCAACAACAATAACTGAACGACCAGAATAGTCAACACGCTTACCTAGTAAGTTTTGTCTGAATAGACCTTGTTTACCTTTTAAGTGGTCAGTTAAAGACTTAAGTGGTCTTCTATCTTTAGATACTGCTGGTTTATTTCTTGAAGCATTATCTAATAATGCATCAACAGATTCTTGTAACATTCTACGTTCGTTGTTAAGAATGATTTCAGGAGTTTGCTCTTCCATCATTCTTTTTAGACGTTCATTTCTAATAATGATCTTACGGTAGAAGTTATTAATATCACTTGTAGTGAATCTTCCGTTTTCAAGTTGCACCATTGGTCTTGTGTCTGGTGGTGTAACTGGAATGTAATCAAGTACCATTCATTCTGGTTTAATCTTAGAATTTAAGAATCACTTGATTAATTGTAAAGTGTTCATTTCTTTGTTGAACTTAGGGTTAGATGGGTTCAATCTAGATAGATTGTGGTTAACCTCTTTTAATCTAGCCTTTAAATCAACTTCAGATAACAATCTCTTAATTGCAGCAGAACCAATACCAATTTCAATATCTAAGTGTTTCTTTAATAGAGAAAACACTGTGTGAATAGAGAATGGTAATGTTGAGTCGGCTAAAGCTTCTTTAGTTGCCATTGCATACTCATGATCAAATTTCAATTCTGAAATTTCATCCATATTTTTCTTTTGGTTCTTGTTTAAGTGAGCAATTTGTTTTTCAAGTTTTTTGCCAACTTCAGCAAGAGCATCCATAATTCTTCCTCTAGCTTTTTCATTTAATTTAGCATCAGCTATAGGAATAATTTCACATTTCTTGTAAAATTTAGATTTTTCATTATCATTTTTCAAAACTACATAGTTTTCAAAGTAGATAACTTGTTCTACTTCTTTGTAGCTCATACCAAGTAATAATGAAATCTTAGATGGGTTAGGAAGTTCCTTAGACATTCAAATGTGAGTGCATGGGTAAGCAAGCTTAATGCAACTCATTCTATCACGTCTTACACATGATTGAATGATTTCAACACCACACTTTTCACAAACTCTGTTTTGGTATTTTTGTTTTTTATACTTACCACAGTAACATTCATAATCTTTGGTAGGACCAAAGACAGCTTCGCAGAATAAACCACCTGGTTCTGGTTTGAATGACTTATAGTTGATTGTTTCAGACTTTGTAATTTCAGTTCCTCTTGCTCATTTAAGAATTTGTTCAGGAGAAGCTAAAGTTATTTGTAAAGCTTTAATATTTTTAACATTAATATTTTTTGCGTTCTTAATCATAATAGTTTCTCCTTTCTATAATCCTTGATATTCTGAAGTTTCAGAAACTTCAACTTCTTCAGCTTGAGCCGCACGTTTTTGTTCTTGAATGTCCTCATCAGATAATGTTGACTTAGAATATTCATTCATATCGTGCTTGTTACCTTGTTGATCATATACAGTCATGCTCAAACACAATCCTTGTAATTGTTTTGTTAACAACTTAAATGATGCAGGTAGTGAAGTTTTTGGTAAATGTAAACCTTTGATGATAGCGTTGTATGTTCTATTTCTTCCATCTTCATCGTCAGATTTAACTGTTAAGATTTCTCTTAAGTTGTGAGTAGCACCATAAGCTTCAAGTGCTCAAACTTCCATTTCACCAAATCTTTGTCCACCGTTTTGGCTTCTACCACCAAGAGGTTGTTGGTTGACCTTAGAATAAGGTCCAATAGCTCTAGCGTGAACTTTATCATCAACCATGTGGTCTAGTTTTAGCATATACATTACACCAACAGTAATTTCACCGTCGAAGTATTCACCTGTTTGACCATCAATAAGTTTTGTCTTAGCTCTTGTCTTGCTTGCGTCTATACCAGCTTCTTTTAAAGCTTCAGAGATGTCATCTAACTTCGCACCACAGAATACTGGAGTCGAAGCTTTGTAAGACAAGTCTTCTTGGCTCATACCAACTTTATTTAAAATAATTGTCAAGTCAATGTCGCTAAAGTCTTTGAATGAGTCAATTTTGTTTTTCTTGAAATATTTAACACATTCGTCTTTTAATAGTTCTGCTCTAGCAGCTGACATACCAAATAATTGACAATATTCAGCTATTCTAGCTTTGCTATCAACTAATTCATATAGTTTTTGTTTAGCAATCTTTCTCATTGCCCAACCTAAGTGAACTTCCAGAATTTGACCAATGTTCATACGAGATGGTACACCTAGAGGCGATAGTAAAATATCAACTGGTGTTCCATCAGGTAGATGTGGCATATCTTCTACTGGAACAATTTTAGAGATTGTACCTTTGTTACCATGTCTACCAGACATCTTGTCACCAATTTGTAGTTTACGTTTTTGTGCAATATAAACTTTGATTACTTCAATTGTTTCATCATCAAATAAGTGTCCGTCTTTGCTAGTAAATCTCTTAATGCCAATAACAGTACCTTCACCACCGTGAGGAACTTTTAAAGATGAATCTTTATAACCATGAGATTTGTTACCAAAGATTGCATTCAATAATTTTTCTTCTGGCGAGTAATCGGTTGTACCCTTAGGAGAAATTCTACCAACTAGAATATCACCTTCTTTAACTTCAGCACCAACCATGATAATACCATCTTCATCAAGGTATGTTTTTACATCTTCTGATACGTTTGGTAAATCACGTGTAATTTCTTCGTCAGCATTTAGCTTAGTAATTCTTGAACATTTACATTCATATTCTTCAATTGAGATTGATGTATATCAATCATCTTGTACTAAACGTTTAGAAATAACGATAGCATCTTCGAAGTTGTAACCATGTCAAGTTGTATAAGCAATTATTGGGTTTCTACCAATTGCTAATTCACCGTTGAACATTGCAGGTCCATCAGCAATTACTTGGCCCTTCTTAACTTTTTGCCCAACTTCTACAATAGGTAATTGGTTATTACATGTAGATTGGTTAGTCTTACGATATTTAACTAAATCATAATGATCGTTACCATCTTTTGATTTAACAATAATGTGTTTACCATCAACAGCAGTAACTTCACCATCATCTTTTGCTAAGATGTTTAAACCAGAGTCATGAGCAATCTTATATTCTGCTCCTGTACCTACTAGAGGTGCATATGGTTTTAATAATGGAAGAGCTTGACGTTGCATGTTAGATCCCATTAGGGCTCTTGCTGTATCGTCATTTTCTAGGAATGGAATTGTTGAAGCCGCAATAGAAACTACTTGTCTTGGGTTAACATCAATGTAGTTAATTTCTTTTGCATTATAAAGCTCTTGCATTCCTCTATAACGTCCAACAACTTTTGTTTTTTGAGTAATTTTTCCATCTTCATCATGAGGAATAGAAGATTCACCAATAATGTATTCGTCTTCTTGAGCAGCGTTTAATCATCTGATCTTGTTTGTGATAACACCATCTTCAACAATGTAGTATGGAGAAACAATGAAACCGTTTCTATCAACTTTAGCAAAACTTGCTAAAGACATGATTAAACCGATGTTCATACCTTCTGGTGTTTCAATTGGACAGATACGACCATAGTGACTATAGTGAACATCACGGATGTTTAAGTTAGGGTCTTCTCTTCTAATACCACCATCACCCATAGCTGAAATTCTACGTTTGTTAGTTAATTCAGATAGAGGGTTTTGTTGGTCAATGAATTGAGTTAATTGGTAAGAGTTAAAGAATGCTTTAACAACTTGTTGGAAGGGTTTTGTATTAACAATACCTTTAATTCCTGCTCTTGACTTCTTAGCTTTTTGTTCATCATTCATTGTAGGTGTTGATAAACTTGCTAATTTTTCAAGAATGTGTTTTTGAACACGTCCCATACCAGCATTTAGTTTATTTAAGAATTGTTCAGAAATTAATCTTAATCTCTTATTACCTAAATGATCAATGTCATCATAGTTACCAATGTTGTGTGGTAAGTTGATAGCATAAGATATCATCGCAATGATATCGCTTAATAATAATGTTTCAGCTGTAGATGTTGGACTAATACCAATAATGTTAATAGAACCTTCATCTCAAATGTGGTTGTCAGGGAAAATGTCAATTGTCTCAATTGTCATTTCTCTTTCAATTTTATTTTTCTTAGCTTTTACAAATTCAGATGGTTTGTCACCAAAGATAGAAATTGTTTTGCTAATTGCTAATTCGCCAGCAGAAATTGCTTGTTTAATTTCGTCAATTTCTTTCTTAGTGATTAGTGTTCCCTTCTTTAAGAAGACTTTTCCCTTCTTAGTTAAAATGTCATTAGCTAAAACTTTTTGGTAAAGTCTTTCAGTTACACGAAGTTTTTGATTTAATTTTGTTCTACCTGCAGAAGCAATATCAAAAGACTTCTTAGTCATAAAGTGTCTAATTAAGTAGTCTTGGTAACAGAAGTCATCATATTCTGTTGATAATTGTTCAGTTGGACGTTTACTTAAACCTAATAGGTTTATGATATCCATTGCTGCTTTTTCTGTAATGATATCTTCCTTAGCGGCTCTAATCTTCTTGATAATTTCGATTTGTTTAGATTTGATTGCAGAGTTTTTAGGGTCAGCTTCTAATTGCTTGTCAATTTCAGCTTTAGCTCTTTCAAGTTCATTTCAATCCCAAACTAGTTCACGAATCTTTCTATCAATTGGTAAACCAGTTGTCTTCATATCTTTTTTGTTTGGTTTAGCGGGAACTTTACCTTCACCTGCGGCAGCAATATTAGCATTTAAAAGTTTTGTATATTCTTTATCAACATCTTTTCTAATTGTGTTGATAGTTGCATTATCACCAATTACATCGTGATGGTAGCAACCTTCAAATTTAGAACTGAATGATTTTGCAATCTTATCAGCAGCAAGAGTTTTAGCAATAACTTCAGAATCACCAAAGATTTCTTCAATAACACTTTGTTTTAAGCCAAAGGCTTTTAATAATTGTGTAGCAGAGAATGTTACAGCGTTTTCACCTGATGAATTTCTTGCGACAACTCTTAAAATAGGGTTGTCCATTTTTCTATCATCAATTCAGAAGTTCATCATAGTTCCCTTGTTAGGGAACATTTCACAAACATATCCTTCAACAACTTTTTTCTTTCCGCCTAATTTAATTTGACTCTTAGAAAGAACATAAGCTCCTGGTGATCTTACTGTTTGTGAAATAACGAACTTTTCAATACCGTTGATGATGAAAGTTCCGTTGCTAGTCATCATTGGAATGTTTGCAAAGAAAATACCATCATGATTTTCTTTTTCAGCTTTAGCTGCATTAGCTTTAGTTTTTCTTTTTTGAACCCTCTTAACTTCACCAGTTTCGTTATTCTTTAAAGCTAAATCAACATATAAAGGTCTTTCAAATGTTTTGCCTTCATATCTTGCTTCTTGTTCAGTATAAGCTCCCTCTTTTTCAAGCTTAGCACCTAAGAATACAACTTCATGAGTATTATTCTTGGTGTGTCTGATTGGGAAATAACTCGCAATTAAACCTTTAACACCTTTTTCTTCATCTTCCAAGAATTCTTTGTAAGATTCTCTTTGGATGGCTAATAGGTCTGGTTCTTCAAAGTCAATTTGTTGCTTTGAATAGTCACGTCTAGTAACTAGGTTTGCGATCTTTTTTTCCACAAATCTTGTTTCTTTTGCCATATAATTCTCCTGCCCCTAAATAATATCTATATATTATTTTTTACTATAAAATAATACATAAGTTTGTTTATTATATATTAAAACTATATAAAAATGTGAAAAATATTTTTTTATACCTTTTTGTTTGTATAATTAAAGAACGCGAATGCAGATGTAATTCAATGATAGAATGCGACCTTGCCAAGGTCGATACGCGAGTTTGATTCTCGTCATCTGCTCCATTTAAAAAAGTAGGTTTTACCTACTTTTATTTTTTTATAATATTTCCATGATAGCAGCAATATTTGTTGTTCCTCTTGTCTATTTAATTAACGCTTTCTTTTTAGGAAGAATAATTAAAAGATTCAAAATAAGTAGTAATAGTTGCTTTAACACTATTATTGGCTTTTTTGTTTTACTTGTTCTTACATATATTGTTTCCACATGGTTGTATGCAGGAAAAGTTAGTGTTTTAGTTTATGGAATTGTCTTTGGAGTAATTCAAGGTTTTTTAGTTGCTGCTTACATTACTAATTGGAGATTTATATATATAAGAGCAAATTTTGATTGAAGAAAAATCCTCTTCTTTTTATTAGGTGTTGGTATTACATTAGTTATTAGTTTTTTATGTTTTAGAGATTTTCAATCTGAGTTTGGTAAATATTGAATAACAACGATTGAAAACATCACTCTAGATATTAAAAGTCCTATCTGATTTGGAACAGATGAAACTGATGTTGTTTCTAACTTCTGTGCAAACAATATTTTGAATATATTTTGAATTCAAATTTTTAAGATAGATGGTGTTGAAAAAGCTATTAATTTTTGTAACTGATCTTGAACAATTTGCGCAAGCATAATAGTTGGGTGTCTTGTGCAATGACTAACAAATAGTTTTAAGTCAGGTCCTAGATTAATTTTTGCTTTAGTAATAGTATTACTAAATGTTGTCATAACACAAGCTTTTATCGAGTCATATGCGGTTCCAGAAACTTGACTAATGCTTGAACTAATGGTGTTTGTTTTAATCTTACTTCAAGCCCAAACTTATGGTCGTTTTAAACTAGCGTTTTTAACTATAACAATGCTTGCAATGTTGGGTAGCTCTTCATCATCATATTTTGTTATCATCGGATTATGATTGTTCACAATTTATTGATCAATTAGAAACAAAGAAAATTCAATAAATTATGTCATTTGTTTGGGCTGACCATTGTTAGTTTGTGTCTTTGGTCTATTATCAATATATACATATTGATTAATTGGTTTGATGCAAGCATTTTACCTTGCATTAATGATAATAATTTTGTCTATTTATTACAAGATTGGAACGCCTGCATGAGAGACAAAATTGGCAAGAGGAATTTCTACCCATTCTGGCAAAATTGTTTATACATTTTTAGGGTTAATTATTGCTTTAATTTTGGTTGCTAATTTCTTCATTTTTCAAGAAGTTTACAAATGAGATCCTTCAAAAATTAATTACAAAGATTTCTTAACTTTTACATATCAATATATGTGAAAATTTAACATTGATACAGGTGTATCAATTGCCATAATTAACACAGTTTTATACGCTTTCTTTGTTGGAATAATTATTGCTTTTATTGTTTTAAGAAGTGTTAAAAAGGCTAAATTTCACACTTTAACTAAAACTGACAGTGCTCTTAAATTGGCGGTTGTAACTGCATTTTTATTCTGTGATCCGTTGGTTGTTCACATTCTAAAAAAGAGTAATAGTTTAACATTGAATACTATAAACTTGAATATGTTTTTAGTTATTCCTTTGCTAGTTTTCATGTTAGAAATTAACGGAAATGCAAAAATAAATCCTTTGCAAAAATGAGCTTATAACTGGTATTAATTGGGTATTTAGTATAAAAATTAGGTATAATTTTTATACTATTTTTATATTATGCAAAACATAAAAGATCGAATAAATAAGTTAAAAACTCTTCTTAACAAATGAAATGAAGAGTATTATGTTTATAACAAACCGTCTGTGAGTGATGAAGAATACGACATCACTTTAAGACAACTTATTGAATTAGAAACTCAATATCCAGAATTATTAACTTCAGATTCTCCAAGTCAAAGAGTTGGGGGAAAAGCTTCAACTAAACTTAAAAAATTCCAACACAAGACAAGAATGATGTCTTTGGCTAATGCTTTCTCACCTGATGAAATGAGAAAATTTGATAGAGATATTAAAAAAGCTATTGGTTCGAACGAAGAAATAGTTTATTGTGTTGAGCCAAAAATAGATGGATTAAGCATGAGCTTAATTTATGCTGATGGTAAGTTAATATCTGGTGCAACAAGAGGTGATGGTGTCATTGGTGAAGATGTAACAGCCAATGTTAAAACAATTAAATCAATTCCTCTTTCTATTGGTTTACAAGATGATATTGAAATTAGAGGAGAAGTCTTTTTAACTAAATCTCAATTTAAAAAGATTAATGATCAAATTGATGATGAAGAAAAGAAATTTGCTAACTGCAGAAATGCAGCCAGCGGAAGTCTAAGACAATTAGATCCTAAGATTACAGCTAAGCGTAATCTTACTATGTTTTGCTATCAAATACCTAATGAAAAAGAGTTTGGTTTAAATAAACAAGAAGAAGTAATTAAATTCTTAAAAGACAATAAATTCAATGTTGCTCCTGGAATAACTGTTTGCAACGGTATTGAAGAAGTAATTAAAGTTATTGATAAAATTACACAAACAAAAGGTAACTTAGATTTTCCTATTGATGGTGTTGTGGTTAAAGTTAATAACTTTAGTTGATATGACAAAATAGGTTTTACATCTAAATTCCCTAAATGGGCAATTGCTTATAAATTCCCTCCTAATGTTGTTGAAACCAAACTTGAATCTATTGAAACAACAGTAGGAAGAACCGGAAGAATAAATTATGTCGCACATTTATCTCCAGTGTTATTAGATGGTTCGACAATTTCTGCTGCAACATTGCACAATGCAGAATATATTGCTGCAAAAGATATTAGAATTGGTGATACAGTTCAAATCTTTAAGGCTGGAGAAATCATCCCTAAGGTAATTGGACCAAATCTTAAAAAGAGAGACAATAAAGCTAAAGCTTTTATTCCTCCTACTAATTGTCCAATTTGCGGAAGCAAACTAGAAAAAGTCGAAGGTGAAGTAGATCAATACTGTGTAAACATTGATTG
Source organism: Mycoplasmoidaceae bacterium (assembly GCA_045599065.1). Classification (GTDB taxonomy): domain Bacteria; phylum Bacillota_I; class Bacilli_A; order Mycoplasmatales; family Mycoplasmoidaceae; genus Hennigella. The sequence continues at coordinate 17,467 of JAZRVJ010000022.1, forward strand.
TCCTGCAAGAGTATTATTAAACATTGTTCACTTTGCAGATAGAGATGCAATGAACATTGATGGATTAAGTAATAAAATTTTAGAAAAACTATGAGATATCAATGCTGTTAGAAATATTATTGATTTGTATTATCTAAAAGATAAAAAAGAATTAATTACTCAAGCCGATCTACATATTAAAGATAAAATGTTTGAGCATTTAATCACATCAATAGAAAATTCTAAGAAATCAAATTTAGATAAGTTAATTTATGGTCTGGGAATTAGACATGTTGGCGCAATTACTGCAAAAGTACTAGCTGAAACATATCAATCATTAGATAACTTGGCTTCTGCTAATCTAGAATCATTAATTCAAATTAATGATGTTGGTGAAACTGTAGCAACATCAATTGTTGACTTCTTTAAGGTTGAAGCAAATAAACAATTAATTTCAAAATTAAAAGATGTTGGTGTTAATACAAAGATGATTAAACACAAGTATGATACTAATAGTCCATACTACCAAAAGAACTTTGTGATTACAGGCTCGTTTGATATTCCTAGAAATGAAATCATTAGGATAATGGAAGAAAAATATGATGCTCATTTCTTTGGGTCGGTTAGTAAAAACATTGATTATCTAATTGCTAATGATTTCACTTCTAGTAAATATAAAAAGGCAAAGGAATTAAATATTCCAATCATTAAAGATAAGATATGATAATAAGAGGTTAAATATGAAAATATTAAGTTCAAGTGATAATGTTAAACATGAATTAGGTGATAAGAAAATCACAATTTATAACTGTGGACCAACAGTTTACAATTATGTTCACATTGGTAATGTTAGACCCCTTATAACTTTTGATGTTTTATATCGTTATCTAGAAAAAATTGGAAAACAAGTAACGTTTGTTCACAACATCACAGATGTTGATGACAAGATCATTAATGCTGCTATTAAGGAAAAAGTTACTGAAAAAGAACTTTCAACAAGATATTACAATGCATACATAGATCTATTCAAAATTTTAAACATAAAAGATTTAACTATGCCTAAGGTTTCTGATCATATTCAAGACATTATTGACTATGTACAAAAACAAATCGATAATGGTTCAGCATATGTTGCTGATGGTGATGTTTACTTTGATATTCAAAAATTAAACAATTATGGTCATGTATCTCATAAAAATATAGATGAACTATTAGATGGAGCAAGAAAAGAAAATAAAGAAAATAAGAAATTCCCTTTAGACTTTGCTTTATGAAAAAAGACTGATGTGGGAATTAAATGAAAATCACCTTGGTCTGAAGGTAGACCTGGATGACATACAGAGTGTTGTGTCTTAATTAATTTACTAATTGGTGATCATGTAACTATTCACGGTGGTGGTGTAGATTTAAAATTCCCTCATCATGAAAATGAAAATGCACAAAACTATGCTCTATACAAGAGAGATATAGCAGACATTTGAATGCATGTTGGACATGTTAATGTTGATGGAGTTAAAATGGCTAAATCATTAGGTAACTTCATTCTTGTCAAGGATATTGTTACAAAAGACAATGCTAATGGATTAAGATGATTCTTCTACAAAACAAAATATCAACATCCAATTAACTTTTCTAAAATTATGTTAGAAGAAGCAAATACAGAAATTAAAAAGATAGTTGCTTCGTTGTCTGTTGCTCAAACATATTTATTAGCTAATGATAAGTTTGCTTTAGCAAAAGCTAATTTATCTGAAAAATTTAATGAGTCATTGGCAGATGACTTAAATTTACCAAATGCTATTACTGAAGTTTTAAGTCAAATTAAAATGCTTAATACAAATATTAGAACAAAAGAATGAGATAAAGCAAATGAACTTTTCAACATTATTGTTGAAGAATTAAATATTTTAGGTATTGTATGAGATAAATTTGATCACAAATCAAACCTAGAACTTATTAAGAAATGAAAGGCTGCTATAGATGCTAAAAACTATGAAGTTGTTGACAAGACTAGAAAAGAGCTTCAAGAAAAAGGATTGTTATAATGCAATTAATTATTGGAAAAAAAGCAATATTAGATGCTATTAACAATAAAACGTTGTTAAAAGCAACTATTAGCGATAAAGACAAAGTTTTCTTCACTAAAGTAAAAAACTATTTGAAAGATGTTAAAGTTTGCAACGATAAATCATTCTACGATAATGTTGCAAAAGGTGCTAATCATCAATTTGCTATTGGTTATGTTGATGAAATCAAAACAGAGGATTTGAATACATTCTTTCAAGGTGTAGCTAATCAATCATCTTCAATTGTATTAATGCTTGATGGCGTAGAAGATCCACAAAACTTTGGTGCAATCATTAGATCTGCTGAGTCAATTGGTGTAGATGCGATTATCTACAAAAAAGATAATCAATGCCAAATTACACCTGCAGTAATTAAAACATCAGCAGGTGCTATATCTAATGTTAAAATGCTAAAAGTAACTAATTTAAATGACACTATAAAAAAACTAAAAGAACATGGTTATTGAATTTATGCAAGTTGTTTAGATGCAACAGCTCATAAACTTAATGATATTAAGTTCTCTGGTAAAGTTGTTATCATTGTTGGTAATGAAAACAAAGGTATCTCGCCGCTTGTTATAAAAAATTCTGATTTCAAAGTTTACATTGAATCAAAAGGAAAAACACAATCGCTTAATGTGTCTGCAGCGACAGCTATCTTGCTTTATAAGATAAAATCTTGTCTAGACAAAAAATAAAAGACCTTATGGTCTTTTTTTATTGTGGGGTCACAAACCCTAATATTAAATAGATGACGTATGTCAGTATAACAAACGAAAGCATAACACTGTTTATTGAAATGGCTTGCTTCTTAGTCAAGTATTGCTTAATACTTTGAGAGTTGACAACAAGATAAATAATTAGGAAAATTATTTCAATCAAGAATAGTGTTAATTCGACACCAGTAGCAGCATCTAGACTATACATATGTCCAGGATTTGATGGATTGAACATAATTGCATAAACAATGTTACAAACAAATAATATTGTTAAGTTAAATCCACAGCTACCAGCCATTGAATCAATACACATGTTGTATTCTTTATCCATAGCCAAACTAATTAAACTAATTAGTTCAGGCAAAGACGTAGCAACACCTAAAAGCAAGGATCTGCCAAATGTAGGTGGAATTTCTCAATGAACAATTAGTCCATCACAACTAGCAGCTAGAATAACTGAACATCCTGTTAAAAGGAGAGCAAACAACACAAACAATGTAATTATTGCTCATAGAGGTAATTTATCAAATCATAATCTCTTAGATTTTTGTTCAGTTGGCAAAACAACTTGAGCTTCAGCGCCCTTTAATACAACTGCTTTTGGTTTAACTCTAGATCCAAATAGCATAAAGAAAACTGAGGCAGCATAGCTGAATAAAATAAATATACTGAATAAGTTAAATCCATGTCAAACAACTGGACTTCCGCTTTCATAGATTATTCCACCATTGTCAAATATACCTGCTAATAAGCAGAAAACAGTTCCTAAACCGACAAAAGCAATAGTGAATGTGTTAACTTGGTTAACTTCACGTCTAACAAAGATAGCAACACATGATATTAGGACAATTCCTAAAATGAATAGACAAAACATGTCTGATCCAACAGCATCACCAAATATACCACAAGAACTATATGTGCCTTTGGCATATTCAGTTACAGCTTGTATTCCTGTTATTAATTCAGGTATAGATGTAATAACACCTAATAAGATACCACCAACTATTCCATCAGATAACTTAGCTTTTAGTTTAAGACAAACTGCTGACTTAGTCATAGCTGTAGCCAAAACAGCAGCAACAACTGCTCCAATTAAAAAAATTGATATAGCTGCAGGGAAATTTGTCTCAAAAAAGTGTATCATTGTTAATTCATATATTATATTTTTTTAATTGAAAATATTTACCTATTATTTAGAAAACTTATTACTATATATGCTATATAGGCAAGCGATGCTAAAGATAAAATTGAAATATTACATCCTAATATTTGCTTTTTAGTCATTCTAATTTTGATTTGTTTTGTGTTCAAAATAAAGTAAATTGCACAAAGTGCAATGATTGCAAAGCACGTAATTAATTGTGATATAGTTTGGAAGTTGAAATCATACATCGGTCCTTGTCTT
>JAZRVJ010000023.1:0-1257 GCA_045599065.1 Mycoplasmoidaceae bacterium
TATTTTTTAATTTTAAATTAAAAATTTATTAAAAAAAAATAAGCATTAATTCGGCTTTTTAATTCAATTAATAAATGGGAAATAGCTAATCACAAGAGTTTGAAGATTTCAAATCTAAATATGTCAAGCACGGAACAGAGATAGATCCAAGGTTTGGTGAGGTCACTTATTATCACAACATCAATGACCCTTCAGATATGGTTATTATGAAGGAATAATGGACTAACAGTTTAACCGAAGAGGAAAATTTTGCTTAGTAATTGAAATCAAGATAGAGTGTTAAATAAGATAACTTATCAACATGCAGAAATTACACTGTTGAAGAAGACAAATAATTAACTTCAACCTTCCACAAACATATCTTAGTCTATGACTATTAAGACAACAACTTTGAAAAGGAAATATAAGCCAAAAATCTATCAGGAGACTAAAACGGATTTTCAGAAAGTGAAATGTGGTATATGGGCAATTCCATAATTAATGCTGATATCGCCTTAGGAAGAGAAGGTGGATAATATCATAATAATATATAGCCATCCACCATTTTATTAAACTCAGATAAAAATGTGTCTTTGATCGATAACGGATTAGTTCATTTCAATTAAAACAGCTATCAAAGAATGCTTTATAACAGAAATGTTAAAGTTCCATTATCTCCTACTTTATTATCTTAAATGTAATAAAGAAAGGTTTCACCATCATTCGACCCTAATAAAGAAGATGTTTGGGGATTAGGAATGACTATGCTATGTGGTTCTACTGGCACAACTTTAGATGACTATTATGATTGGGATGTTCCAAAGTTGAAAGAAGGTGCCATTTAATCCAGATTAGACTCAATGGACAAGAACAAATACTCTCAATAATATCGTGATTTCGTTTAATCCTGCTTAATAGAAGATGAAAACAAGAGACCATCCTTAGATGACCATGAGAAGTTCTTGAGGCCCTACTAAGAAGATGCTAAAAATAAAAAATTAGATTTCAAGATTTCAAAGAAAAAGAAATACTTACCTGGTGATGACTTCTTCGAAAAGAAAGAAACAGTATAAATTGGATTAGATGGTAAAGTATCCATTGTAGGAAAAGCTGGTTAATAAATGAGAACATTCGAAAATGGATAAGTCAATCTACCTAACGACAACTTCTTCTAATGAAAAAAATGAGAAAGTCCAAAAAGACTTTTTTTATTTCTCGATTAACAATTTTTTTTATTTAAAATTAAAAAAAAATGAGCATAAAATAAATATGAAATGA
>JAZRVJ010000024.1:0-8421 GCA_045599065.1 Mycoplasmoidaceae bacterium
ACTGCACCTATTGCACCAATTTTAGCTAACTTTTTTCTTTTCATATAAATATTATATATTTATAAAAGTAAGATTAATAATGTAAGCATTTTAGATACTAAGGTTAAACACCACGGAGTTTAAGGTAAGCCTTAAGTGAGACAAAAAAAGATAGTTGCTATTTTAATGAGCAAATCAGAGACTCTTTCTTCTAACTTTTTCTTTTATAATTATTAAATAATGAAAGCAAAAAATTTTTCTGATTTTGTGCAAAAACAAAATTTCTTTAAAGATATGTCTAAACTTGAACATATATTTTTATGAACAGGTTGTGGTATCTGTTTAGTTATTTTTATTGTTCAAGTTTCATTATTTAATGAAGCATTAACAAATTGGATTACTTGATTAACATTGTTTTCATCAATTCTTTTAATTATGTTTATTTATGCTGGCTCACAAAAAAGAATTATTTGTCCATTACTTGGCATAATTGCTGGTGCATTTTTGCTTGCTATATCATGAAAACAAAATTTATATGGTTTAATGATTATGCAAGGATGCAACATCATTACAAGAATAATTACGTTAATTATGTGAACACGCAATTCTAATGATGTAGGAAAGATTAAACCTAAAGAAGTAAAACTATGAATAGTTTTAGTTTATGTAGCTATATTTATAGGCTTATCTTTTTTATGAGCATGAATGGAAAAGTTTGAATGATTCTATAAGTTCTGGTCAGGTGGTAGTCAAACTGAGCCAAAATCTTATCCTATTAGACTTTTTGAATCATTCAGTTTAATGTTTGTATTAGCTAACATTGTTCCAATGATTAAGGGCTATCAATTTATTTGATGACTATATATAGCATGTGATGCTACTACAGCTGTCACATGAGCATTAACTGCGACAACAGGACAAATTAGTCCTTTAAGTCCTGAAGCTTTTAATTGCTGATCAACTTTTGCTTCATATATCTGCATGATGTCTTCTTGTGTTCTTGCTATTATTAGCTGGTATAAACCAATAAAGAAGAAACAAATTAGTAAAACTAGAGAATAGAATCTCTAGTTTTTTATAATATAAAAATAAGGAAGCAAAAACAATGGAAGAAAGAAATAATAACGAAAAAGAATTAAAACGTATAAAGCATAGGAAGCTCAGTCATATTGTATATGCTATTTCTATCATGGGTGCAGGATTAGGAATGCTTATTGCTGGATTAATAAATTGGTTCAAACAAGAAATAATTGAAGTCCCAACATTAGATATTATTCTTATTGCTTTAGGAAGTTCATTTCTTTTAATAGGAACTATTTGACTAATAACACAACTTGTAAAAAGAAAAGAAGAAAAAACTAGAGGTTAACCTCTAGTTTTCTTTTGGGAAGTCGCATTTGAAGAAGATATTAACCATACAAGTGGTTGGGTTTTCATATATGTATGCATGTCTTCCAGCTGATGAATAGTTTGTTAGTATTATCTTTTTAGAACCATCCTTATAATTGATACTAAATCTAACTATTTCATCAGACTCGGCTGTTTCTTTAGTTAAATTATTAGTATCAAGATCTCTAATTTGGATATCTCTCATAGGAACAATATCATCGCCTTGTAAGAAAGTATTATGATATTGATCAAATGCTAAAACATGAGGACCATAAGTAAAATAAACTTTATCATGAATTCTATGTAGCACCGGCTTTGGATTGAATGAAACAGCGATAGTTTTAATGTTTTTTAATGTACCTGCCTCAAAATATTTACCTGGAGCAACAGTTTTTTTCTCGCCGTTAATAGTAATAGTAGGTTCATTAGACCATGATGGTATTCTTAATATTAGTTTCTCGTCGCTTTTTGATTGAATAGTTATATCTGCGTTACCTTTAGTGTCATAATCACCATCAATTTTTAATATAGTTCTATCACTACTATAGACACCTTTATAGTATTCATTTAAATATCATTTATTACCAAATGCACGACAGGCATTCATCCCCATTAGCCCAACAGATGCTGGTGCATTACATTGACAGCAACCATATGTTTCAAATCCAGTAGCAGGCTTAAGGAACTTAACAACACCACCCGCATCTATACCTCGTGGCTCACAGCATATAGGTGAATATGTATCAAAAGGGAAATTAGCTACAAAAGTATCTTCTTTTTTATATGGGTTATATCATCTAATTTTTTGATTATCAACATTTAAAGCCCCTAAGAAGGCATTTAAAGCAGAAGTTTCAAATTGTTCATAGTATTTAATATCATGTGTTTCTTCATATAAGATATTTAAAATTCTCATTCATGTAACTGTAACACATGTTTCATTACCCCAACGTAATGGTCAACCTTGTCCAGTATGACTTGTTGTTTGACTTACATTACCAGCATGTCATTGCTCTTCTTCATAGCCACCAGAACCAATAACTGTTATTTCTTCTTTAGCTATTTTATTAAAGTAATTTAGAGCTGCTTTAATTAAGCTTTTATCTCATACGACCTTACCATAACGGTATACACCTTCAAAGAATGACATAGATTCATAAGCTTTTCTAACAGGAAAATCTATTGGATTTAAATTAGCTTTTGCAGCATCAATCATATTTCCATCAAAAGAACCTCCGGTGTTTATGATGTAAGTAGCAAAATCTAAATATCTTTTTTCATGCGTTACTTCATATAGATTAACCATAGGTTCTAGGATAGTACATGAGTTTAGGCCTCTTCATTGATCAAAACCAGTATGAGTAATATCTATTTTACCAGGTCCTATATACTTAAGAATATAATCAGCATGTTTTTTAAGCCCTTCAATTATTTGCTCTTTAAACTCTTCTTCCTTGCAGATATCATAGAAGTGTAGTAAACCAGTCATGACATATTTTCTACCTCACATATCTCAATCCTTAAATTCTTTTGTTGGATGATAAGTGGAAATTCTACCATCAACATCTTCTGTTTGCGCTTCTAGAATATCTTCAACTGATGTTTTTAGTTCTTTATATAAATTTTCATCATGCGAATATTTATAGCACAAGACACCCCCACGCATCATCTTACCCCAAAACTCACCACGTCAGTTGGCTCCAGCATTTTCATCTGTATCTTCATGGTCTCTAAAAACTTGAACAATTTGTTTTCACAAACCGTCTTGTTTTAATTGATTATTGAAACAAATATCTTGTAAGTTAGCAAAAAATGGAGCTTCAATATTTGTTGTAATATCACTTTGCTTAATGTTTTGTCCACAAGAAAATAGTGGAAGCACAGAAAGTGATGATGTTAAACATATAGATTTTAGTCATATTTTTTTCATAATAGTATCCTCAACTTGATTATATTTTTTTAATTAAAAAAAGAGCATTAAGCTCTTTTTTATTATTTACGTTTAGATAATACTTTCTTTTCGTATTTAAGTACTCTATCTAATCAGTTTGATTCAAGACTAACTTTTTGCTTCTTGCAGTATTCATCTCAAACTTCGCCTCAAGGAAGAGTTTTAATTTCTTCTTGAATAGCTAATAGTTTAGTGAAATCTGATTTGTCTTGTAATTGCTTTAATAGCTTTCATGGTGTTAATAAAGCAATTAACAAAGCTTTTTCCATGTTTCTTGCACCAATTACCATTGCTGCTACACGATTAATTGAAGCATCAAAGTAGTCAAGACCAATGTAAGCTCTATTTAAAGCATCACATTTAACTAATTCATTAGCTACATCTTGTAAGTCATCATTTAATCTTAATACGTGATCAGAGTCTCATCTAACTGGACGTGATACGTGGAAAGCAATAGATGGATAGAATGTTAATAATGATGAAATCTTATCTGCAACATTTTCAGTTGGATGGAAATGTCCTGTATCTAATAAACATAATACATTATGTTTAGCAGCATAATTCATATAGAATTCGTTGCTACCTGTTGTATATGATTCTAGACCAATGCCAAATAATTTAGATTCAACAGATACATCCATAATCTTTTTGTTGTACTTGTAACCTTTTAGAGCTTTATCTAATGATTCAGCAAGTCTTTGTCTTGGTCCAATTCTATCTGCCGGAACATCTTTTAGACCATCAGGAATTCAAATGTTACATAATGCTTTTTGTTTTAATTCCTTTGCAAAGTATTCTGTAACCTTAATTGAATTGATAGTGTGTTTAATTCAATAATCTCTTACCTTTTTATCTGGTGAAGATAATGACATATTATCTTTACACATAGGTGAAGAGAAATATGTTGGGTTCATATCTAGGCCTAAATGACGTTTCTTTGCATATTCAACTCATGCTTTGAATTGTCTTGGACCAATATTAGCACGATCAACAACCTTACCTGTTTGATACATTGCATGTAAATTTAGTTTCTTCTTACCTGGAATGTGTCTAAGTGCTTCATCAATGTCCATTTTCATTTCATTAAAGTTTCTAGCACGTCCTGGGTAATTACCAGTAGCTTGGATACCACCAGTAAGGGAACCAGCATTTTCAAAACCTAGTACATCATCAAATTGTCAAATGTGTAAACTAATTTTTACTTTAGCAAGTTTTCTCATTGCTTCAGCTGGATCGATGCCAAATTTGGCATAAGCTTTTTTAATTTCAGTTCTCATATATACTCCTTTTGAACTTTTATTTCTTTATATTTTCTTGAACCTTTAGGTTTCCCATAATGGTTGCTTCCATAGGAATGGCTATAACTTTACGGCCACTAATTTCCTCTGTGAATTTGTTCAGGGCTTTATTTTTAGCCCCACCACCTGCAACGCATATCTTTTTATATGGTTGTTCAAGAATCTTTTCTAATGTATCACAAACATCTCTATAAGCTGTTGCTAAAGAACGGAAGATAGTTCGATACAAATCACCGTCTGTTTGTGGCTGCTTATCTGCTGGCAGCAATAATTTAATAGCTTCGATCATATTCTTTGGTGATAGTAGTGTAGGGTGGTTAACATCAAAGACTTCATTGTAGGTAGACTTTAAAGCAATCTCATCAATTTCGTCATAACCATAGTTATGGTGTTTCTTTGTTTCATTAAATAATCAAAGACCCATAACATTCTTAATATAGCCCATGAAGTTAACACTTCCTTCATTAGAGAAGTTATTTTCTAATCCTAGTGGAGAAACATGGCCTTTTTGTAGTTTAACACCTACTAATGATCATGTACCACTAGAGATAATAACTGTATCAAAATCAGCTTCTATTGCATAAAATGCACTAGCTGTATCATGAGTAGCAGCCATTACTACAGGAATATCAACTCCAATTTCTTTAGCTACTTCTGGTTTTAGATTTCCAACAACATAACCAGGTTTAACTAAGTTATTAAATAGATGTTTAGGTAAACCTAATTTTTCAATTAACTCTTGACTATATTTATTTGTTTTTAGATCAATTAAACCTGAAGTACAAGCCATTGTATATTCATGTACTTTCTTACCTGTTAATAAATAAGTTAAATATTCAGGAATAAACAAGAAATCGGTAGCATGATCTAAACGTTTATTCTTGTTATCACTCATTAATTGATAAACAGTGTTGATTTGGTTATTTTGCATACCAGTGATTTGATAAAGATCTGCATAAGAGATAACATTTTTAATTTCATTAAATGTTTCTGCAGTTCTTTGGTCTCTATATGCATAAACTGGTGAAATTATCTTATCTTCATTTAATAAGACATAATCAACCCCTCAAGAGTCAATTGCAAGGGAATTAACCTTTGGATATTTCTTGATGGCCATTTTTAAGCCAAGTAAAACATTTTCCCAAATCTTTTTAATGTCTCAAGTTAAACGTCCATCTTCTGCAACCAGATAATCGCAAAAACGGTGAACTTCATCTAATGTACCATTAGCTGATACAGTTACACGTCCACTTGAAGCACCTAAATCAATTGCAATGTAATTATTTGATTTCATCTAACTCCTTAAACACTCCTTTCATAGGTTTAAGTTTTCATAGTTTGCATAATCCTTTTAATACTTTAACAGGAATTACATTCACTACATGTCCTAATGAAAGCATGTAGACTTTAGCTGTCTTTTCTACAGTTTCAATTAGACCAAATGCTTCATCTATGTCATTACCACAACCATAGATACCATGGTTAGTTCAGCTAACAACTCTGAAGTCTTTCATTTTTTTAGCTGTAGCTAAACCTATTTCTTTTGTACCACAAACCATACAATGAAGCACACCTACACCTTCAGGGAAAACAACAATTGCTTCAGTGTTTGTTGTTCATAAACGCTTAGTTAGTTCTTTGTCACTAACTTTAGTGCAAGCACCCATACACATTGTATAAGTTGGATGTGTATGAATAATTACACGGTTTTTAGGATTAACTTTTAATCTTTGAGAGTGACACATAATATGAGCAGGGAATTCACTTGTGAATTTACCACCATCTTTAAATCCTCATATTAAATGAGCAAACTTACCAGATTTGTCAATTTTGACTAATCCTAAATTAGTTTCTGGATCTATGATAATATTTTTGAAATATTTTCCTGTTCCAGTAACTAAGAAGTGTTTATTTCTTATATTTTTATCAGCAGTAAAGCCCAAAGCTATTTTTCTAATTGTTTTTGCTTTAGGAAAATATTGCTTAATGTATTTGTCATCAATTAAGAAAGAGATGTTACCACCATTTCTTTCATCTCACCCTTGACAGTACATATTCATTGCTATGACTGCTACTTCTTTAACAAATTTTGAATTTATAAATTTCATATTTTTCTATCTCTTAAAAAATAAAATAAAAAGAAAAATCTTTTTATTTCATTAATTATTAATTGTTAAGCTACTGCTTTGTTTACTGCAAGATTAACAATTTTTGGATTTCTTCTTCTTTCTGCTAATTCTTGTCTAATCTTTTCTTGTTTAGTTTCAATGAATCTACCGTAGAATGCTATTACAACAATTGTTGCAGCATAGAAGATACATGGTAGGTAGTTGAAGCTGAATGAAATAGCTCTAAGAACTTCAGGAGTTTGCATTTGTTTATCAGTAGGTCCACCTTGGATACCAAATCCAGCGGCTTGCATCAAAGCTAATGGAACATAAGCACCGAAAGCACCACCTATAGAGTTAGATACTTGTGCAGCTGTTACTGATAACATACCTGCAGCTTTAATACCTTTGTGATATTCAGCAAAGTCTACAGTATCAACAATCATTCCATACATCATTGACATAGTAATGTTAGTTGTAAATTCTGTAAGAATTCAGAAAGTAAAGAATGTTGCATATCTTCCAGCACCCAATGCTTGTTGTTCGCTTACAGCACAAAGAGCTTGAAAAATTAAACCAGTTGCCATTCCAAAGATTACAGTTGCAGATTTATCTGATTTAACTTTCATCTTTTTAAATGCTTTAGCTACAAATGGAGTAACGATAGCAGCTGGAATCAACATTGCTTTCATTAAGTTAGCAGCATTTTGAACTACCTCAAACTCTTTTAGCGGTTGTCCTGCAGCAATAGACAGATCTTGTGTTAGTACATATTGTGCATAATACATAATCATACCATCACGAGTTGAGCATCCTGCTCACATCATGATGAAAGCAATAACTAAAACACCTCATGTTCAGTTGCCACCAAAAGATTTGAATGCATCCTTTAGGGTTACATTCTTCATTTGGGCATAATCAAACTCTCTTTCTCTAATCAAGACAAATGCCATAATTAGAAGGATTAGAGCCATTATTGCTCATATTGCTACTGTAACATAGTATGCTCTAGCATCATTTTTATCTGTTCCTCAGAATGCAGAAGCAATACCAGTTAATACAAATGTAGTTAATGCAGCAAATAATCATCCTGCACCACCACCGAACATTCTGAATGTAGAAGCTACTCTTCTATCATTATCATTCTTTGTAAGGTTTGTAACAATTGCATTTAATGCAGCAGCTAAACCGTTATAACATACACCTGATGAGAAAATATATGTCAGTAAAGCAAAGAAGAACATGCCCATAGTAGGTTCTGTTCCAATTGGAACAGATAATCCAAACAATGGTCCAGCAAAACATAATCATGTTGTTACTACAAATGGACCAGCAAGGAATAAGAATCATGGACGACATTGTCCTCATTTACTATACACTTTTCATTTGTGGTCAATTGCTCAACCCCAAACAAAGGCTAATAATGCATTGACAATACGAGATATAAGAATAACCGTTGCAGCGGATATTGCACCGTTTGCAGGCAATCCCATAACATTAGTATAGAAATACATTATTAAGGTTGTCATGGTGACATACAAAATGTTGCCACCTCAGTCAGTGAATGAATAACCAACCTTTTCGCCAAAGGTCATTCTTTCACCCTTAATTTTATTTAAATTTGCCATACATATAAATTATAAATAATTTATATGCAACATTGTTTTAATTTTGAATGAGTCATAACAGCTCATTT
>JAZRVJ010000025.1:0-4095 GCA_045599065.1 Mycoplasmoidaceae bacterium
CTTTTCTTCTGATTTCGTTGTCCTTTTCTTTTTGAGCAGGTCAGAATCATTCAGGAATGTTTTCCTTGTCGTTGTATGTTTCTTGCTTTTGTGCTCAACGAATCTTTCTAAATTCTTCTCATTCAGTTTGAGAGAATTTCTTAATTTGAGCTGAAGTGTAGGATAGATTGTTTTTCATTTTTACGGTTGCTCCTTTAATTTAATTTATATATTATATATTATAAAAATAATAGGATTAGTGCGAAAAATTGAAAAATCTCCCTTTACTTACATAGTAAGTAAGAAAAGGAGAAATTTTTTCATTTTTGACGGTTTTCTAAACAAAATAGATTAAAAATTATTATCTTGATGAGTCAAAGAAGTTTAAGTCATCATCAGTGACATTAAAGTCAACGTCTTCGATTGCGGGCAACTCTTTTATTGATTTAATACCAAATAATTCAAAGAATTTTTGAGTAACTCCATACAAGTATGGATTTCCTGGTGTTTCAGCTCTTCCAAGACTTTCTACCAAGCCTAACTCTATCAATCTATCAACTGCGAATGTTGGATCAATGTTTCTAATTTCCTCAATTTTAGTTCTAGTACATGGTTGGTTGTAAGCTATGATAGCTAATGTTTCTAATAAAGCTGGAGTTAAGGGGTTCTTAGCTTTAACATCTACTAATTTAGCTAAAGCTTCAAAATTTACTTCTTTTGTTAATAGATAGTATCTTTCGCCAAACATCTTAATGCAAAGACCACAATCAGGGTCGTTTGCCATTTTAGTTGCAATTTCTTTAATTGCATCTTTTATTTCTTGAGTTGGAATATTAAGAACTTTCTTAATAGATGCAAGTTCTACACCCTCTGCACCAACTGTATATAGAATTGATTCAATTACTGATTTATTATTCATAGCTACTCCTATTTAATTCCAATATATATTTCATCACTAAATGATTCCTGTGATAATGTTAATAATCCATTTTTTGCTAGGTCTAGCAAACACACAAAACATGTTACAAGATATTGATCTGAAAAGTGCGATTCATCAATTAACATAAAAAAATCCGACAAAGCATATTTCTTTGTACCATGATATTTTTTAATAATACCTAAAATTTCTTTTTCAACTTCTTCAGCAGAAACTTCTTGTACAACAATCTTATGATTGTTATATAGGTTAAGTTTTCATTTTTCATATGCTTTTTCATAGCTTTTCTTTAATGCGGCAAAATTAATTTGACGAGGAAGAGAATAAATTGTTTTGTCAATGTTGGCTTTAATAACTTCTTCAACATTGTCAGCATCTTTCGAAAACATACTATTCCTTTGACTATAAAAATTATTAAGTTTAGGAACTAAGTCACGATACTTTTTATAAAGTAGAATTTGATTTATTAGTTTTTTCCTTTCAGCATCTATTTGGCTTTGCTCTTCTTCAGAAAGCTTAATAGTAAAACTTAAAATTGTTTTTGATTTCAATCAAACCAACAAACTAGCAATGTATAAGTATTCACTTGCTACATTGATCTCTAATTTTTGTTGAGCATAAACAAACTTTAAATATTGATCAGCAATAGTAAGAATATTTAAATTCTCAATGTCCATTTTATTTTCTCTAACTAATGTTAGAAGTAAATCCATAGGACCATCAAAATCAGATAATTTAAGTTTTAGTTCTTCCATATTATAGTCCTAGTGTAGTTTTAACCTTAACAAAATATTCAATTTTGTGCCCATTAACTTCTTCTTTTTTCAAAATGTTATAGTGAGCGAAGTTAATCGCATCAAAAATAGATAAGTCGCATGATGGAAGCTCGTTTGTTGAATAAACAATGAGATAGTCTGCTGCTTTGTAAAACAAATCAACTAGATCTTTGTCACCAATAATGTAAATGTCATCAACCTTTCCTTGATAAATAGAAATAACTTGGTTAATTCTATTTTCAATGATAGCATTCATAATTGGTGGAATACCTTTCTTGTTTTGTTGAGTAAATATGATATTTACTCTGTTGGGTAAAATTTGTTTTGTTGCTTTTGTATAGAAATCATATGAATATAAAACATTTCTATGGTTTGTAAAGGCCAAGAAATGCGACCATAAACTTGTGTCCATTGTTTTAGGACGACAAATATCTAATAGTTCTTGATCATCGTTTTGTCCACAAATTAAATAAATCATAATTACTTTTTATCCTGAAGCACGGCTTTTGCTTTTAATTCATCATAAGCTTGCTTAATGTCGTTTTGTATTGTTGCCATCAGATACTCTTGTTTAGTGTTGATGTACTTATTTGGTTGAACTGGTTTTAAGGCCTTAAGATAAATCTTGTGCTTGCCACTCTTATCTTTAGGTTTAACATTAATTGTTCCATAGATAGCTACTGGTTCAATAGCAATATAATTTTCCATAGCAACTTTTAAAGCGGTTGGTTTAAATTCACCAAAATCATCAGATTTAACTCTCGTTCCTTCTGGGAACACAATAATTGAATAACCGTCTTTAATTCTTTGGTTTTGAGCTAAATATGCCTCATAAACACTTCTACCATTATCACGTTGTATAAAGATACCAGCCAATAGCTCCATAACTCTTCTAACGGGCTTGATTTTGTAAAGCTCAGCTTTAGCTACAAATGTTGTTAAACCCATGTGGCCTGATTCGTATATAGCAATATAGATTGCTACAATATCCAAATCAGATTTATGGTTTGGCAATATCAATAATGGTTTTTCTGGAAGTTTATCAAAGTCTTCTGTAATAATTTCTAATCTTTTTAGATAGACAACTTTTCTACAAAGTTTGTAAACTGATTTTAATCTTTCCTCTAAGAACAAATCTTTTGGGTTCTTCTTGAATCTACGGGCTTTAGAATAAACTGATAATAAGTTAAATCCCAAAGCTATTGCTACAAAAGGTCATGATAAAGCTCAACCAATGGTTTTAAAAAACTTTTTCATGTAAATTATTTGTATTTTCTCTTTTGTGCGTTTTTAGATTTTTCTTTTGCTTTAAGACCTGGTCTTAAATAATAAGTATGAGCTTGAGCAGCTCTACGAGTTTCGGCAGCAATTCTGCTGAATTTTTTCATAGCGTCATTTAAATCGCCATCTTTAACGATTACTTTTTGCATATTATAAAATTCACCACCTTT
Organism: Mycoplasmoidaceae bacterium; assembly: GCA_045599065.1. Lineage (GTDB taxonomy): Bacteria > Bacillota_I > Bacilli_A > Mycoplasmatales > Mycoplasmoidaceae > Hennigella. Next base: position 3,144 of record JAZRVJ010000025.1, read on the forward strand.
CTCGTGTTTTGTTTATTTATTATATATTACTTATAGAAATAGTAATTAAAAATAAGCCTATAGGCTTATTTTGTATTTCAAGACGCATTAGTTTTGTTTATGATGTTTACAATCTTCTTATCAAACAAACAAACAACACCAAACAACGCAGTAATTTCAAGAGGAACTTTAACACATTCAACTGCAACTCTTGGTACTAAATAAAATATTGATCCATATTTTAAGTAATCAGATGGCATTGTACCATTTATAAATTTAAGATATTCTACAACTGTAATTGGTCCTAATGCAAAACTAAATAACAAAATTAAAAACACCACACAACTACTTGTATAAGTAAATGTTAAGGTTTGATTAAACTTTTTGTTTGAAATTTTCTTTTTAATATTTAAACCAAACAAAACTTCATAAACAATAATGAATGCTAAAACAAGAGAAAGCGCTACTCATTTATAAATGTTATAGAACGCTTCATATTGTTCATCATATCCTTGAAAATGTGAATCGGGTTTTAATCAGACAAGGATGATAACATAAGTCACCACACCAAACAATAAAACTACCAATTGACTGACTACTAAATCGGTTGTAATATGTTTGTTCTCTTTAAATTTTCTATATCTATAGAAGCTACCAATTAGTCCTGCTATCATTCCTACAATTGGTTCTTGAATTGCATAGAGTCAAAACCATACACCACCATGAATTAAAAATGTTAGTGTATCTGTAATAGCTCCACACAGCAAACCAACAACTGGTCCAAAATATCATCCAAGTACCATCGTAGCTACTCATCCTAATGATAGGGATAAATTAAAAGGGACAATGTTAATTGAAACAAAACTTAAAACAACTCTTAGAGCAATTAATAAAGCCATTAAGAATAGTAATCTTAATGATTTGAAAGTTTTTATCGGAGTAAACGGAAAGAAAAATCTCTTTGCGTTTAATC
>JAZRVJ010000026.1:0-1223 GCA_045599065.1 Mycoplasmoidaceae bacterium
TTCATCATTTTTTTAACGAAGTCTTTTTTAGGTAATTTACCATATTTCTTCATTAAGCTAACACATTCTTTATATTCTTTAATAGCCCATGCTTGGTTTTTAAAGTTTCTTACAATAACTTTCTTGTGTTGCAAGTTCTTATATGTTTGGAAGAAATCTTTGACTTCAAATAAGATATGAGTATTTAAATCATTTAATGTTTTGATATGAGCAAATCTTGGATCGCAGTCAATAACACCAATTAATTTAGTGTCTGTTTCACCATCATCAATCATTTCCATTGCACCAATGATTCTAGTTGGAACAGTTATACCTGTACCAATAGATTGGTCAGCAATAACTAAACAATCTAGTTCATCACCATCTCAGTCTAAAGCTTCTTTGATGAAACCATAGTTTTGAGGATAACCAGATGAACCATATAGAATTCTATCTACAGCAATTTGTTTAGTTGCTCTGTTATATTCATATTTAACTTTTGATCCCTTTGGGATTTCAATCGTGATATCTAATACTAAATTAGTCATTTTAAACTCCTTATTTCTTTTTAGATTGAGCTAGTGAGATAATGTTACAAACTACACCAAAGACTATGGCAGCTAATGCTAAAAGCATGAAGCAAGATCCTACACTTATTAGTGTTCAATTTGGTTCATCTGTTGCAGATCTTTGAACCAAACCCATTACTATAATAATTGCTCCAATAGCTATTCCTAAAATGGAAACTATGCCGGCAACAAGTAATTTAATCTTGTATTTTCTTGTGTCAATTTGAATAACACTAACTGAGTTAATTGCACTAACTGCAGACATTGCTATTCATGTTGGAACAAGAATAGATGTTAGGAAGAAGATTGCGTAATATACATATACTAAATACTCATGGTTACGAAGCATAACTATCTCAAATAATTCAAGAGCAAGCAATGTACATCACATTCCGACTACCAACACAAACGATACACCAAATCCAACACTTAACTTTGTAAAGGTGTTGAATTTGTTTTTCATTATTTTTTCAACTTTAGTTTGTGACATAAATATAATCTCCGTATAAATTATAAAATAAAAAACTAGGTATACAATACCTAGTTTTGATTTAATGGTGGAGCCTAAGGGAATCAAACCCTCGACCCCCTGAGTGCAAATCAGGTGCTCTATCAGGCTGAGCTAAGGCCCCATTATATGGTGGGAGTAAATTGACTCGAACAATCGACCTCACC
>JAZRVJ010000027.1:0-3050 GCA_045599065.1 Mycoplasmoidaceae bacterium
TTGAACCCCATGAACTAAAGACCCTCTAATTGAATCAACAGAAGAGTGGGAAAATAAATATGCCCACAAACCATCAATTGTTTATAAGGACGGCATCCTATATCATTTCTATTGTGCTGTAAATAAGATTGGTGAAGCCCCTGAAAAACGTTTTATTGCAGTTGCAACAAGTCAACCAGTATAAATTAAAAAACTTGCGAAAAATGTAAAAAAAACAGCAGTTTAATAAAAAGAGATTAAAAATCTCTTTTTATTTTGTTGTCAATCACAAGCCGCGATTATTTCTATTAATGTCACACTTATATGTTATATAGATGATATCTTCTACTTGTGGCACATAATCAATGATTTTATACGAATAATTAGGCTTAATACCTTGGACGCCTATAAATTCATAACTTTTTGTTTTTCGCCCACTTTTAATTGATATAGATGTATTTTCCTTAGTAAAATCAGCATTACTTATACCATTCGATTCTGAAGCCATCTCACTTTCATCTCAAAAATGAACAGCACTGCCTATACCTGGTATTTGTTCTATATGAATTTTAAATACAACAGTTTCGTGTGGTTTGATTGTTAAGTTCTCAATAAAATATTGTTTCATGTTGATATCTCATTCTAATTCATAAGTTTTGTTATTTGAACAAGAAACCATAGACACCAGTGGAGTTGCTATAGATGTTACAATTAAAGGGAATAATATTTTTTTCATATTTCTTTTCCTCATTTTCATTATACAAATAAAAACCCACTAATGTGGGTTTTTAAATATTAATATTTATTCTACAATTACTTTTCAATTGTTGTTCTAGATCTAGTAACATCAACTGCTCTTTTACCTTTAGTTCTTTTACCACTAAGAGCTGAAGAGTTAAGTTTGTTAATTGTTTTCTTAGTTGCCTTAGGCGATTTAAGAGTTCAAGTTAAGATTAAAGAAGTAATTCCAAATACTGCTACAACAATAGCTCAAACAAGCATACCAATTCCCATTGGAGCTAAAGCTTCAGGTTTACCTTCAATATTATATTTGAATCAGTTTCAAATATTTGCTTCATCTTCAGGGTTTGATTTCATAATACTTAAGAAAGTCATTACAATGAAACCAATTAATAGAATGATTTCGCCAGAAATAATTAATTTTCTAAGTCCGTAAGTTTGTTCAGTCGTTTTAACATCTTTTTCTCTTTCAGTTTTTTTAATAAATGGCATTTATTTTTCTCCTTTGCTTATATTATATAAAAAAAAGAAGCTATGCTTCTTTTTTAATTTAATGTTTCTAAATATCAAGAATCATAGTTGCATTCATAAAAGAATGAGTCTTTAATATAATTCTCGAATGTTAAATGATCAAGTTCCTTGCCACTAGCTTCTTTTCACCAATCTCCACCAAATCCATCACAGTAATTAAAAGTTCATGTTGCTTTTCATTCTACATCGTTTTTTAAGTCGAATTGTAGAACTCACGGACTATTAATATTTCTTTTTGGAACAAATGTTAAATTATGGAAATGAACCTTTCAATTAGCACTTTTTCCCTCATGTTTACCACTTTTAAAGTTAATTGTTTGGTCTCATGTAAATGATAAAAAATATTCATTTTTTTCTTCACTAAATCTGATAGTTGGATCGCTGATTCTAACTCTGTTAATATTACAGTCTCTAGTAATTTCTCTGTTTTCATGGTATAAGAAATCTTCGACAAAGATTTCTGGAGTTTTTGTAACTTTATCGCAATAAAATTTTTGAATTATTGGGTCGGTTACTTGCTGCTCAGGGGGCAAATGAAGTGTTTGTCTAATTACATCTTCAGTAACTTGAGAAACTATAGGAGTATATTTTTGATTTACTAAATCAACCCATTGGTTGATATATGGATGAGGTAATTGAGTAAATGCTCAAATACCTACACCTACACCAGCTAAACCTGCTATGGGTGTTGCAACCATAGCAATAGCAGCTAAAACTGATTTAGTTTTTTGTTTCATATTTCTTATTTTACATTAAAGAATTTAATTACTAAATAAAAGTGTAACGTAAAGCAACAACATCAGCTTTATCATGTTTTAAATATGTCATATTTACCTGAGCCGTGCAAGTGGTACCATGATTTTCAAAATCTCAATATTTTTCACCTAGTGGAAATCATTGACTTGCATCACTTGGTCTAGATGAATATTTAATGTCTTCTAACCCTGTGTCTATGTTAGAGCCCTTAAAGTCAACACAAAATCATTTAATACCATCTAATTCTTTAACATAGCTTTTTTCTACTTTAATTGAACAACCTTTAGGTTTATCAACATAAATTTGATAAGCAGCACCACAACTAGTTAAGCAAACGAGTGGAGCCAAGCAACTAGTTGCTGTTAGCAATAATTTTGAATATTTGTTTTTCATCTTTTCGCCTTCTAAAATATATTTTTTGGAACTAAGTGACAATTTAAAACCACCGCTTTTTTTGAATATTCTTGAGTAATACTCAAAACATTGTCTTCAAGTAAGTATCCATTTAATGTTCTTTCATTAAAATGAGGAATATAGCCTCCATCTTCTTGCATAATGGAATCAAAACCAAAATCATAATTTTGAGTATCAAACACAATTTTTCATGAATAAAAATTGACTTCTTCAATACCTGGCTCTCAACCCAAACCCACTGAAGTTATGTTATCTATTGAGATGATGCGAAGTTCAACTTTATCACCACAACTGGTTAGAGCCATAGTTGGAGCTAAGTTGCAAGCTGTAACAATAGGTGCTAAACTTTTTAGAATTTTTTGCTTCATATACACATTATACCTAAGCAAAAATACACCCAAACACGCAAAAATTGATCATAGTCTTCAAAATACTAAAATACGCGCACAAATTATATCTTTTTTTACAACTAGTATAAAATTTTGTTAACAAAATTTTATACTAAAAAAATATTTTAAAAAAATGTTAAACAAAAGATAGAAAGTATATATAATTAAACAACCGCATATTATAGTGAACCCTTTGGCTCACATATTAGTTATTCGCGGGGTAAGATCTTTGAAAACTAA
>JAZRVJ010000028.1:0-1364 GCA_045599065.1 Mycoplasmoidaceae bacterium
TGTGAGCAACATAAGCATTAATAATAATTGGGTATGAGTCTTTTTTCTCGGCTTCGTCATAAAGAAGTTGATTTAAATTTCTACCCTTATTGTCTGTCAATTTGATAAATCTAGAATTAGGTGCAATACCTTCGATTTTTATTTCGTGTGTTTGATCAACCTTTTGAGATGGTCTTGTAATGAAATTAGTAATTGGTCCTTTTATATATGTATAAGTTTCATCAGCTTTTCCACCAACAATGTTATCGTAGTTAAGTGGAACCATACCATAAGAAATTGGATATTCTTTTTGCATCAAATCAAGATCAGAATAAATTGTATTCAACAATTTAATGTAAGAAGGATGGAATTGGCTAAACAGATACCCTACCACTGAAATATCAGAATTTAATGTGTAAGTTGTTTTATCTCCATCAACATGTTTAGTAAAGAAAGGACGGAATGTCATTCAATATGGGCTTCCAAGAGTAGGCTCGCAATATGTTGTGGTTGCCCATTTGCCGACCTCTTCTCTTGCAGCAACAACATACTCTGTTCAATTTGGGTAGATGGTGCCATTATAAACAACACCATGTTCTTCATCTAGGTAACTGCTTAAGACATTCTCTCTTAATTTTGCAAAAAACCTAGCATTAGCATCATAAACTAAACCACCAACAACATTAATAATCTCATTATAAGCATCAGCAGCGATATTTCTAGAGTTAGCAGGCATTAAAGCTAAAGCAATTTCTCAAGGGTTAGAGCTTAATGATCCTAAACCAATATTGTAGTCCAATAGCAATCTACTATTAATTCTGTTTTTTAAGTATGTTAAATCCTCATCTTGACCAGTTGCATCAGCCATGTTAGGGAATTGAAGAAGACCTTTTTGTCCAGAAACTTCTTTATAAATATTGCTACCTCATAAAGTAGCCATTGTTTGATATTGTATGTTTTGGTATGGTTTAGTTAGGCTTGAATTATAGTATGGCTCACTACCACCAAAGTCTCATTGAGTATTGTACAAATATTCCTTAAAGTTCGCATCACCTGTTTTACCTTGATTTACATTAAATGTTGCATATGGTCCACCAGTTGAAGTTGGTGTAACCAATTCAAGACTAAAGTTATATTCAAATTGACTAGAGTTAATAACTTGGCTTTGCGAAAGTCTATCAAATGTTGTCATTGAGAAAACTAATGAAGACATTGTTAATGTAGACATAATTGCTAACATTGACAATCTTAATAAAGAGTTAAATGCTAATGAAACTCTAAATCTTGTAAGAATACCAAAATGTTTGAATGGTTTTTTAACAATTCTTGAGAAAGCGTTTGTTTTAAATTCTGAACCAGCCTTCATTAAATCTACAGCTTTTGTC
>JAZRVJ010000029.1:0-13056 GCA_045599065.1 Mycoplasmoidaceae bacterium
ATTTAATTTAACTAATGCTTTAAGATATTTCTTAAAGCCATCAATCATTGCATTATGACACAAGATATTAGTTACAACATAAACCTTTGCTTTATGCTTATGTGCATAATCAATGATTTGTTTAATTTCAGTTAAATCAAAGTTATTAGCTCTTGCTCTTAAGGAATATGCTTTACCACCACAATAAATAGCATTAGCATTAAAATCTATTGCTATTTTGGCTCTTTCAAGATCGCCAGCAGGAGCTAATAATTCAACCTTATTCATTATCATCCTCTTTGATTAAATGAAGTAATCCTTTAGTTGGATCAATAAAACCACAAGCACTAATCTTATTTAGTTTTTTAATTTCATCAACTAATAAAGCTATAGCTTTATCATTTGCTTTTTTGCCTTGAATTAAATCAATTGCTTTAATATAAATATTTAAAGTTTGATCAACTCATTTTTTGTCATGCAAGAAAGACATAAAATAAATACTATCTATTCCCGCTTCCATTAATTGGCTAAGATATTCTAGAATTGAAACATTGTAACCAGTAAACATATGGCTGCCTGTTTCATCTTCATAAATTAAATTAGGAAGCTCTCTTAATTCTTCTTTTAAATAAAACAACTTCTTGGACAAATTTTGTTTAATGTTAAATTGCTTTTTGAAGTTTGTTAACAAACTTCATTTTGAATGCATCATTAAACCATAGCCTTCAGCTTGCATTTGCAATTTAACACCTTGTTTGTAATAAGCAAACTTCTTAATTTCATTTAAATTCAATTCTCTTGGTAAAACAACTTCTTTAATATTGTTTTTCTTGAAAAATGATAATTGTCCATAGTTAGTTGTCAAAGTTTCAGAATTATAAACAAAATGTGGTGCATATTTTAATTCATCACATATTTGTTTAACTCCATAATCAGAAAAGATAATGGTTTTAACACCAATAGTTTTTAATTGCTTAATGCAATTAGTTAAACCATTAATCTCATCATCCATATATAAGTTGTTAATACTTACTGCAACTTTATTTAAATCTAATTGTTTAATTTGATCAATATCTAAAATACAAGTGTTTCTTGTTGAATATTTCTTAACACCTACAATTAAATAATCAACACGATTATTATTTACTAGTTGTTTAGCATGGTCAAAACCAACTGGATTAATTCATATTTTCATCTTTCTTCCTCATGATGACAAAACCATCATCTATATCATATATTTTAACATCTCATGTATTAGATAAGCTCAAGATGTATGCTTTAAACTTTTCAATCTTTTCTTTTAAATTCAATTTATTTTTTGTTAGTGGTTTATCTGAATTTTGATAATGATTTATATTATCAATAAAGATAAAACCGTTGGGTTTTAAATGTTTAGAAAACTTATCAAACAATATTTCTTGTTTACTTTTTGGACCATCAAGAATAATGCAATCAAAATCCATTTGTGGTTCATAATCAAAAGCAGAAACATTGATTGCATTAATCTTTGCTTCGTTCTTTGTATATTCTTTTGCTACACCAAATCTTTCTATGTCATTTTCAAGTGTCACAATCTTAGAAATAGCTGGATGTTTTGATAAATACAAGCTTGAATAACCATAAGCTGTACCTATTTCTAAAACTTGTGCCACATTGTATTTATCAAATTGATGATATAGAAAATCAATTGTTTGATCTCTCATAATAGGTATATTATGAGCAAGATTAAATAACTTAAATTTTTTCATTTTCTAACCAACTATTTAAGATGACTACTGCTGACATCTTATCTTTAATCCTTTTGATTTGGCTTGCTTTTAAGCCAATATCTTTTAACATCCCTGTTGTTTCTAAAGTTGTATATCTTTCATCTTGTAAGACAACTTTAGCTTTTAAATTTGCTTTAATTAAATCTACTAATTTATCTACAACTAAACACATAGGAGATTTATCTCCTGATGGATAAACTGGATAACCAATAACAATTACATCTATATCATTGTTATGATCATTAAAAACTTTTTTTATTCTATTTAGACAAGCATTTAAATCGTTTTTAGCATATTCAAAATTTTCTAAACCACTAGCAATTTTCTTATTGCTATCAGTTATAGCTAAACCCATAGTTTTAGTACCTAAATCGATTCCTAATGCTCTCATAAATATATAATAACTATATATATTATATAGTTATGGACAAAATACAACAACTACAAGAAATCTTACAAAATTCTAAATCGATTGTCTTCTTTGGCGGAGCAGGAGTAAGTACCGAAAGTGGTATTCCTGATTTTAGATCTGCTGATGGTTTATATAACCAAAAGTTTGATTATCCACCTGAGGTGATGTTATCTCATGGATTTTTTGTCGAACATCCAGATAAATTCTATGAGTTTTACTTTGCTAAAATGGTAGATTTAAGTATTAAACCTAATGATGCTCATAAACAATTAGCTAAATGAGAGAAACTTGGTAAAATAAAAGCTATTGTTACCCAAAACATTGATGGTTTGCATCAACTTGCTGGATCAAAAGTAGTTTATGAACTACATGGGTCTGTGCATAGAAACTATTGTATGGAATGTCATAAATTCTATGATGCAGAATATATGGTTAAATTTAAAGATAGAGGTTTGCCTAAATGTTCTTGTGGTGGTTTAATTAAACCTGATGTTGTTTTATATAACGAAGGACTTGATGGTTCTACCATCAATAATGCAGTTAAAGCAATTGCTAGTTGTGATACTTTGATTGTCGCAGGAACAAGTTTAACAGTTTATCCTGCAGCAGGTTTAATTGATTACTTTAAAGGTAAACTTTTAATCTTAATAAATAAAGATAAAACACCTATGGATAACAAAGCAGACTTAGTTATTAATGAACCTGTAGGTAAAGTCTTTAAGCAAATAAAACTTTAATTGCTGAAATTTAAAAAATAAACATATATCTATGATATATGTTTTTTAAATATTTCTGTTCATTTTGATTTTTAAAAGTCAAGTAGTATATGGAGAATCATAAAATTATGCGAAATTTAAAAACATATAATAAATATATAGATATTGTCAGGGAATTCAAGGTATTTATAGTGAAAACAGGCAAGAATAAATACGAAATTAAATTAGAAAAGAAACGTGGTGGTCCTAAACCACCTAGGATAACTCTTGAAGACTTGGCAAGAAAAATTGATGAGTTAGATAGAAAATTAACCTCGAGACTTGATGGAATTGTAAAAGCTAACCACTTAATAGATCCAAGCACGGAACAAAGCTAATCTTTGCAGAAATTTAAAAAATAAACATATATATCTACAGATATATATGTTTTTTAAAAAGTTTTGCTCATTTACATTTTTTAAAGTCAAGTACTATATGGAAACATATGCAATATTTTATTAAGAAGTTACCAGAACACGATTTAAATCCATATCGCTATAGCTATCTAGATCATTTAGAAACATTTATTGATCTAAGAGATAACTATTGAGAGTTTGATATGCAATTGTATGTAATCAATAATGCATCAGTACCTTTAAACTCTTACACGATTGATATGCAATTACCTTATCAAACAGCAAGTAATATTGCTTTTAATCTTGCTACTGATCAAACCGGAGTACAAGATAGAGTAGATGGTAACAAGGAATATGCAAAATTGTTTGATGCTAAATTCAATATTGACATAAGTCAAAATGAATATTTAAAACAAAATCTTGAAAACGCTAAAGTTAATTGTACAGTAGCTTTACAAATTGATCCTGAACCAATTGAAAAAGCTTCATTTAGTCCAGATCAAGAATATTTAAATGGTTTTATTAATGAAACTGGAGAACAAAAAGCTACATTTAATTTAGATTATTCAAATTATTATCAAGTAGTTAAAGATAAACAACTAATGAATAATTACGGTTTTTCATTAGGAAGACATTCGTCATCTTGTTTTTCAAGAGTAAGATTAGTTGATGTTAGCAGTGAAGATTATTTAAACAACACTAGAGCAATTAATAAACTTACAAGCATAGCTTGTGAAACACCTTTTCAAGTATTGGCTGGTAAAGTTAAATTTCATTATTGATTGGATTTAACACAAGAAGAAAAGTTGTTTGAAGCAAATCTTATTCTAGATGGTTTAGAAACAAATCAAAAAGATATATGTTTGGACCAAGCAACTTCTTATGATTTTGTAAATGATAAAGTTATTTTAAATCCAGCAGGGATAAACGGATTCTATATTCCTAAATATGCTACTGGATATTATGAAGTTGAATTGAAATTTTGTCAAGATGGTAATGTGCATACTTTCATGATTAAAAATGATTTTAATTTTTTACAAAATATTAATGAACCATACATTGCTGTTAGCAATGTAGTGATAAATGATTTGAAAGATTTTAAGGAGGTAATCTGATAATGAAAATGTCATCAAAATCTGTTGCAGCTTTAACTATTTCATCAGTTGTTGTTATAGCAACATCAACAGTTTTAGCTAATGTTCTTATTAAAAACAATTCAACTGATCCAACAAAGCCAGTAAATCCATTAGATAGAGACAAAACTTATCATCACTATTCATTGATTGATAAACTATCTACTAATCAAAAACTAAATAAACTCATCAATTTTTATGAACAAGATGGAAATATTGTCTATTTTATAGATGAAGACTTATTTTTAGCTAATTTCAAAGCTATTGTTACTGAGACATTTAAAACTATTCCAGCCTTTAGTCGTAATTATCTTAATTACGAAATTACTTGCAACTATAAAATAAAAGACACCAAATCTATCTTAGTAGACTTGGTGTGACAGTTACCTGAAAATAAGAACAAATATTTTGATCAGTTTGTTTTGAAATTAGAAACTATTTAAGGTTTTCTATTTCTTTTGCAATCAAATCAATATCATTTGTCTTAAATTGTTTTGTATCAACAAGATAGTATCTTATTGTGTAAACAATAGTTCCGTCTTTTTCAAATGTGTTAATGATTTTAGCATTAACAATATCAGGAAGTTTTTTAATTGCTTGAAGTTTGTTATTGATTTCAGAAGCATTTTCTTTATTCAAAGTAATATTAATGTCCTTAGATAATCTTTGGAATGCACCAAATTCTTTTACTTTGAATTGTGGTTGTTTGTAATTAGCAAATAATGATTCGATATTTATTGATAAACAATAAATATTTTCATTATCTAAATCATAAGGTTTTAGTAAACTCTTTCTAATTTTGCCTAAGTAACCAATTACTTTTCCATAAGCTAAAATTTCAATTGATTCATTATTATAGAATTCGTTAATTTCTTTTGTCTTGAATTCAACTTTTGCATTGAAGACATTGGCAATTTGGTTAACAATAGCTTTTAGATAATTACTATTAGTAAACAATGTTGATTTGGTAATGTTATCAACTTTATATTGATCTAAACACAAGCATGTTAAGTTAGTTGTTTTTGAACTATTAGAGAACAAGTTTTGAATCTCAAAAATTGGAATAAGTTCAAGTTTTCTAGCATCATTGTACTTGTAAACTTTCAACATATTATCAATCAAGTTTGTTCTGAAGTATTCACGGTTAGAGTTGTTACATAAAATCTTAACTGGATCTTTTACATTAAATAAATTAAATTTATTTAAGTTTGATTGATTTGTTAAGTTATATGTTTTAACTTCACTGAAGTAATTGTTGATTAAAACTTCTTTTACTTGTTGTTTTAATTCATATTCAGTGTTTTCTTCAACCGGTAATAATTTATCTTCGACTGAAATTGGTTTTAGTTTATTAAGATCGATAATCTTTAAGATATCTTCAAACATATCTTCTTGATTATTAACATCTAATCTTCATAAAGGTGCTTTGAATTTTGTTTTTAATAAGTCACCTCTATAACCTAAGCTCTTTAGAGCTAGTGTTGCAAAGTCTTTTGTAATTTCTTCATTAATAAACCAATCAAGGGTTCTATAACTTAATCTAATTCATTTAGTTACTCAGTTTGGTTTGATGTAGCTAACGAAACCTAATGGTTGACCAAATTCCTTTTTGATTAGTTCAATAGCAACTAAATTTAGATAGTTACTTAATGGTCTAGATGCACGTTTTGCTGCATCGGTATCAACATTCAATCTAATTGTTGTATTTCTGATGCGAGCGTAATTGAAGTTACCAACTTCAATTTTAACCCTTGTTGTTTTATTAGTGAATTTTGTGTATTCAGAACCAACAACACAAGCTAATGAAACTGGTTGGTTTTGATCATAGATAACGACATCGTTCTTGTTTAAGTCATAAGTCTTGCTGTTTAAAGCCATAAACTTCAAACCGCTTGAACCAGCTTTACATCTTAGTTCACCAGTTATCTTTTCTGCATCATAAACATTTGTTGGGCAGTTGGTTAAGATAGTAATGAATGCTAATTTATCTAAAAGATAATTGAATGGTTTAATACCATGGTTCATTAAAATAGATTTAGTTATTCAACTTGATCTAGAAGTCAATTTTTGATCAACATCATAATCTAAGAATGCTAAACATGAGCATAATTTACTATCGACAGATAAATTACCTTCAAACGTTTCTGTAACTTCTTTAACAACAGAGCCAAAATCAAAATTAAATGATAAATTTAGTTTATGTGCTATTTCATAGCAGAATACTAAATATGAATTCTCATCATTTCTGTTTGCAGGAACAGTAATGTCATAGATTGTGTCATCATATCCAATTAAACTTACTCAATCTTGTGAACCAATTTCACCTTCATCAAGCATAATGATTTCATCTAATTCATCATCGGCTACAACTGCTTTATTATTAGTTAATTCAAAGTAAGCACAAATCATGCCATTACTTTCCATGCCATGAATTTGTCTCTTAGAAATAATTACGCCATTAGGTAATTTTGCTCCTTCTAAAGCAACAATTACTTTCTTGCCTACTTGTAAGTTAGAAGCACCACATACTATTTGATTAATAGTATCTGATCCTACTTTTACCTTACATAAGCTTAAATGTGTACCTTCTACTTTATTAGCTTCAAGTAGTTGTCCTAATACTACATGTTCAAGTTTAGGTCTTTTATAAATTCCTTCAACTTCCATACCTAAAGCATTAACTGCAGTATTGAAGTTGTAGTCATCAATTTTGCCAAAGTCAGGAATAAACTTTGTTATTAATTTTCTAGAAAATAACATTATTTAACTCCTTTCAATTGGTTTAGTAATCTAAAGTCGTTATTATAGATATCTCTGATATCTTTAATACCATATAGTAACATCGCAATTCTTTCTATACCAATACCTGCTGCAATACCTGAATTGATTCTTTGGATATTAGCTGCTTCTAAAACATTTTTATGAAGCATACCTGCACCTAGAATTTCAATTCATCCAGTATTTTTACACATATTACAACCTTTACCACCACAGTTGAAGCAGCTAATATCTACTTCAAAACTTGGTTCAGTAAATGGGAAGTAACTTAATCTATATCTTGTTTTTATTTGGTTACCAAATAAATACTTTAATAAACCATCAATGATTGATTTTAAATGATTAATAGAAAGGTTTTGTTTTACTCAAACAATGTCAACTTGGCTAAATTGATGGCTATGAGTTAAATCATCGTCGTCATTTCTATATACATTGCCATAAGATAGAACTTTAATTTCTCTATCTTGGTTGTGAATTACTTCAGCTGTAGTAGAAGTACAATGGGTTCTTAACATTCTTACTGTATCAATGTAGAATGTATCCTTTGGATCTCTTGCTGGATGATTAATATCAATATTTAATCTATCCATATTGTTTTCAATAGTTGTGACTTCGTCACCTTCAACTATTTTGAAATTCAGTTGTTTGAAGTAAGCAATAATCTTATCTGTAACAATAGATAAAATAGTTTTTGCTCCTTTAGTTAATTGATAAGTATCAATGTTAATATCATAATTAACTTTGTTAGCAGCAAACTCTAGCATATTTTCTAACATTTGTTTTTTAGCTTCAAATAATTGAGATATTTCTTTATTTAAAGCATTAACCTCTAAACCAAAGTCTTTTCTTTGTTCTGGGGGTAATTGCTTTAATTGTTGATACAAAGGAGAAATATTGTTCTTCAAGAAAATATTCTTATTTTCAATAAGTTTTTGAATATTGTCTTGTTGATCAATTAATTGTTTGAACTGATTTAGTAATTCTTCCTTATTAATTGCCATGATCTACCTTTCTAAAGAAAAAGAGCGCAATAAACTTGCTGATGCTATGACCAGTTACGGCGGTACCACATAGCTTCACAAATTATTGTGCTCTTTTATCTATATAACTGTATTCATCAAGTGAATAGTTGATTCTAGTTAGTTTGCTTTACAGCTACCGCAAACTCTCTTTATAACTAGTTTGAATAATCAACAACGTCTTGACTACATAATATATTATAGCAACTTTAATTATTTATAATTAAAGTGAGGTAATTATGAGAAAAGTATTCAAATTTTTAGCTCCAATGGCTTTTGTGCCAAGTATGTTGGCACCAATATCAATGACTAGTTGTGGAGGAAAAATGTATTCAGATATAAAACACTTAACACCATATCTTCATGAAATGACTTTTGATGACTATGAGTATGATAGTAAATTTATTACAACTAAAGATGCAGAAGCGTTTGGTTGTTCTTCTGTAAGAAATGGTAATTTCTATGGAAGAAACTTTGACTATGTATTTAATGACACACCAGAATTTGTGGTTAGAGTAAAAGCTAATAAAGCAAAAAAGAGACATGAGTCTATAGGAATTGCTATTCACTTTGGATTAAGAGAAAATAAATTATTACAAAATGAATATGATGAACAATTAAAGTTAATTCCTAATATTACATTAGATGGAATAAATGATGCAGGCGTTATTTGTTCACATAATGTGGTTTCTATGGAACCAGATAAAATTGATCCTGAAACAAAACAACCAACAATTAATCCTCAAACTAACCCTGATGATGAGGGCGCATTTCAACTACATCAATTGTTTGTACCTAGATATATTCTTGATAATGCAGACAACGTTGACCATGCAGTTAGATTATTAAAAGGTGAGGGTGGAGCTCAACCAATAAATATTAAAGGTGATTTAAATGGTGCACACCATTTACACATTATGATTGCTGGCAAAGGCGAAGATGGTAATCCAAAAACTGTAATTGTTGAATTCTTTGCTAAAAATACTGGCGTTAATCATTTTGAGGTTGTTGTAGAAGAAAAGAAGGAAGATTCTGACCAAACATATGGTTTACCTATTATGACAAACTTCTATGTAAATAATGGTGAAAAGGATGACACATACTTCACAAACAATGAAAAAAACGGTGATGAACGTTATGAAATTCTAAAAGCTGGTTACAACACAAGTGATTCATTTGCAGGTATGGAAGCATTAATGAAACAAGTAATGTATTCAAGAGCTTACCGTTATTCACACAATAGAGTTCCTATGAATATTGATTGAACAGATGAAGAACCAGAGCCAGATATAAGATACAAAGGTGATTTATCTTCAGAATGGTATTCTGAATTTGTTAATTATAAAGAACTTTATGAAGAAGATCCAGCAACTCACGAGCCATTGTTTGATTGAAATAGTTATTTAACTGAACTTGCATTATTTAAACAAGATTATTGAAATGCTAGAATATTAGATATTCGTAATCCATCAGAAGCTAAGTTCTGACAAACAACTCATAACTCTACTTATGATATAGAAGAGAGACATCTAAGAGTTACGGTTCAAGAACAATACGAAACTTACTTTGATTACTACTTGTAAAAAATTAAAAAGAGGCATAGCCTCTTTTTTTAATGGTGGTTCATCGCGGAATTGAACCACGGACACACAGATTTTCAGTCTGTTGCTCTCCCGGCTGAGTTAATGAACATTTATGGCGTTAAAAGAAAGATGTGAGAACAACTGTTCACAAACACATGCTAGGAAAAGTCCAATATAAAACAAAAACACACTTAGTGTGTTTTTTGTTTTCTTGTTTTGTTAATAATTACTCATCATCATAAACATATAATCTTGGAGTAATGTAGCCGCTTGGGTTAAAAAATCTAACTTGTTCAGCTCTAAATTGTCATATTTTTAATGTGTAACCTTGTTGAATGCCAGTTAAGATTTCCTGTACTCCAGCAGTTGTGAAACGTAGTTCGTCACGACCATCTTCTTGATATCATACAAAATGTGTATTAATCAATAGATTATGTACCAAAGTTCCATCATCATAAAGAGCTAATTTAACTCTACTATAATCTGAAACAAAAGATACGTAATATGCAGATAATGAAAATATTAAGTGAGAAATGTTATGACCTTCATAATTTCAATCACCATCTGCATCGCTTAAATCAAAACTATATGAAGCCAATGTGGCTGGATCATAGTCAATTTTTTTATCTTTTTGAAAATATTGACCATACATCCCCACTTCTGGATTTATTCCAGGAGCAAACCTAACTTCTCTATCGGGTTTTTGTGGATTAGTTATATTGTAAGCAACATCATCACTAGGTCGAATTATGTCTATAGGGTCTTTGTCAGAATAATTTGCTTTAATTCCAAGATAAAAATTGCGTTCTGTTGGTCATATTGCAGTTTCTGGTTTAAAAGATATAGTTATACAGTGATGAATTTTATTGAAAGTTAATAAAACAATATCTGTTTCATCCTTATTAAGTGGCACAAAATTTGCACCATCTTTTTGTCATAATGTAACTTCATAACCAGTGCAAGTTTTTGAAGCATGTAAACAATCGTAATCATCTATGTCATATACACGATCATGACGAGGGAAATTAAATGTGTGTCCTGTTTCTGGTTCATAATTTGTTGGGGTAACACCAAATTGCAAGCCTTTTTTTTGTTTGTATGTTGATTTGTTGTCAAATTTAATTACTACTTTGTCAATTAAGTATGTTGATGCAGGCAATTCACCATCATCTACAATTACAAATCTAATACCAAATTTGTTGTCCTTTCCCATATCATATAATGAGCCAAAAATATCATATTTTGTGTATCTAGTTGAATCAGAAGCATCTAAAAAACTAATTTCTGTTACTTCTGCTCCATTGATAAAATCAGTAAAGTTTGCCTCTCCATTGTATATAAAATTACTGAAGTCAAAAACTGATTTTCATTTACCTAAAGACTCATCTCATACATCATCTGAACTAGTTGGATTGACAATGGAGTCATCAACTCAATCTACTTGTTGCAATCCACAGCTGACAACCAACGGTACTACAAGTGTTGGAACAA
Source organism: Mycoplasmoidaceae bacterium (assembly GCA_045599065.1). Classification (GTDB taxonomy): domain Bacteria; phylum Bacillota_I; class Bacilli_A; order Mycoplasmatales; family Mycoplasmoidaceae; genus Hennigella. The sequence continues at coordinate 11,276 of JAZRVJ010000029.1, forward strand.
ATGTAGTAGCACTAATTGCTCCCATAATGTGTTTAATTTTTTTCATATTCAAATACCTCTTCCAACTTTAGTATATATATATATATAGAAAATGCTACTTTTTTTGAACATACAAAATAAATATAAAAAATAAAAAAGATATCATAGATATCTTTTTTTAATGGTGGTTCATCGCGGAATTGAACCACGGACACACAGATTTTCAGTCTGTTGCTCTACCGACTGAGCTAATGAACCTTTATGGCGGTCGATACGAGACTCAAACTCGTTTCATCCCCGTGACAGGGGGATATAATAATCCGTATACCAATCGACCGTAAATGGTTGCGGAGGGTGGATTTGAACCACCGGCCTCCAGGTTATGAGCCTGACGAGCTACCAAGCTGCTCTACTCCGCGATAACATGGCGGATGCTGAGGGATTCGAACCCCCGCGCGGCTTGCGCCGCCTCTCGGTTTTCAAGACCGAACCCTTCAACCACTTGGGTAAGCATCCACTTAAAACAGTGTTTTAATTTCGGGCTGTTTTTATACTATGGTGGATCTTGTAGGACTCGAACCTACAACCTACCGATTATGAGTCGGGGGCTCTAACCATTGAGCTAAAGATCCAACATGGTAGCAGGGGTGAGACTTGAACTCACGACACCCCGGGTATGAGCCGAGTTCTCTAAACCAACTGAGATACCCTGCCATCAATGGTCGGGAAGACAGGATTCGAACCTGCGACCCCTTGGTCCCAAACCAAGTGCTCTACCAAGCTAAGCTACTTCCCGACTCGTCTTTGTTAATTATATATAGTAAGTAACTATATACAAACAAAAATTGGTTTAAATGGCGCGCCTTGAAGGAGTTGAACCCTCAACCTCTTGGTCCGTAGCCAAACGCTCTAATCCAATTGAGCTAAAGGCGCATAATGGAGGTGACTGTCAGATTCGAACTGACGAATACGAAGGTTGCAGCTTCGGACCTTACCGCTTGGCTAAGTCACCACAAAGTAAATAATATTATAAAGTATAAATTAATCTTTTTTTAGGTAATTTGCTAAACTAGGAAGCTTGTATTCAACACATAATTTTTCAAATTTTTGTGGATCAATTTGCTTCTTTAAAAATTCATCAATTTGGCGTTGTTCAAACAAGTTTGTTCTGATAGTTGCGATGTCATAACAAAGCTCACCAGATGCTCTATTATCAATAAATTTTTGTGCTTGTGTTGCAGTTAGTTGCGAAAGATTATTGTAAATATTTTGAAATGAACCATACTTGATTAATAAATCAATGGCAGTCTTTGGACCAATGCCTTTAATGCCACAAAAATTATCAGAACCATCGCCAACTATTGCTTTAAAGTCTACAACTTGGTTTGGTTTCAAACCATGATACAAATTGGCAAAATTGTTTAACTCATGTTTAACTGTTTCAGAGATACCAGTTTTAAATAAATTAACATGTGTTAATTCATTAACAAGTTGAAGCATATCTTTATCAGAAGTAAATACCTCTACTAAGATTTGATTTTGATTCATCAGTCTGCAATAACTACCAATTAAGTCGTCAGCCTCATAGCCTTCTTGACTTAAATGATAAACACCTAAACAATCTAAAAAACTATGAATAATAGGAAGTTGACTTCTTAAGTCATCAGGCATAGGTTTACGATTAGCTTTATATTCTTCAAGCTTCTCGTTTCTAAAAGTTGTTTTCTTATGGTCAAAAGCAACAAACACATAATCATAATTATCTAAACGAAGTAATTTAATTACAGCTTTAATAAATAAAT
>JAZRVJ010000030.1:0-4742 GCA_045599065.1 Mycoplasmoidaceae bacterium
AGTTGCTGTTATTAAAATCTACCGTGAAATCACTGGTCTTGGTTTAATGGAAGCTAAGAATGCAGTTGATAAAGCTCCTTGCGTTGTAAAAGAAGGTATTAAGCCTGAAGAAGCAAAAGAAATTGCTAAGAAATTTACAGACGCTGGTGCTAAAGTAGAAGTTAAGTAATTGACTAATTAATTTTAAAAAATATAGGTTCCCTATATTTTTTTTAATTTATAATATTTTCAAGGAGTTTGTATGTGAACAAAAAACAAAACACTTAAACAAGAGATTTCATCCAGTTCTAAAACTAAAAAAACTCAAAGCAAAAACAAATATCTTAATGTTGTTAATAAAAGCAACAAAAAAGTGACTGCTAAAAGAAAATTTAGTGAAAATGATTATAAAAGATATATTGCATTTGATAAGGCATCAATTTCTTTTTCATTTATTACGCTTATTCTAATTATAGCAATTGCAGCATTTTCAGCAAATGCTATATTTAGTACATTTATAGAATCCAATAAGCTTATTGAATTAATTGATCTTCTTTATAAGATTTTTATGTGAGCTATACCTTTCTTATATTTACTATGATTAATATTTATTTGTTTGAGGCGAGATGGTAATGCAGCATTAATTAGTCTAAAAACAATTAGTGTCGTTATTTATCTAGTTTTATATTTCACTATAGGATATTTTTTACCGGAACCATCTAAATCATCACCATATGTTTTTAAAGTTGCAATCATGAATTCTTCACTTGCTTTTATTGCAATCATGGACATGATTACATTAATCAATTCATTTTCATTAGATGATGGTTCTAGTCGCCCCCTTTTAATTTTGTTTTTTATCATAGGGGTGTTTTCAAACTTGCTAGCTGTGGTTGCATTATTTGTGGTTTCATTCTTAGGCGCAGGGTTTGATGTAATGTTTTCAACTGCAATACCTGTTTTAGATTTTCTATTTTTACTTTTTGCAATTATTTGTTTGGCAAAGGACGATAGTTATGATATTTTGGTAATTATAATGGTTGCTTTTGATATTTTTTGATTCCCAGCAATGTTATCTATTATGAATTTTGTACCTTCATCAGAATCATGATCTTTTTATGTAAATATTTTCCTATTTCTTTTAATTTTGGTTCCTAGAGGAATCAATGCATTTGGAATGATAAAGACTTGCTTCTATTAGTTTCTCAAATTTCTTGAATCTTCTACCTAAAATATCACAAATTATGTACTTAATCATTTCAAAAATTTGTATTTAGTTGTCAATGTAGAACCAAACTTAGTAGTGTAATATTTACAGACGCTGGTGCTAAAGTAGAAGTTAAGTAATTAACCAATTTAGTATTAAATAATCCTAGTTTTCTAGGATTATTTTTTATTTATAATTATTTTAAAGGAGAAAATAAGTATGGTAAAAAGCAAAGTCAAACAAACACAAAAATGTAATTCAATTAGAGCTCTATCACTTACATCATTTATAGTAGGTTTAGTTGGATTGTTTATTGAAATAGTAGGAATTATATTATTTGTAATGGACCCACAAAGTGGAATAACAAAAACTATTCACTGGATACTTGTAACTTGTTTTGCTTTCGGAGCAATATTCACAATATTAAATATTGTTTATGGAATTTTATGTATTAAAAAACCATTAATTTGAAAATTTAATGGTAAAAAACTTGGTATTACCTTTATTTCAATTTTTAGTTTTGTTATTTTAGCAACAATACTTGAAGCAATTTTTAATTTTGTTCTTAAATTTAGTTGAGCAGAAATGGTTGGCTATATACTTGGTGGTATAGGATCATTAATAGTACTTGCAACAATAATTCTTAATATGATCATTTACATCGAACTAAAAAAGAACAAGAAATAATAAGTAGATAATAAAAAATCCCAAGGCTATACCTTGAGATTTTTTAATTTTATTAATTAGTTTCTTAAAGCTTTTTGGATCTTTTTACCTAAAACAGCACCAATTATGTAACCTACCATTTGAAGAATAGGTAATGCTATTGCAATGACAATATTTCATACATCACTTTGAATAGGTGGAATTACGTTAAACATAAACAATGAATATACTATAGCACCCGATAAAACTAGAATTAGTGCGACCAATAATAGTATTCTAATTCCTAACGGACTCTTGATGCCTCTCATATTGCCAGCCATAACAAATAAGATAATGTTAAGGATGATTCATAATAGTGCAAAGACAGCGGCAATAATAGTAATGACATTACCAGCTGTATTAACTCATTTTGGAGGTTCACCCATAGCGAATGAAACAATCATTAGTATTATTAACAACACCGGCGCAATTAGTACGATGATACTTGAAAAGCGGAAAGCTTTTGTAAATGAATAATAAGTGTTATCTCTTGTATTTTTTGTAGCCATATCTACTCCTTTATTCTTTTATTATACAAAAAAATACTAAAAAATATTTGTAAACAAATATTTTTTACTTTGTTATAATACTATAAATATATAATTATTAAATATGATAGATAAAAAATATATCAAAGAGTTAGCACAAAAGTTATATTTTGAGCTTGATGATAAGCAAGTTGATTTAATTGCTAAAGATCTAGAAAATCTTGAAAAGCAATTAGCTATTTATCAACAAGAAATTGATCCTAATTCAATTCCTGCTGATTATCCTAGAGTTAAAAATTGTGCTACTTTAAGAAAAGATATAGTTTCTAAGTCTGATAAGAAAGACTATTTATCTAATGCTAAAAAAGCAGATAAATATGTGGTAGGTAAATAAGATGAGATCACAAATTATTGACCTACACAAGAAATATGAAAAAGGCCTAAAGCCTGAAGATGTTTGTAAAAATGCTAAAGCATTGTATGAGAAACACAAACATCTTAATTCAATCATTACACCTATCTTCGAAACAAAAGATTTAGTTTTTAAAAAAGATGAATTACTTTCATGTATTCCTTATTCATTAAAAGATAATGTGTCTACATGTAACATTAAGACTACAGGTGGATCTAAATTCTTAAATAAATATGTTCCACCTTATTCAGCTACAGTGTATGAATTATTAAAAAACACTGGAGCAATGTTATTATCTAAAGATAACATGGATGAATTTGGTTTAGGTGGAACTGGTTTACATTCAGCTTATGGGATAGTTAAAAACCCATATGATGAAACAAAGATATCTGGTGGTTCATCTTCTGGTTCAACTGTCAATGTTGCAACAGGTATATCTTTATTTGCAATTGGAACAGATACAGGTGACTCCATAAGAAGACCAGCAAGTTTATGTGGTATTGTTGGTTATAAGCCAACCTATGGTGCAATTAGTAGATATGGTGTTTTACCATATGCACCAAGTTTAGACCATGTTGGTATTTTAACTAAGTATGTTGCTGATGCGACAATTGTTGCAAGCAAAATCTTTAAACACGATCCTAAAGATAACACTTCAACAAACTTAATTAAAGATGTGAAGTTAGAAAACTTAAAAGAACAAAAACAAATTAACTTTGTTGTTATTAAAGATATGTTATCTTTACTTGAAGACAAATATGCTTCTAAGTTTAATGAGTTAATTAAAAAACTTGAAAGTTTAGGACACAAGATAACTTATGTTGATATCAATACTAAATTATTAAATGCATTAGTATTTGTTTATCGTGTTGTAAGTTATGTTGAAGCATATAGTTGTTATTCAAATTTAACCGGTTTTACTTTTGGTACTGATTTATCTACAAGCAAAGATAACTATGACCAAACATTATTTAAAAATAGAACTGCTGGTCTTGGACAAGAAATCAAAAAGAGATTTGTTCTTGGTGCATATCTATCTGACAAACAACATTTTGATATTTTATCAAAAGGTGCAAGAAAACTAAGAAGACAATTTCAAGAAACAGAATTGAAAATGTTAAAACAAGGCGATTGTATTTTAATGCCTAGTGTTTGTGGCATTGCACCAAGCATTGAACATTACACTTCTGACAATTACTATGATGATTGATTAATGATGTCAAATATGTCTGGTACACCATCAATCACTATTCCATTTATTAAAGTAGATGGCTTACCATGAGGTTTAACATTAGTAACTGATGTTTATCAAGATATGAAGTTACTAAACATTGCTTATAGTCTAGAAAATATTTTAGGAGGTAACAATGAATAACTTTAAGACTACAGTTGGAATTGAAGTTCATACAGTTGTTAATTCCAAAACAAAAATGTTTTCTAATTCTCCTAGTAAACATAATGATGAAACAAATATCAACATCAATGAAATTGATATTGGTTTGCCAGGAACTATGCCTACAGTTAATGAATATGTAGTGCAAAAAGCTATTTGTTTAGCTGATGCTTTACATATGAAGATTAACAAGCATATGACTTTTGATAGAAAGAACTATTTCTATCGTGATTTACCAAAAGGATTTCAAATCACGCAACAATTTAATCCAATTGGTTTAGATGGATATGTAGAAATTACTTTACCAGATAATTCTAAAAAGAAAATTAGAATTGAAAGAATTCATATGGAAGAAGATACAGCTAAACAATTAATTCAAGAAGACAAAGTCTTACTTGACTATAACAGAGCAGGTATGCCTTTGATTGAAATTGTTTCTAAACCAGATATTTCTTCTCCTTTAGAAGCAATGTTATATTTAACTGAATTAAAACGTATCTTAAACTTTGGTGAAATATCTGATGCTAAGATGGAAGAAGGAAGTTTAAGAGCAGATGT
>JAZRVJ010000031.1:0-1580 GCA_045599065.1 Mycoplasmoidaceae bacterium
GCACATGGTTAAATCCTAAATGCTATTTAAAAATTGATAACCAGCATCCAAGACCGAAAGGTAAGGTTCAACGACTAACCCTAAAACGATTGGGTGTAGGCTCAAGCGAGTCGAAGTGCTGTTGCCTAAGTTGTTCAAAAACGAACAATATGGAAAAGATATAGTCTGTGCCTGTATGAAAGTGCAGGATACCTACTGCTAAATAATAAGGCAGACAAGGATGCATAGAAGTAGCGAATCTATGTGAACAACAACTCTTAATATAAATTAAGTTAAATTTCATGGTATACACATATTAAATTATTCATAAAAAACTATTTGACATTCGATTGTAATATGATATAATGTAATAAACGACATTTAATATTATAAACGGTGATGTTATGAATAAAACTTACAAATTCAGAATGTATCCAAATAAACAACAACAAATTCAGATTGAAAAAACTTTTGGATGTTGTAGGTTTGTATACAATTATTATCTTGACAAACGCATTAAATTATATGAAGAATCTAAAATTTCGTTTAGTTATTATAAATGTTGTAATGACTTAACACAACTAAAAAAAGAATTAGAATGGATTAAAGAAGTTGATGCACATGCATTGCAATCATCGCTAAAAAACTTAGATTATGCATTTGATAGGTTTTTTAAGAAAATTTCTAATTTTCCAAAATTTAAATCAAAGAAAAATAATAGAAAATCATATACAACAAAGTGTACTAATATTTTAGCTGGAAACCCAACTATTAGATATGAAAACAACAAAATTAAACTACCAAAGCTTGGTTGGGTAAAAGTGCGTGACAAGCAAATTCCAGAAGGAAGAATTTTAAACGCAACAATAGAACAAACTCCAAGTGGTAAATATTTTGTGTCGTTGTGTTGTACTGATGTTGAACCAAAGAAAATCGAAAATACAGGTAAATCTGTTGGTGTTGATTTGGGGATTAAAGATTTTGCTATTACTTCTGATGGAGTTGTGTTTGAAAATCCAAAATATTTGCAAAAATCTTTAAACAAACTTGCAAAGTTACAAAGAGAATTATCACGAAAACCAAATGGTAGTTCAAATCGTAATAAAGCAAGAATTAAAGTTGCAAGACTTCACGAAAAGATTGCAAATCAAAGAAGAGATTACTTGCAAAAATTGACTACAAAATTAATTAACGAGTATGATGTGATTTGTATTGAAGACTTACAAGTCGCAAATATGATTAAAAATCACAAACTTGCTCGTAGCATTTCAGACGTTTCATGGTCAGAATTTACAAGAATGCTTTCTTATAAAGCTGACTGGTACGACAAGAAATTAATTAAAATTGATACATTCTTTGCAAGTAGTCAAATATGTAGTGATTGCGGATTTGTCAATAAAGAAGTTAAAGATTTGTCTGTGCGTGAGTGGACATGTCCTAATTGTGGAGCACACCACGATAGAGATATTAATGCGTCAAGAAATATATTAGCACAAGGTTTGAAAAGTGCTTAAATAATATGTGTAGAACCATAGGAACTATGGGGATAGTCTGGTAATAAAACTGGCATTGGCTGGTTGTTCCCAGAAACTCTACTTAAT
>JAZRVJ010000032.1:0-18237 GCA_045599065.1 Mycoplasmoidaceae bacterium
AAGTAAGCAAACAAAAGAAATTTGAAATAAACAACATGTTAAATGATTACATTAACAATCGTTCTAACTTATTCTGTGTTTTTCAAATTTGTGATATTCAAAATATCACAGCATTAGATGTTGCAGTATACAAAGATGTATGTATAAGATTTAAGAATGTATATGTTTTACTAAACAAGGTAGACAAAGTAAACAAATCATATTTTGCAAACAACAAAAATAAAATTGCAAAACAACTTCATACAAAAACTGAAAACTTAATTCCTATTTCAGGAGTTAAGAAACAAAACATTGCTTACATCAAACAATTGATGAATGTAATGACTAAGAAAATTAAGTAATGGAAAAAATAGATAATAAAAAATACAATCACGAATTCATAGAATTAGAAGTTAAGAAACTTCTAAATAACAAGAAGTTCTATGAATTAAATAAGGAACACAAGGGTCCTAAATTTTCTATTATCTTACCTCCACCAAACATTACAGGCAAATTACACTTAGGTCATGCATGAGACACATCATTACAAGATGCAATTATTAGATTTAAACACTTACAAGGATATAACACTCTTTGAATATCTGGTTTAGATCATGCTTCAATTGCTACGCAATCTAAGTATGAAAAGATTTTAAAAGAGACAGAAAATAAATCTAGATCTGATTTTACAAGAGAAGAATTTTTAAATAAGTTAAATGAATGATCTAGACAACAAATGTCATTCATTAGAAATCAATGAGATAGCCTAAACTTATCATTAAGTTTAGAATCCCAATGTTTTACTATGGACAAACATGTTCATGATGCATGTATGCAATTCTTTGTTGACTTATATAACAAAGGATTGATTTATCAAGATTTAAAGTTAGTTAACTGAGATACACAACTTCAAACAGCCATTTCTGATATCGAAGTTGTTTATAAAGAAACAAATTCTAAAATGTATTACTTCAAATACTGGTTAGAAGACAAACCTGAATTTTTAACTGTGGCAACAACTAGACCTGAAACAATGTTTGGTGATGTGTGTTTAGTTATCAATCCTAAAGATAAAAAGAATGCCAAAAATATTGGCAAGAGAGCATTTAATCCAGTTAACAACCAATTATTAAACATAATTGGTGATGATTACGTTGAATTAGGTTTTGGAACAGGAATAATGAAATGTACTCCTGCTCATGACTTTAATGACTATAACTTAACTAAAAAACATAACATTACCAATTATCATAATGTTTTCAATCCTAATGGAACGTTAAACAAACTTTGTGTTGGTGCAAGTGGTAAGAACTATGATGGCTTGCCAACAAAGATTGCAAGAAAACAAGTTGTTGAAGTTTTAAAACAAAGAGATCTAGTTGTTAAAGTAGAAGATATTGTAAACAATATCGGATATTCTGAAAGAACCGGAACAGTTGTTGAACCATTCTTATCTAAACAATGATTTGTTAAGATGAAACCTTTTGCTGACAAGATTATTGAATTACAAAAGAATAAAGGTGTTGAATTTATACCAAGCAGATTCAATGATGCTTTATTAACTTGAATGGATAACATTCAAGATTGATGTATTTCAAGACAATTGTGATGAGGTCATCAATTACCTGTTTGATATCACAAGCAAACAAAAGAAATTCTTGTTAGTGTTGAAGGACCAAAAGATCCTGAGAATTGAAAAAGAGATGAAGATGTATTAGACACATGATTCTCTTCAGGCCTATGACCGTTAGTTACAACAAGTTGAAGAGAATCTTCAGATTATAAAGATTTCTATCCAAATAGTCTATTAGTTACTGCATATGATATTTTGTTCTTCTGAGTAGCTAGAATGATGACTATGTGTCAAGAGAAATCTGGGCAATTACCATTCAAACAAACATTAATTCATGGTTTGGTGAGGGATAAAAACGGCAAGAAGATGTCTAAATCACTTGGTAATGGTATTGATCCAAATGATTTAATTAAACAGTATGGATCAGATGCTATGAAGATGTTCTTTACATCTTCAGCAACTATGGGTGAAGACTTAAGATTTAATGAAGAAAAGATTATATACTATTGATCAGTTTTAAATAAGATGTGAAATAGTTATCAATTGATAAAAGGTGAACAAATCAAGTTTGAATTATCTAATTTAAATCAATTTGATTGTTGAATATTAGACAAATTAGAAAATTTAAAGAAAATAATTATTCCAGCATACGAAAAATATGATTTCACAGTTGCAAATAAGTATTTAATTGATTCTTTCTGGAACGATTATTGCAATCAATATCTTGAATTTATTAAGACTAACTTAAACAAAAAACAAAAAGCAATTGCTTTATTCATCTTCGATGAATATTTAAAATTATTCCATCCAATTGCACCAGCAATGACTGATTATTTATTCTATGAAATAAATCACAAGTATATTTGATATACAAATGCAAAACCATTAAAACTTGAATACAAATTTGACAAAGTATTAATGAAACACTTTACAAATATTTCTAATGTATTAAGAGATTATCGAATTAAAAACTCCTTGTCAAGAAAAACAGAAATCAATTTTTCTTATGCAACAAAAGATAATTTAAAGTTGGATGAAATTAATAAATTATTAACTATGTTTAATTTAAAATTAAACAAATTGGTTATCTCTGCTCCAGAAAATTGTTTATCAATTGTTATTGAAGATGGAGCAATTTATTTACCTCAAGCACAAAAGACTACTGAAGAATTAGAAAAGAAATTAAAACAAATAGAATTTGAAATAAAAAGAGCGCAAAACATACTTGCAAATAAGAATTTTATTGCTAAAGCACCTAAGGAAAAAGTTGAATTAGAAAAACAAAAGTTGCAAAAATATTTAGATGAAAAGAAAATTTTATTAGATTCTTTGAGAAAATAATAAATTATTTTCTTATAATGAAAGTGAAATAAGAAAGGTATATATACAATGGCAAAGAAAAAAGTAAGAAAAGCTGCTAAAAAAGCTCACAAGAAAGCTAAAAAGCCAGCTAAGAGAAAAGCTTGCAAAAAAACTTGCAAATGCAAGAAAGCTAAAAAAAGACACAGATAATTGTAGTCTTTAAAAAAAGAGGCTTATGCCTCTTTTTTGTTTTTTCTTAAATCATTTATTCCTATGCAATCAGTTATTAATGATGCAATTCCAGTTAACAAATCCAAAGCAGCCACTATTACCATTACAGGAATTGAAACATAATACCCCAACCCTGCTATGAAATATAGAATAAGCATTGTACCGATAGAAAAGGTTAAGAACAATGATACAATTCCAAATGTTAAATAAATAATCATTGTCTTCCGTGCGTCTATCTTTTTGCTTATTGCATTAGATCTTTTTCCCAACACACCTCTAACTATATCTATAGTACCACTTGCTAGTGCAAGCAATAAAATAAGCGAAACAGAAGTAATGGTTAATGCATTAAATGATTCATCTAAGTATTCCACACCAACTAGCCCAAGCATAGCAAATGGGAAAACCAAACAAATAATGATGATGTTTGCAATTGTTAAATTTTTCATTAATTTATTTTTCATATTTAAATTATATGAATAAATAAAGAGGCGTTGCCTCTTTATTTTTTGTCTTTTGGAGGAGTTTGTCCACCTTTAGCCGCAGCTTGACTAAATTGAGCCATTAGTTGATCTAGTTGAGTTAATTTAGTTTTTAATTCATCCCACTTTTCTTCAGCCAATAACTTCTTAAGCTCTTCAACAACTTTAGTTGCTTGAGACTTAGCATCAGCAGGAATTTGACTTGCAGTCTTTTCATCCTTCATTGCTTTTTCAAATGTGTTGATGTAGCTTTCAGCTTTATATCTGATTTCAGATTGTTCACGCTTTTTGTTGTCAGCCTCTTTGTTTGCTTCAGCATCTTTAACCATCTTATCAATTTCTTCTTCCGATAAAGCTCCACTATTTTTAATAGTGATTGAAGCATCCTTATTAGTCTTAAGGTCTTTTGCAGTTACATTTAACATACCATTTACATCAATATTAAATGTAATTTCAATTTGTGGAACACCTCTTGGTGCTGGTTCAATACCAGAAAGAGTGAAGTTACCTAATGACTTGTTGTCTTTAGCCATTGATCTTTCACCTTGAACTACATGAACATCAACCGCAGGTTGATTATCTGCTGCTGTAGAGAAGATTTGGCTCTTAGAAACTGGAATAGTTGTGTTTCTTTTAATTAAAGGAGTAGCAACACCACCTAAAGTTTCAATAGAAAGAGTTAAAGGAGTAACGTCTAATAATAGAATATTATCTACATCACCAGCAAGAACACCACCTTGAATTGCTGCACCCATAGCAACAACTTCATCAGGGTTTACTGTTTTGTTTGGTTCTTTTTTAGTGATTTTCTTAATTAATTCTTGTACAGCAGGCATTCTTGTTGAACCACCAACAAGTAGTACTTGGTGAATATCGTTGAATGATAATTTAGATTCTTTAATTGCATCTTCTACTGGCTTAATTGTTCTTTCTAACAAATCTTTTGTTAGATCTTCAAATTTAGCTCTTGTTAGCATCTTTTCAACGTTAAGAGGTCCATTAGATGTCATCGAGATATAAGGTAGTAAGATTTGAGTTTCTTTTGTACCTGATAAATCAATCTTAGCTTTTTCAGCAGCATCTTTAAGTCTTTGCATAGCCATCTTATCAGTTGATAAGTCCACACCATGTTCTTTTTTAACTTCTTCAACTATTCAGTTGATAATTCTAGCATCTCAGTCATCACCACCTAGTTTGTTATCACCAGAAGTAGCTAATACTTCAAAGCTACCTTCTGCCATATCTAGGATAGATACGTCAAATGTACCACCACCAAGGTCGTATACTAGGATCTTTTGTTCTTTGTCTAGTTTATCTAGACCATAAGCTAAAGCAGCAGCTGTTGGTTCGTTAATAATTCTTTCTACCTGGAAACCAGCAATCTTACCTGCAGCTTTAGTTGCAGCTCTTTGAGAGTCGTTGAAGTAAGCAGGAACCGTAATAACTGCTTTAGTTACTTTATGACCAAGTTTATCTTCTGCACATGTTTTAATATAACTTAATATCTTAGCAGATATTTCTTCTGGTGTATATTCCTTATCACCAATCTTAGTCATTTCTTTAGTTCCCATTTTTCTTTTAATAGAACTTACAGTATTTTTGTTAGTGATTGTTTGTCTTTTAGCTGCTTCGCCAACAATTACTTCAGACCCTTTGAAAGCTACCACTGAAGGAATAGTTCTTTTACCTTCAGGAGTTTCCAAAACCTTAGGTTTTGAGCCATCCATAATGCATACACAGGAATTAGTTGTACCTAAGTCAATTCCAATAATTGTATCTTTCATGTCAAATTCTCCTTTATTTATAATAATTTAATTTGATATACCTATTATACAACAAAATTAGCACTCTACACAAAAGATTGCTAATTTATTAAAAAGATAAAAAATAATACTAGCATAGCTAGTATTATTCTAGTGATCAATTTTTGCTATTAGGCACAGGCAAACTTTTAGTCTTCACTTCAAAAATAGATTGCAATGGCATTGACTTTCCTAATTGTTTAATATCTACTATACCAAGTATTGATTTTTCAGTTTGATTCCATCAATAAAGCAATGAGTCTTTAGGGACTGTTGGTCTTTCTTCAAAGAATTCCACTTTCAAATCTTCAAGTTGATATGTCATTATTACATAATCACCTGCTTCAAAAAGGTGGTCGCCTTCGTCATTACAATAATCTTTTATAAATTGGAAACCTACATATCCATTAAATGAAATGATTAATTCATTATTATCATTAAAATCCCAAGCAATCTTTCTAAGTAATGTTTTTATCATAACACAAGAGTCTTCGGCATTGTATAGACTAATGAATGAATCCTTTGATTCAAGACCAAAAACACCTGTTTTGTTAAATTCTCCAAAAAGATCATAGTATATTTCGCCCATAAACAATTGTTTATTGTCTTTATTGGCAAGCAAATATTCTTTATAAGTATCACCTTCATGAAAAGGTGGAGTAATTTCGGAGTTTGTTGGATCATAGATGAAGTGATAAATATCATCAGCTGTTGGAAGCGGATTAATGTTTTGGCATGAGACTAATGGAGCAACTGAAGTTGCTAATACAATTGGAGCTAATAAATTAATTTTTTTCATTTCGATTTAATTTTATCAAAAAATTATCTAATAAATTAATATTAGTACAAACAATATGATTGTTTACTTTTTTGATAAGCAAGTCTTGATCCAATCTTCTTTTAAAGAACTGATAAGCTTTCTTATGTAATGGATTAGATAAATCTAATCCTTCTTGTAATCTTAAACCCATCATTAGAACTTGAAAATATAAATCATATTTTGAAAGTCTTTGACTTATTTTCTTTCATCTAAGTAAATTACCTTCAAAATAATACAAAGTATTATCTTCCATACCATGAGCACCTAAACCAATAGCTGCTCAATCATTTGTTTTTCAGATAGCAACATTATGTTGAGCTTGATATTTTTTATTAATAGCCCAATTACTAACTTCATATCTTTTAAAACCAATTTTGGGTAAATATGAAATTATGAATTTCAAATGGTCTTCTATTTCATAATCGTTTGTTTGATATTTTGTTTTCCCTCAAGGCGTATTTTCTTTTATTTCTAGAGAATACAAAGATAAGTGCTTAACTTTGTTAGCCCACAAAAAATCAATATCATTCTTAATACTTTCTTGTGTTTGGTGTTTAAAACCATAAATTAAATCACAAGAAATATTTGTGATTTTATTCTTAGTAAGAATAGATATAGCATTAGCAACCATAAACTTGTGATTTAATCTATTCATTGTTTTTAACAATGTAAGATCAAGAGTTTGTACACCTAATGAAACTCTGTTAATTTTGTTTTTGTAAAAGATTTTAGCTTGAGATTCAGAAACAAATTCAGGATTACATTCGATAGTAAATTCATATTGCTTATCTAATCTTTTAGATAAAACACCAAGCAATCTATCTAATTGTTTGTCTGTTAAACAGTTAGGAGTCCCACCACCAAGATAAATAGTTTTAAATTTGTTTCTTGTATATCTTTTCTTTAAGTCCTTAATGATCAAATCTATATATTGATCTGCTTTAGCAGATTGATAAATACATTTTGTGAAATCACAATATGGACAAAACTTTTTGCAAAACGGAATATGAATGTATAGATATTTTGTCATTACTTAATAAACGTCTTTACTAACTTAGTTAGTTTAGCATCATCTTTCTTACCGTGGTAACTAAATAATTTTGGATATTGATGTTTACATCAAGTTACTTGTCTCTTTGCATATCTTCTAGTATTTCTTGCAATAAGTTCAACATCAATAGGATGCTTGTTAACTATAGCATCATAGATTTGTGGATAACCCAATGCTTTAAAAGCATTTAACTTGTAAACATTCTTGTCTTTTTTGATTAAGGCTTTAACTTCTTTTTCTCAACCTTCATCAATCATTTCTTTAACACGTTTGTTGATTGTGCTATAAAGTTTAGATCTATCTACATACATGTAGATAACTAAACAATCATAATAGTATTTTCTTCTTTGCACATCTTTAGATGTTTTAGTCATTCCAGATTCTTTAATAATTTGGATTGCTCTTTGTACTCTTTTTCTATTATTAACTGGAATCTTCTTAGCTTCTTTGGAATCCAACTTATTCAATAAGTTTCATAATCTTAAATTAGATCATGAATCATATTTAGCAGTTCTTTTTCCCGAAGATGATAAATCATAATTCTTAATTAAAGCATCTACATAAAGGTTGCTTCCACCAACAAGGATCGGAACCTTTTTGTCTTTATAGATCTTACTTAAGATCTTTTTAGCTCTATCTTGAAATTCTTTAATATTTCAATCATCATAAATAGAAACACAATCCATTAAATAAACTGGAGTTTGCTTAATGGTTTTCTTATCCATTTTGTTAGTTCCACAGTTTAATTCTTTATAAACTTGAAAAGCATCAGCATTTACTAAAGGCGACTTAATAAGCTTGCTTATTTTCAAAGCAAGATTAGTCTTATGACTAGAAGTTGGACCAACAATAACAATTAACTTATTCATTTTCTCTAATGTGATCTATTGCTTTCTTAGCATCATTAACAGCAGTAATAATTAAACAAGGTTTATTATTAAAGCTTGCTACATTACCTATTGCATAAATATTTTTTAATTGTGTTTTGCAGTTAGCATCAACAATAATTTTGTTTCTACAATCTAATTCAAAACCACCAAGCAATGAATTATCTTGTAATGAATAAGATTGTCCAAATTGGACAATTAAATAGTCAAAATTAATTTTCTTAGTTTCTTTAGTTACATTATCAGTAAGTTCTAAAGTGTGGTCATCCAAAACTTTAGAAGTTTTGTTCATCTCATATTTGATGTTAAAAGGTTTAACCTTTTCAACTTTAACTGGTTGAGCTCTAAATTCATTTCTTCTATGAACTAATGTAAAATCACTAGTTAAATTTCTAGAAAGGATTTCATATGTTCAGTCTAAGGCTGAATCTCCTCCACCACATAAAACAACTTTTTTATCCTTGTAAAGATTAATATCTTTAACTACGTAATGAATATTTTTAGATTCAACTCCATCAATCTTATTGAACCTAAAGAATCCACCACCAGTAGCGATAATGATATATTTTGCAATTATGTTGTTGACAACATAACCTTCTTCTGTTGCTTCAAATTTAGTTACAGGTGTATTTAAAAATACATCTTCCATATGTTCTATTTGATTAACTAACTCATTAGTTAAATCATTAGCACTAACGCCATCTCTTTGAGGAAAATCATGAATAGCTTTAATTGGGAATAAAATTCTTGGTTGTCCACCAAGTTCGTTGTTAGCCTCAAATAGGCAGGACTTTAGTCCTTGTCTACTTGCATATGCGTGGGCAAAGATACCACCGGGGCCTCCACCAATTATTGCAACGTCATATTTATTCATAATTTATAATATATATTATATATATGAAAAAGATTGAATCATTTTCCAATAAAGCCGTTAAATGAGTTAAAAAACTCATTAATGATTCTAAAGAAAGAAAACAACAAAATCTTGTTGTTATTGAAACAAAAAGGATCTTTTTAACTGTTCTAGATCTTGTTGAAAATAAGGACATAGAAGCTATATTTGTAAATGATAGCTTCTTTGAAGCTAATAAGAAATTATTATCTAAATTTTATGATCGTATTAATCTTTGCAAAGATGCAATTCTTGACAAAATTTCTAATTTGAAAGGATCAGATGGAATTGTTTGTGTTTTAAGATATAAAACACCAAAGATTAATTACGATGCAAAAGCTAAATATTTAGCTTTGTATGATCTACAAAATCCTAACAATTTAGGTGCAATTATTAGAAGTTGTTTAGCATTTAATTTCAAAGGAATTTACCTTATAGGTAAATGTGTTGATATTTTTCATCCCAAAACCATAAGAAGTTCAATGGGCTATGTCTTTAATATGCCTATTGAAAAATTCAATTCCTTTGATTATTTCTTAGCTTATGCTAAGAAAAATAATATGAATTTAATTGCAACTGCAAATGACTCAAAAGCTATTAATATTCACAAATTTAAAAATAATAAAAACAATGTTTTGCTTATAGGAAATGAAGGTAATGGTTTACCAAACAATGTTTTAAAACATTGCAAACAAACAATAAGAATACCTTTAGCTAACAAAGTTGAATCATTAAATGCTTCTGTAGCTGCAGCAATTGTTGCATTCTGTTTAGATCATGAAAACAATTAAGATAAATCAAAATGATACAAATATTAGGTTAGATAACTTCATTATGAAGTTATTTCCTAATTTATCAAAAGGTTTTATCTTTAAAGCAATTAGAACTGGAAAGATTAAAGTTAATAACAAGAAACAAAAATTTTCTTATCGTTTAATTTTAAACGATGAACTTCAAATCTATTTATCAGTTGATGAAAAAGTTTCATCAAATGATTTTATGAAAGCAAAAAATCAACTTGAAGTTGTTTATGAAGATGACAACTTACTAGTTGTAAACAAACCAATTAAGCTTCTTGTTGATGATGAAGACAAGAAAATAAACGACACTTTAATTAATCGTGCAAAAAAATATTTATTTAAAAATAAATCGTGAAATCCAAAACAAGAAAATAGATTTGAACCATGTTTAGTTCATCGTATTGATTTCAATACGTCTGGTTTAGTAATGATTGCTAAAACCCATGAAGCTTCTGTAGTTTTATCTGAAAAGATAAAAGATAGAGAAATAAGAAAATTCTATCAATGCTTAGTTTATGGTAAGATGGCAAAACAAAACGAATTGTTAGAAGCTTGCTGAACAAAAACAAACAACAATCTTGTAAAGATTAGTTCTAAATCTTCTTCCAATTCTAAATATGTTGCAACTAAATATAAAGTTCTAAAATATGATGCAAAAAAAGACATTAGTCTTTTAGAAGTTGAATTATTAACTGGTAGAACTCATCAAATCAGAGCTCACTTAGCTTTTGTTGGCCATCCACTACTTGGTGAACAAAAATATATTTCTAAATATATTGACAAAGATACAAGATATAAGTCCCAAGCTTTAGTAGCTTATAAGCTAACTTTTGCTTTTAAAACAGATGCTAAAAGATTAAATTATTTAAAAAATAAATCTATTGAATTAAAGCCTAAACAAATTAAGTTTTAATATGTTTATTTTTAGTATAATTACTAAAAATAAATATTATGCCATTTGTAAAAGAACTCAATAAAGATTTTTGTCTTAAAGACAACACTATTGTTTTAAATAAACAATATTTAGAAAAGAATAGTTGAAGATTCAAAAAGATGACAGGATCTAGATTTTCTAGTGTTCTAAGTCGTAGTGAATTCAACTCTGAATTTAAAGTATGATGCCAAATAGTTGGCATCTATACTGAAAAGATGGATGAACTTAGAGCTAGAGCTGGTCAAGTTATTGAACCAAAGGTTAGACAATGAGTTTCAAAAGCTTTAAATATTAAATTTAAAGACTATGTCCCATCTGAAGTAAATTGAGATGTTCTTGGTTCTAAGGGTTCAATCTTTGGTGGTATTCCTGATGGAGAACCAATTAACGAAGATGGATCCTTTGCTTATGACAAAGGATTTCCTATGCTTGAAATTAAGACAGTAGGAATAGATGCCTTTGTAAACAAAAAAGTTAAAGGTGTTTACGAAATGCAAAAAGAAAATGGCGTTCCAATTGTTAAACCAGGTGGTCAAGGCCAAGGTAGAGCAAAAAAGGTTGATGCCAATGGACATCTAATCATTTCAAATGATTACAAGTACCAACTTGGTTTATATTTGTATTTAAGAAAAGTAAACTATGGTGTCTTTGCATTCTGTTTCTTAAAAACAGAAGACTTTGTTAACCCAGAACAATGTGATGTAAACCAAAGAGAAATTAAAATGGCACAAGTTCATATTGGACCAGATTTTGAAAACGCTATTATCAAAGCCACAAAGTGGTATGAGAAATATGTCAAGACAGGAATCAGTCCAGAAATGACAGAAGCTGATAAACAATGACTAAAAGAAGTAGAACTAATCTAGAAAAACAAATTTATATAAAATTTGGTGAGCTTACTTTAAAAGGTAAAAACAGAAAAGAATTTGTTAAATGCCTTCATAGAAATGTTAAGCAAGCACTAAGTGAATTTAAGAATCTTAAATTAGATCTTAAATTTGATTGCATTATTATTTCAAAGATTGCTAAGACTAAATACCAAAAGGTATTTGACATAGTTAAAGCAATTCCTGGGATTAGTTTTGTTATTGAAGCTTATGTTATTAAAAGAGATGAAGTAAAACTTCATAGCTTCTTAAAACAAATTCTTAAAAACCAACCAACTACTTTTAAAGTAGAGACTAAAAGAGTAGATAAAAAATATAAAACAGACTCAATGCAATTTTCAAGAAACTTAGGCGGTTTCATTTTAAAGAATTTCAAAAAGTGATCTGTTGATATTCATCAACCACAAGTTAGAGTTCATGTTGAAATTAAAGAAAATTTCTTCATTGTTTATTTCAACAAAGTAAAAGGTGTTGGTGGTTTTCCTTTAGGAATTAACGGAAGAGTTCTACTTCTTTTATCAGGTGGAATTGATTCACCTGTAGCCGCTTCATTATTAATGAAGAAAGGCTTTAGAGTAGACTTTCTAACATTTGTTAGTCCTCCTCATACTTCAAAGAAAGCTGAGAAGAAAGTTAGAGATCTAATTAAGACTGTTACTTTGAACGGTAAACTTGAGCAACCATTCTTATACACTTGCAAGTTTACAGATTTACAACATGAGATAGCTCATACCTCAAACCACTCTTATCAAATAACTATCATGCGTAGATATTTCTTTAGAATAGCTCAAGAGCTATGTAAGCAATATCGTTATGATGCTATAGCAACAGGCGAATCATTAGGTCAAGTTGCTAGCCAAACAATTGAAAGCATGAGAACTATTTGTCAAGTCTTAGACAACGTAGTTGTTCTAAGGCCTTTAGCAACATATGATAAAGCTGAGATTATTGAACTTGCTAAAAAGATAAATACATATAACATATCAATTCTTCCATACCCAGATGCGTGCTCAATGTTTGTTCCAACAAACCCAACAACTAAACCAAAAATTGAGACAGCAATAGAATTGGAAAAAGAATTATTGTTAATAGATACAATCTATAAACAAACAATCAAGAAACACATCACAAAGGAGAGGATTTAATGGATAAGATTAGAAAATCCATTGTTGAGAAAATAGAACAATATGGAAATATTGCTCTATTCTTTCATGAACTTCCTGATTGTGATGCTTTAGGATCAGTATTTGGTTTTGAATCATTTTTAAGTAAGAAATATCCTAAGAAAGATATTAGGATTATTGGCTTAGATACTTTAGATAGTCAACATGAAAACGAATTATTCCAATTTGATAAAAGACACGTTCCAAATAGTTTTTTAGCTAATTCCCTAGGAATTGTTTTGGATACAGCCAATGTTGATAGAATCTGATCACAAAGACAAAACTATTGTCAAGAATTAATTTGTATTGATCACCATCCTTCTATAGAAGTAGTTGGAGATATCGAATGAAAAGATTCTAGCTATTCAGCTACTGCTGAAATGATTGCTGATTTTATTCTTGAATGAGATAAAAAGAAAATAGGCACACATACATGTAATTGTTTATATGCAGGTCTACTAACTGACACTAATCGCTTCTTATACCCATCTACGTCAACACGCGCATATAAAATAGTAGAGCAATTAATGGAGCTAGGTTTAGATCGTCAACTTGTTCATAATGTGATTTATTTGAACGATTTGAACGAGCTGAAGTTTCGAAATTACCTATTTAATTTGGCGAAATTTGATCAAAAGCTGGGACTTGCGTGGGTCAAGATACCTAAAGGGGCGTTTGCTCGTTACCGTGTGAAAAAAATGTCTTACGTCAACACGATAGGTGGTATCAAAGGAATTAAAATATGATTAAGCTTCTATTATGATTCCGATGCTAAAAAGTGAAAGGGCTCAATTAGATCAGCTTTGCTGCCAATCAATAAAATAGCCCAAAAATATTGTGGTGGTGGACATGCTTTAGCAGCAGGAATGAGTTTAGCTAAACAATCAGATATTAACTTAGTTATCAATGATATTAAACAATATCTGAAAAAACAAAGATAATAATAAGGAGAGATACTATGGACACAAAAAATCAATTTGAAAGAACTAAAGTAGAACCAACTGAAAAGATTGTCGTTGAACAAAACGACGAAGTTCTACTAGAACAACAATACAGACAATTATCTAAGGAAGAGTTACTTCGTAAGCTAAACTTCGAAGAAACTGATCCAACTAGAATTGCTATTATTAAAAAGGTTTTGAAAACAAAAGCTTAGAATTGAGCTTATATGTATATCAACCTAAAAACAAGATCATATTACTCAATGTCAATATCATCAATTTCTATTGATGATATTATTGACTTTGCTAAAAAGCAAAAAGCTAAATATGTATCTTTGGTTGATATCAATGTAATGTATGGAGCTTTAGAGTTTTACTTTAAAGCTAATGCAGCAGGTTTAAAACCAGTTATTGGTTTATCTGTTTTTAAAGACAATGAAGAATCTATCTTCATTGCTAAAAACTATAATGGCTATATAAAATTATGTGGCATAAGCTCGTGCGTGTGCCATAATAAGGATCTAGATCCTTTAAAATACGCGTGCGACGATTTAATCGTCATAAGCGCAAAGAAACTAAATGGTTTTAAAAACCATTTCACTCCTGAACAATTACCTTTGCATGAAGCTTTGTTTGTAAATAAACAAGATTATAAGAAGTACAAAGCTTTGTTAGCTATGAACCAAGAAATCATGTACGATGAAGTGCAAGATGATGAAAACATAGCTAAGAAACACTTGTTAACTGACGAACAAGCAAATAAACTTTTTTCCAAAGAACAATTAGCTAATTTAGATAAATTAGTTGAATCTATTGATTGGACTATTGATTTTAATCAAAACCATTTTGTTAAGTTTGACAAAAAGTATAAATCTTATGATTTACTACAAGAAAGAGTAAGACAAGGTTTTATTCAAAGATTTGGTGAAAAGGTTTCTAAAAAATATATTGAGCGTGCGAAATACGAATTAGACATAATTCACAAAATGGGTTTTGATGACTATTTCTTAGTTGTGCAAGACTATGTTGCTTATGCTAAGCAACACAATATTGCTGTTGGTCCAGGAAGAGGATCGGCTGCAGGAAGTTTAATAAGTTACTTACTAAATATTACAGATATTGATCCATTAGAATACAACTTGATCTTTGAAAGATTTTTAAACTCTCAAAGAAAAACAAAACCAGATATCGATATTGACTTTATGGATAATCGTAGACAAGAAATCTTTGATTACTTGTTTACTAAATATGGAGCAGACAAAGTTGCTCACATTATCACTTTCCAAAAAATCAAAATTAAAACAGCTATTAGAGATATTGGTAGAATTTTAGGCATCGAATTACCAACAATTAATTTGATATGTAAAAACATATCAGACATCTTCGATACTGATTTAGATTCGACTATTAAAGAAAAGAAAGTTCTACAAGATTACGAATCTAAGTATCCACAGCTATTTGAACTTGCAAAGTTCATTATAGATATGCCTAGACAAATAGGTATGCATGCTGCTGGTGTAGTTATCTGTGATAAACCATTAGATCAAGTTCTTCCAACAACCTTGTCTGCCGAAGGAACAAACACAACACAATATTCTATGGAATATATTGAGTCAGTAGGATTAATTAAAATGGATATTCTAGGCTTAGTTAACCTTTCAATTATTGCTGATTGTGTTGATGAAATCAACAAACACGCAGAAAAGAAATTTGATATTGAAAAAATTCCTTTAGATGATCAAAAAGTATTTAACCAATTAACTCAAGGTAATACCATAGGTATTTTCCAACTAGAATCTCCAGGAATGACTAGAGTTGTAAGACAAATCAAACCAAAGAATATCGAAGATATTTCTGCTGCTTCAGCCTTGTTTAGACCAGGACCTCAAGCAAACATTCCTTTATATTTGGAAAAC
Organism: Mycoplasmoidaceae bacterium; assembly: GCA_045599065.1. Taxonomy (GTDB): domain Bacteria; phylum Bacillota_I; class Bacilli_A; order Mycoplasmatales; family Mycoplasmoidaceae; genus Hennigella. The sequence goes on from JAZRVJ010000032.1 coordinate 15,661, forward strand.
AAAAAGAATCCTGACAAGATTGAATATATTGATGAAAAACTAAAAGATATTCTTGCACCTACATACGGGATTATTGTTTATCAAGAACAAGTAATACAAGTGTTGTGTCAAGTTGCTAACTGATCACTTGCTCAAGCCGACATTGTTCGTAGAGCAATAAGCAAAAAGCACGTGGATAAACTTTTGAATATTCAAAAAGAATTTATTGAAGGTGCTTCTAAAAATGGATATAGCAAAGCTAAGGCAGAAAAGATTTATGAATACTTGCTTAGGTTTGCAAGTTATGGTTTTAACCATAGTCACTCTATTGCTTATGCATTGGTATCTTACCAACTTGCATATTTAAAAACATACTATCCAAGAGAATTCTATTCATGTTTGTTAACTTATAACAATGGTGCAACAGCTAAAGTTAATCAATACTTACACGAAGCAAAACAAAATGGAATAATCATTTTGCCTCCAAGCATTAATCATTCACAAGCTGGATTTAGTTTGTATAACAAAAAGATTATTTTTGGTTTTGGATGCCTAAAGGGCATAGGAACAGAAACCTTAAATAAAATATTAACTGCTAGAGAGAAAAAACAATTTAAGAATTTAAATGAAGCATTTTTAGAATTAAATAATGCTGGGGTAGGTGAAGCAGCAGTAGAAATTCTAATTAAAGCAGGATGCTTTGATGAATTGTTTGATGATAAATGTCCAAACAGAATTTCTTTATTGACATCATTGCATGATGTTTATTCATCATTTAAACATGTAACAACCAAATATGGTAAGATTGGTAAAACAACTTATATAAAAGTTGAACAAACTGAAAAGCAAACAGAACTAGATAAAGATGAACAATTTAAGATTCTAGGCATTACTTTTGATAAACATCCAATTGAAACTCTAAAAGCAAAAGATCCTGAATCTTACAAAGATTGTTTTACTTTAAACTATGTAATGGAGCAAGAAAGCAAAACAAACAAATACAAAGTATTAGTTTATATTAATTCAATTAGAAAAATTAAAACCAAGACTGGTATTGACATGGCTTGAATTTCTTGTGAAGATGAAACTAGATTAGTTTCAAATGCAACATGTTTCTCAAATATTTTACATGATCCAGTCCAAGCAAAATTATTAGACAAAAAGAAATTCTTGATTGTGGAAGTTAACAAAACTTCAACTTCTTTGAAGTTTAATAAGATTATTAAGGAGATCCAATAATGAAAAAAGCAATGGTTATAGATGGTAACTCATTAGTTTATAGAATGTTCTGAGCAACATTTAAAATGTTGGATTACTATAAAAAAAATAATTTACAACCAACTAATGCTGTAAATTTGTTTATTAAGGCTGTAATTAAATTACTTAGACTTGATAACTATGATTATGTATTTGTTGCCTTTGATCATAAGAAGACAACTTTTAGAAACGAAAAGTTAGAAGAATACAAAGCTAATCGTAAACCAATGCCTGATGATCTTAGATCACAACTACCTATTATCCATTCATTCTTAGATTGCTTAGGTGTTTACCACCTAAGTCAAGAAGGATTTGAAGCAGACGACTTGATTGGTAGTTATTGCAAATTAATGAATCAAAACCAAATCCAAGTAGAAGTATTTACTTCTGATAAAGATATGCTTCAACTTGTTAATGAATTAACACACGTTAATTTATTCAAGACTGGAATTTCTGAAACAGTTAAACACGAATTATCCAACTTTGCAAATTTATATCATGGTTTAAAACCAAGTCAAGTCGTTGACTTCAAAGCAATAGTTGGTGATGGTTCTGACAACTTTTGTGGTATTAAAGGGATAGGTCCCAAAACAGCAATTGATTTACTAATCAAATATGGTTCATTTAAAAACATTTATGAAAACCTTTCTTTATTAACACCAACTCAAGCACAAAAGTTTATAGATAACAAAGCATCTGGCGAACTTTGCTATGATATAGCAACAATCAGAACAAACCTTTTTGAACAACGCAAAATTGATGAGTTTTTAAAGAAACAAATTAATCAACAACAATTTGAAAAATTATGTGTAGATTACAAACTTCCTAGTTTAGCAAATTACCTAAAAAAAGATTAATTTATACTTTATAATATTATTTACTTTGATGGTGACTTAGCCAAGCGGTAAGGTCCGAAGCTGCAACCTTCGTATTCGTCAGTTCGAATCTGACAGTCACCTCCATAATGCGCCTTTAGCTCAATTGGATTAGAGCGCTTGGCTACGGACCAAGAGGTTGTGGGTTCAACTCCTGCAAGGCGCGCCATTTAAAACATTTTTGTTGATTTTTATGTAGTTAATATGTATAATTAACAAAGATATATTTCGGGAAGTAGCTTAGCTTGGTAGAGCGCTACGCTTGGGACGTAGAGGTCGCAGGTTCAAATCCTGTCTTCCCGACCATTTAAAATTTTAATAATTTAAAATCGTTGGTTTTAAACGGAAAGCCAGCGATTTTTGTTTGAAAGAATCGTAATAAATGAATTTTAATAAATTTCATTTTAATAGTTGAAAAAATAACAAACATATGTTACAATAACCACCCAAAAGGAGGAAGTATATG
>JAZRVJ010000033.1:0-1202 GCA_045599065.1 Mycoplasmoidaceae bacterium
TTTATAGCAAACCCACTAGGACTATTCTTACCCGTTGAATGCTGCCAATAATCCTTGGAATCAAAGAAAAATTCACTGCCACCATCAAATTTCACAAGTTCAGAAAATTTAAGTTTTAAGAAATCATTTTGGATTTCTTCACCTTTTGATGAATTCTTAGATGGCACAGCAATCTCTTATAAAGAATTACAATATTGCTGCCATCTCAAATAAGCAATTTTAATATATTTTGAAATTTTATTAAATTTATTAGAACTCATCAAACACCTCCTGATAAAACAACTAATTCAATGTAAACATATCAAAAAATAAATTTTTACACAACACTTAAACTCAATAAGATTCTGTTATCCTGTTATGTTCTATGCCGACTTGCTTGTCCTGCTTTCTCGGCCAACAGCCAACAACAGCCAACAACACCAACAATGCTAACAATGCTAACAACGCTAACAATGCTAACAACGCTAACAATGCTAACAACGCTAACAATGCTAACAATGCTAACAATGCCAACAGTGCCAACAACGCCAACTATGCCAACAGTGCCAACAACGCCAACAGCTGTATTAAATCACACTTCAACATCCACTGCTATAAAATAGGGTATTGCAAACTAGGGAATTTTAAGTATTGCAAACTAGGGAATTTTAAGTATTGCAAATCAGGGAAAATTTTGCTAGATTACTTTGTGAAAGCTATATTGGTTGGTGGGAGAAGATAGCATGGAGTATTATACGCGTTATGTTGAAAAGAGTATAAAAAATGCACTTGAAACTTCCGGGGCTATTGTTGTTACAGGACCTAAATTCTGTGGAAAGACAACAACCTCAAAGCTATTTGCTTCGAGTTCATTTTCCTTAGATACAAAAGCTAAAATTATGCTTGGCGAAGCAAATCCATCTGATATTCTAATCGGCGAATCACGCCCCTGCATTTAAAATGATTCTTACTGCAACAGGTTCTGCATATACCACAGAAGATGGTGTTCATATTGTTCCCGTAAACACCCTAAAAGATTAACAACCTATTTTTTACAAAATTACCAAGACCATTACAACTAAAATATTAGCGAATATTTTTAATTTTTCACTAAAAAATGAGCGAATGTCTTAGATTTTTCGCTAAAATATCAGTGAATGAGAAATTCCTTCTCTAATTTGCTGGTGATTTAATTCTTCTTTTTGTTTTATAGAAAAGACTCT
>JAZRVJ010000034.1:0-30449 GCA_045599065.1 Mycoplasmoidaceae bacterium
AATTAAAAGGGACAATGTTAATTGAAACAAAACTTAAAACAACTCTTAGAGCAATTAATAAAGCCATTAAGAATAGTAATCTTAATGATTTGAAAGTTTTTATCGGAGTAAACGGAAAGAAAAATCTCTTTGCGTTTAATCGTCTTTCTTCTTTATTAATTGCAACCATTATTTTTTCTTTTTGCTGTCTTCACTTTCATCTTTTTTCTTAACATCAACAGGGTCTTGAACATCTGGTTTTTTGTACATAGAATATCCAGATGTTAATGAATCTACGATTTCATTTAATCTCTTATCCATTGCACCTGTATCAACTTTTGGATTTAAAATAGATCCTACAATTATTGGCACTATGCAAGCACCAGTTAAACCAATATTTACAAACCAAATGTAGTGTCATGCATTCTTACCTAATATTTGAATATCTGATCCACCAATATAAGAGAATCCTAATTCAAATATTCCATTGATACAAAAAAGAACCGCAAATATTGCACCTATGATAAATATTAATAATATTTGCCATGCAAAATAAAACTTTTCATTTGGATTTTTAGATAGATTTGTTTGAAAGAATGTAACGGTGTTGTAAACACCAATCCCTGCGAATAATAAGAAGAAAATGCCGTCAGTAATTGTTGAAAGTTGTTGAGGATCGCCTCCACCACTTGGTTGAACTTGTATACCGTGTGTCATAAATGCAAAAATAGACATTAGAATTAATCCAACGCATGTTAACATTACTAAAATTGTTGCAATCCACTTAATAATTGGAATTGCTTTAGGTTTAGTTTTAAACCTATAAAATTGACCAGCAATAATTTCTTTTTGCAACTTAGCTGATGCTTGACCTACTACAAAGGGGTTTTGCTTTGGGTCCATGAATTCTGCACCCATACCCATTCCCATAGCACCAAACATCCCGCCATTTGCTTGCCCTTGGTCATCTATTTCTGGTTTAATATTTACATTTGGTTCAGAAACAGTTACTTTTTTGCCTTCAACTAAATCATCTATATTGACTTTGTAAATATTCGAACAATAAGTGACAAGATAATTCATACTATCGATATAATCTGCGTCATCATCAAGTTTGAATTTTTCATTAAGTTTGAAATTTAGTTTTGTTATCTTATTAAAAGTCTTTACCAAATTTTCAACCTTAACTTCGCTTGCTCCTTTGAATTTGTTTTGCAAAGCAAAAACGGTATTTAATTGCGATTGCAAAATATTAGCAAAATCAGGTTTGCTTAAATACTTGGCAAATTGTGATTGCTCACTAATAATTGCTTGTAATCTTTTCGAGTGTTTAATATATAAATCTTTTGTTAATTTTTCCATATTTATTCGAATAATATCTTGATTAGTTGTCCATACGGCACAGCAAACGAATCTTTTTTGTTCGTATTGTTTTTCTTTATATTTATATCAAAATTATACAATTTTGATATCATATCATTTATTTTGTCTAATTTTTCTTCTATCGGTTTTAATTTTGCATAACTGTTTTGCAACCAAAAAGGAATCCCTAGTTTACTTGTTATAACATCGGATGATCACCTAACTTTTTTGGCTTGCAAAAATAGTTTAATTTGAACTAGCTTATATGCAAACATTGGTATAACTTCCAAAATGTCAAAATTGCCAGACAATAAATTATTTAATTCATGTGTTGTTTTTTCTAAGTCATTTGCTAACCAGGCGTCAATTACTTTAAAAATTGTTGCTTCACCTGTGTCAAAAACAATTTTCTTTATTTCATCACTAGTAAATTTGTTCTTTTTCAACAATTGTAACTTTTGTATCTCATTGACAATGAAATAAACATTGTCAGGAAGTAGATCTAAAAGCATTTCGCTTGTTTTATAGTCTAAAGAAATTTTTGCCTTTGAAAGTAAGTATGTTACTAGTTCGTTTTTATTCCTTCTGGTAATGTTTGCTATCTTTGTAGGTTTGATATTTAATTCATCAAATAATTTGCTTTTACAAGTATTACCCTCTAGGATTAAAATTACATCGGATTCAATTTTTGAAAGTTCCTTGATATCACTCTGTGTTTGTTTGCTTGACATTTTCCAGTCATTGATGTCTATAACATTAATTTTTGAAACTAATTGCCCATCAAATAAACTAATTTGGCACAACTTCATTACGGCATCTTGGCTAGAAGTATTTGAAGGAAAATAATATACTGATTTATTAGTGTTTTCAGTATATATTTTTCAATAAACATTTTCTAATTTAGGTGAGTAGTAGACTCTTAGCATTTGTCTTTATTATATCTTATTGTTATAAACAATAAGATATGTTATTTTAAAAATAGAGGTAAAACATAAAAAATATATGTTATATGCTCATATGGGTCAATCATTGGATCAAATATATACATTCGAAAATGAGATATTGCCCACTAAAACATAACTAATTCTTATTATCCAATAATGAATTATTGCCATAAATGGAAATCATGTAAATATAAAAAAATATAGAAAAATAAAGACAAAATAATAAGTAAATATAAAACTATTTACAAAAGTTAAAAATGAAATTTTGTGGTTCATTGATATGACAAATGGTATAGTTGCAACAAATGCAACAATATTAATTAACAGTGTTGATATTAATTTATTATTCAAAGACAATTCGATGATTCCATATGAAGCGATACAAACGGTAAATGACAAAAGAAAGCTATAAGAACTAAAACAGGCTGGATTTAATAGACATATTAACACACCTACAAATCCTAGTTGATTAAATCTTCCCGTTTTTGTTCTAGTGAACATTACTCTAAAATATGTTTTGAATAATACCCTTAAACACCCATATGCAAAACCTAGAAAAAATGAATATATTGTTAAAATAACAATATTTGTACAAAGCGCTATTAATTGTTTCTTCTTAAAAATTTTATTGACTACTCTTGAGATCAGTGATAAATGAAATCCACCTGAAGAAATTAATCAAACAATGCCTAAATCAATTGTTTGTTTTAAGAAGACATAAGTATGATTACTTTTAACATTGAACAACACTAGTTTCACAAAATCAATTGTTTCATCGGGATAATATTTATGAAAAAAATTATCAAATCAATTTTTAGGACCGCCGTTTGTTAACTTATTAAATCATTTGTTGTATGTACTTACCAAACTAAAGTTTGGTACTAACACCATTAACATAACAAAAGTAATCAAAATACAGAATAAAATTATGATTTGTCACTTATTTGGTTTAATTTTTTTTATAGTTAATGGTCAAATCACTATTAACAACAAATACCAATAATCAACAACAAACCCTAAATATAAAACACCCAATAAACAAAATAAACTGAATATTGGGAAATTCTGATTAAAAATTATGTTTCTCTTCTGTTTATGCATAACAAAACCAAAAGTTTATAATGAATGTATGAGATTACCATCATATGAAATAAACAAAACTATAGTTCGTGGCAAGGTTATTAGCATTGCTAAAACCTATGTTTTAGTTGCTTTTGATGGTAATGTTGGTCTATGTCATATCTCAAACGTTTCTGACTATTTAGTAAGAGATTTAAACATGTTTTTTGAAATCTCTAAACCATATGATTTCTTAATTATTGGTGATGATGGTAATGGACAATACAATCTTTCTTTTAAACACATACACCCTAAATTCTTAAAAAAACATAAAGATGTTATTGCTACTCCATCTGGTTTTAAAAATATCAAAGCAGATTTAGACCGACGATTGAAAAAAATGTAATTCTGCTTTTGCACCATTAGCTCAATTGGATTAGAGCATTAGACTTCGGATCTAAAGGTTGCTGGTTCAACTCCAACATGGTGCGCCATATAAATAAAGCCATCGGCTTTATTTTTTAAATATATATTGATAAATATTTAGACTGTCAATTATCACGTTTGATATAAAATATGTTTCTTCTGTAGTTATGACTTCAGGTAAAACAATGAAATAATCATAATGAATTTCGCTACTTCTTACATATGTAATGTGGCAATTAAAATATTGTTTTTCATATTCTAAATTAATATATTCCATGTCGTGATTTTCTATATATGCAGCATATTTAGAATCGATGGACATAAACGAAGATCCTTCATCAAAACTAATTAATGCAGTTGTTGCCACATCTATTTTAATGAAACTAAATAATATTAATCAAAACGATATGAAACCAAAGATTACAAATAAAGCAATCTTTATATTTTGCTTAATCATTCTCCTCCTTTCCTATGATAAAAACAGCGTTATTCTTTTGAATTTTATTGATAATTTCCTTAATAACAATTTTGTCTTTTTTCTTTACGTATTGCAGTAAACCATCAATCAGGATAATCTTGTTTTTTTCATTTAATAAAGTTAATAAGTTAATTATTAAACAGTTATAAAATGATTGTTCTTTTTCACTTAAATCCAATTGAAAGTATCTTATGTATTGACTAAAAAGAATGGGGTTGTTTTCTAGTATTTCTAAAAATAGTGAAGGATTAATGTTTGATTTTTCATCAACTAAAATAAACTTATTTATTGTCTTCTCACTATTTAAATCAAGTTTTTTATTATTAATTTGAATGATAGATGATTTTGATAAGAGTTCTAATGCAGAATAGCTAATGCCTCTGTTGTTTTTATTGCTTGATAACAGGATTTTTTGATTGTCTAAAAAGAATGTTATATTCTTAACATCTTCTCCCATTTCGAAGGTGTATTTCTCGTTTAGGTTACTTACGGTTGTTAAGTCTTTATATACTTGCCAGTAAATGTCAAATTCTTGTTTTGCTAAAAAATAATCACATATGTCATTTATTGATGCTCTATATAAACCAAAGGCTGACACAACAAATGTTAAATTACCAATTGATAGCGTCTTTGTTGAAATAACTAAGTACCCCATAGTTACAACTAATGCAACTTCCATCAGACCTTTAAAAAAAGATTTTATTAAGTTGTTGTTGCTTCTAAAAAGTGTAACATCATTAAAATTTTTATAAATTGAACTGTAGTTGTTTTTAATTCTTTGAATTAAATTCATCTTTTTTGTTTCTCAAACCTCAGACGATAAACTTTTTATAAGTTGTTTGTAGAAAACGGTGTTTTTGTTTTCTGATCTAATGATTGATAGAAAAACTTCTTTCTTTTTTCTGTATCTAAAAATGAAAAATATTACTTCAATTGCTCCAAACAATACACAAAAGATTAAAAGTCAGTAGTTTATTGAACCAATAATGCAAACACAAATGATACTAAAAATAATGTTTGTTATAAATTTATTAACTTCTACAACACAGAATGTTGCAAGATTATAAATACATTCATCTATCTTATAAATTCAGTTTTGATCTACCTTGAATAAGAAATCGTTTCTTTTATTCCCTATGCAACTTAATATTTTGTTTGTAAATAAAATTAAATAGTTTCTTGACTGATTTGATGTATACAAACCACTTATATAACTCATCAAATCGTTTAAAAAGTAAACTAATAAAAATGTAAAACTGATAGTTAATAAATTATTAATAGAACTTTTTGATATAGCTAAATCTATTATTCAATTTAAGAAGCTGGCACAACCTATTGATGTTAATAATATTAACAACGAAAGAAATAAATTAAAAATTACAAATTTAGCATCAAACAATAAAAGTGTGCTTGCTTTGCCAAATGTTTTGCCAAATAATTTTCCTGGTTTTTTATTAACTAAAATAATTATTCCAGTGAACATTTGTTTGATCTTGTCAAATGATAAAGTTTTCTTCTCGTTGCTGCAGGAATCAAAGATTTCAATACTCTTTTTGGTTTTTTTAGCTACGACATAATGATTTGTCGCGCTTGCTGTTGATAATAGCAACACAAAATAATTGTTAATACGTAAATTTAGGAACTCAGCTCATTGAATTTCATAGCTTTCGCATTCTAACCCCAATTTATTTCCTAAAACTTCAAAGTCAATAATAGCCATTCCTGTGTTGTCTATTTGGCTTTTATCTAAAACTTGTTCTTTTTTAAGTTGTTCTTCTTTATAGTAATAATTGTGTAGGCTTGTTAATGCACAAACTCCACATTCTTGCTCATTAATTTGATTAACTATTTGTATCTTCACATATAGTACTTGACTTTTAAAATTGCAAATGAGCAAAAGTTTTTGAAAAACATATATATCTATAGATATATATGTTTGTTTTTTAAATTTCTGCAACACCTATTCAATTAGGTTGTTCTTTTCAACTAAATTATCTAATCTTTTTTCAATACTGATGATTCTTGGTTCAAAAACCTCTTCGCTTCATTTTTTAAACCATTGAGGTGGTTTTTTCTCATAAACCTCTTCATTTCATTTTTTAAACCATTCAGGCATTGCGCTGTTGTTATGCTTGCGTTTCATAAGAATTATGACGTATTCTTGATTATCACTATATATTTGATTTAATTCTTCTAAATCGTTAGATGTGATAATCCTACCATCATTATAGTTGTTAATAATGGCATTATTTGAGATGTTTTCTCTTTGCGTAGCAAACATTTTAATTTTGTCCATATTTTTGTGCTCTCCCATATACTACTTGACTTTTAAAAAGGCAAATGAACAAAACTTTTTAAAAAACATACATATTTATATGTATGTTTAATTTTTATTTTATTGTAGAAAGAAAGTTTGCAACTTGATCGGGGCAGCTAGTGCCTTTACCTTTACAATCAATGCCTTTTAATGTTTTAATAACTTCATCAACTTTCCTGCCTTTAATAAGTTGACAAACTGCCATAGTGTTTCCTGGGCATCCACCAATTATTTTAAAATCCTTGATTATTCCGTTTTCAATATCTGCAATAAACTCTCGTGAGCAAACTCCTTGTGGTTTATATGTGTATTTCATTATTTTAATTTCCTTTCTAAGCGATTTAACTTTATTCCAAAGTGATTTAATCCGGCTCTAGTTATCTTAATATTATATTTTTCTTGCATTAGCCTAGCTAATTCAGATAAAGAGCTTTCTTGGTTTTTTAGTCTAAGTTCACAAAATTTTTTGAACTTGTTTGATTGTTTTTTGTATAAATCAGATTTTTGTAGTATTTTTATTTGCCTTACTTGCTTTACTCCGACAATAGATGATTTATTTATATTGCTGATATCTAAATTATTTAATCTTGTTATTTGCATGTTGAAGTCTTTAGATATCTTCCTATCTTCAAAAGCTAGCATACTATTTCCGGCAGAAATTAATTTTAAGAAATCAGATATTTGGTCTGCTTTCTTAACATAAAGAATAAATTGTTTCTTTGTGTGTTTGGTTAAAACAGCATTAATTGTGAAGTTTGCAAGTAATACTTGCAAATATACTAAGTACATATAATTATTACTTCTTATTTCAAGGTGGTAGCTCTTTGCATCTAATGAATTAACTGATCCGCTTGCTAAGAATGCTCCAGCAACATATGCTCTTTTACAGCATTCATTCTTGCACAGTATTTCTTTAGATGAATCCTCGTTAAGACATAAATCATTGTTAATCAAATCAAAATTACCTTGAATTTCAATATAGTTTGTCAAGCCATTAATGTTGGTTGCGATTTTAGATAATATTTTATTAATTTTTACATCAGGATAAAGTTGTTTAAAAGCTTGTTCAATGAATGTAATAATAAAATCAAATTGACTCGTTAGTCTTCAATATTCTTGGTTGTTTTTTAAAACAATAGTTAACCTATTAGAGATAAAACTTGAAAGCAAAGCTTTCAAACAATGATCTTCAAATTTCAATGAAGTCAATTCTCTTTTAACTTGTTCACTAAATGTTTCTTTGTGTTTTATCATTTTCTACTTTTAATATACTTTTCTGCACTAGCTGCAGCAATTTGTGCTTGATTTATAGCATTTGATATCTGTTTAATTCCAGTTGCGCAATCTCCGCAGGCAAAAATACCAGGAAATGATGTGCTCATATCATCATTAACTATTACTTCATCATTATTATTTCTTTTCACTTCAGGAATTAAAAAATCCAAACATGATTTAAATCCATTTTCAATGAAAACCATATCACATTTAAGTGTTGATCCATCAGTTTTTAAAACACCTTCAATTTTATCTGAACCAACATAATCTTTTAAATCTTTTGGATTTAAAATTGTTATATCGTTAGTAAATTTCTTTAAGTGGTTTAGATGTACGCTATTACCAACTAGAATTACTTTTTTGTTTGTTGCTAATGAGGCATCGCACAAGACACAATAACTTAAGCCTTTATTTATTAGTTTTTCTTCTGAAGGTAAATTTAAACGTTTAACTATTGTGCCTGTAGCAATAATTAAGGCTTTTGTTTCTCAAGCTTGGCCATCTTCGGTTCACAAGTAAAACTTGTCATTTTTTGATTTCATGCTTTGAACATTACCAAAACTATATTTTGTTTTAACTTCATTTAATACTTGTTCAAAGTAATTTTGGGCAAACGTAGCACCATTAACACCATCATAACCATCAAGATTATGAATTTGTTCAATGTGCATTAATTTTCCACCAGGAACTTCTTTTTCTAAGAAACAAGCCTTTAATCCTAATTGTGTAAGAGCAGCAGATGCAGTCATTCCCGCAATTCCTCCGCCAATACAAATAACATCAAATTTATTTGTTTCACCAACAACTTCTACTTCCAAACCCATAATTTATCATTCCCCAAAATAGATCATCTCGGTTTCAGCCCTAACACATCTATTGAATTTGATGTCTTTGTATCTTTTATTCTTTTCAGGATGCCATCCAGCATCAATCATTTTAAACACTTCTCCTGGGCCGAAAGAAAATAGAGTATGTCATATCTTTTTGTCCCTAGTTTTGGCTATTAATAGATGGTTTATTAAAATAAATGATAGGCCGATAACTGCTCATGTTATTGATACAACTATTGATAAAGGATATAGGAAGCTCTTGCTCTCGTCATGGTATCTTAATGGCTCTAAACACGCTCTAAATATTCCATATCAAGTGAAATATAAGCCAGCTAGGTCTCCGGCTTTTCTTTGTTTAATAAATTCTACGCCAAAATATAAAACGAAAAACATGCAGAAGTTTCCAATTCCTTCTCATAGGAATAAAGGTTGTCTCCACGCTCCGTCAATACACATGCATGGTAAACACTTATATAAAAACCATGCAAGACTTTCGTTTGTTACTACATTACCATAAACTTCTTTGTTGCAATAATTTCCTCAACGCCCAACAAACTGAGCAATTAATATAGCAGGAACAATTGCATCAAAGTACATTCACATACTAACTCTTTTTACTTTCTGTTCTTTACTAAATATATCTTTCACCCTATATGATGGTCTACGCAAAACAAGAGGAAAATATATAAAGGCTACAAGAACAGTAAGCATTACTCCCCACTCAATCGCTAATCCGCTTCCGAAATCAACAAAGAAGTCTTTCCATTCTGTTTGCCCAATAGCGCACGATCCAAATCTAGCGCCCAGTATTGCTGAAGGTACTCCAATTAAAATAAATCAATAAAACGGCTCAATTGAAACTTTATATCTTTTTCATAATTTCAAACAACCTGCCACAATAGCTACAGCAAAACCAAGCATGATACACACCGGGTATCATCATGATGAATTTCCGCTACCTCTTGGCCAAGGAATCGGCCAATCAATTATTGGAGGCATCTCCCCAATTAAATTAATCATTATTTCCTCTTTTGGTTCTTTCTTATGACTCTGTCATAATTGTTTAAATATTCATTAGCAGAGTTGTATCCACCCATTTTTAATTTAAAGTCAATAACAGCAGACTCAATTAAACTAGATGTTGGTCTTCCTGTTGCTAATGGTATTAAGTATTTAGGAATCTTAACGCCTTTAATGATTGTTTTGTGTTGTTCTGTTCCTAATCTTTCAAAACTGTTAAGCTTTTTAGTTTGGTCTTTTGTAGAAATTAAATCAACAATCATATCAATTTGAGTTTCTCTTAATGTTGTTTGTCTTCCAAACATTCTAGCAACATTTAAAATACCTAGTCCTCTTACTTCGATAAAGTGTTTGGCTACATCAGAGCTGTGTCCATATATTGCTTGTCCATAGTTATATACTTCAATAGCATCATCGCCAACAAATAGGTGACCTTCTTTAATTAGTTGCATTGCGGCTTCAGATTTTCCTGTACCTGAATCACCCATAATTAATACACCTATACCTAAGATAGACATAAGTGTTCCATGATATGTGCTTGTTGGGGCTAGTTTTCTTGCAACCCAAGGAGAAAGTTCAATATAAAGGTCTGCTGAAGACATGTTTATATAAACGACCGGTATATCTGTTTTTCCCATAGCCTTCATCAAACGTTTAATATCTTCTGGCTTAAAAGCATTGTTTAAAATAATCATTGGTGGAGATAATTTCTTTACCTTCTTCATTATTCTCTTTAATCCAGGAAGTGTAGATTTTTTAAAGAAATTTAGTTCGGATAAACCAAAACAAATAATATTTGTTTGTTTTTTGTAGGCAGGTTTAATTTTTGTAGTTAATTCAATTCCAATTCTGGCAATACCAGATGAAGTAATATATCTTGAATTGGGTCTACCTTTATTGACTATTTTAAAATCAAACCTTTTTAACAATTCGGATACAACAATTTTGTTTCTCATAATTTCTCCTATTTGATTTTTAATTTTCCTTTTGTTTTTGATAATGAAATTTCGTTTTGAAGTCTTAAACTACAACTTGACTTTGAAGACGATAAGAATTGTTTAACTAACTTAATCTTGTTATGATTGATAGTTTTAACATTGATTTTTTTAAGAAACAAATAAATTAAATTGTCATCAATCTTATTTTTTCTAATGTATTTTAAATCATATTGAGTTTTAGCTCATTGATTAAGTTTGTTCTGAGTTTGTTTTTCAATTTTTGATCGCTTATTGTTTCTTAACTGAAAAGATTTATATAGTTTTAATAATTCTTGTTTGTTTTTCTTGTTAAGTTTTTTTCTAATTTTGTTTCTTTCATAAATGTCTAAGACATTTGTTGAATCGATTACAAACGGAACATTATTTTTTTGACAATATTTTTCTAAATCAATTTTAAACTCATTAATTAATGGACGGTAAATAGTTAAATCTTCATATGAACTTACTGGTTTAATGCCGTAATAAAAGTTTAAAGATTTTCGTTCTTGTTGCATTATTGCTGTTTCAAGAAAGTCGTTTAAGTTGTGTCCCATAAGAACATTTCTACATTTAACTTCCTTTGAACACTTTAGAAAAAAATCGTATCTAATTTTTCTAGCTAATGCTTGAAAGTTTTTAATTTTAGAATTTTTATATTGCTGTTTTTTAACATCTAAAACTTTAAGTTTTAAGTGTTTGCGTTTGCAATATTTAGTAACAATTTCTGTATCGCGATAGCTATCAGCTCTTTTGTGGTAATTAACATGGCAAACACAAATAATATTTTTATGATATTTATTCAATAATGCCATTGAGTCGGGTCCACCAGAAACCGCGGCAATGTATTTTTTCTTCTTGTCAAATTTCATTACATATATATTATAAATACATACTTTTGAAAAGTATGTATTTATTGTTTGGTTTTACGATCAATTAAAGTAATTTAATTCCGTTTTCTTCACATCATTTTAGGTTTTGTTTATCTCAATATGATGATTGAACTTCACCAATGTGAGCTCTACCCAAAAGGAATTGACATAATCTACTTTCGCCAATTCCACCACCGATTGTTAAAGGTAGTTTTCCATCCATAATCATCTTGTGGTATTGAAGTTTAAGTCTTTCTGTTTTTTTAGACTTTTTAAGTTGAGAAAGAAGACTCTTCTTATTAACCCTAATTCCCATACTAGAAAGTTCAAGAGCACAATCTAATACTTCGTGATAAACAATTAAATCTCCATTTAATTGTCAGTCATCATAGTCTGGAGCTCTAAAATCATGAACTTTACCATCAGATAGTTTGTCTCCAATTTGCATTATGAAAACTGTTTTGTATTTTTTAACAATTTCGTATTCTCTTTCCTTGGGAGATAATTTCGGATAAAGTTTAAGTAATTCTTCAGAAGTACAGAAATGAACATGTTCATCGACAGTTACTTTCTTATAACCATGTTCATTAACAAATCTGCTTGTTTCAGCTAAAGCTTTAACAATTTTTCTAACTGTATATCTTAAATATTTAAGAGTTCTGTCACCGCTTGAGATAATTTTTTCTCAGTCTCATTGATCTACATAAATAGAGTGTAATTGATCGACTTCATCGTCTCTTCTAATGGCTGTCATATCTGTATAAAGACCTTTATACATTGTGAAGTTGTATTGCTTTAAGGCAAATCTTTTTCATTTTGCTAAAGATTGAACAATTTCCAATACTTCACCATTTTTAGCAATATCAAAATCAACTCCTCTTTCGTCTCCTTTTAGGTTATCTTGAAAACCAGATTTTTGTGTAACAAAAATAGGTGCAGAAACTCTTAATAGGTTAAGTTGTTTTGCTAGTGCTGTTTGAAACTTATCCTTAATTAATTTGATATATTCTTGGATTGTGAATATATCCATTTTTTCATATTTTTCTTTTATTAATTTTCTCATTCTCATAATCTTTACTTCCAATCTTTTGCTTTAGGATGTTTTGGTAACCCTGGCATTCTAAATACTTTATCACAAAGGACAACAGCTAGTTTAGAACCATTATTAAATAGTATATCATTAACACAAATAGCTTCTTTCCCTTTTATGTAATTACTTGGTATTTGTCCAGGTTGTTTTGAAATACAAACATAGTAATTATTGTATGCATGTTTTTTTAATAATTTTTTAGCTTTTTCACTAAAAGTTAATACTTTAATACCATAACATTTCTTAACTATTGTTTCAATCTTTGATTGAAGTGTTTGTTTTGGATTATATAAGAATTTAACTTTTTTAATTGGTTTGGTTGCTTTAATTACTTTCTTAGCTAGTTCAATCCCACCTTTGCCGCCTTTAACAAATCCTTCATCAAATGCATAGTCAACCTTTTTCTTTTTCAAGAATCTAACTAATTTGTTTTCTTCTTTTGTTTTGTCGGTTACAAAGCTATTAATTGCCACAACTAGCGGAACGCCATATTGTTTTAAATGGTTTATGTGGGTGTCAAGGTTTTTTAAACCTTTTTCAAAACTTCCATGACCTTGATTAATAATTGATTTTATTGTAGAAACTAGAACAATACATCCTGGTTTTAAACCGTTTTCTTGGCATAAAACATTTAAGAATTTTTCTGCTCCCAAATCGGAACCAAATCCAGCTTCAGTAATTAAATAGTCAGCTAATTTTAGTCCAGATAGCGTTGCTAAATATGATGAAACACCAATTGAAATATTAGCAAATGGCCCACCCGAAACAAATGTCATATTGCCCTCTAATGTTTGAACAATGTTAGGTTTAAAACAATCCTTCATTGTTGCCATTAAAGCTTTAGTAATCCCTAGTTGTTTTACATATACAGGTTTGCCTGTTTTTGTATAAGCAACAATCATGTTGTTTAATCTATTTTCAAAATCTATCTTAGATTTTGCTAAACAGAAAATAGTCATGATTTCACAAGCAGATGTAATATCAAATCTTGTTTGGTAAGATATTTTTTTGTTTAAGGTAACCTTGATTTCTCTTAGGCTTCTGTCGTTCATATCAACAACACGAGCATGAACAATACGTTTTGGATCAATATTTAATTTATTGCCTTGGTAAAATTCATTATCTACACAAGCAGCAATTAAATTGTTTGCGGTTGTAATAGCATGAAAATCACCAGTAAAATGCATATTAATTTCATTTTCTGGAACAATTGATGCCTTTCCCGCTCCTGTTGCTCCACCCTTAACACCAAAACAAGGACCAATAGATGGTTCTCTTAAAGCGACTATTGCTCTCTTATTCAATTTATTTAAGGCATCGGTTAAATTAATACTAATTGTTGTTTTACCTTCGCCAGAGCTTGTTGGACTTGTTGCAGTAACTAAAATTAGCTTACCTAATTTATTTTTTTTAATGTTATCTATATTTAATTTAGCAATGTAATCACCATATAAAGTGATATCTTTATTGCTTAATTTGTATCTTTTTATAACTTGTGAAATTGGTTTCATAATTTCGCCTTTGCTTTTTAATTATATTATGTAAATAATATAAAATATATAATTTAATTGAGGTAGAGAATATGAATATAGTTAAGGCTTGTTATGCAAGACATGCAGTAAGACATTTTGATGGAAAACCAATCAAAAAGTCTGATAGAAAAGTATTAAAAGATCTTATAAGAGTTATTAATAAAGAAGAAAAACTACACATTCAGCTTATTACTAACGAACCAAGGGCTTTTGGTGGAAGAAGAGCTAGAATTTGTAATTTTACTGGTTGTGTTAACTATTTTGCTATGGTCGGTAAAAAAGCTAAGGATTTAAAAGAAAAAATTGGTTATTTTGGTGAATTTTTAGTATTAAAGGCACAACAATTGGGAATTAATAGTTGTTGAGTTTATCTAACATTTAACAAAGTTAAAGATGCATATAATGTTAGAAAAAATGAAAAATTAGTTTGTGTTATAGCTTTAGGTTATGGAACAACTCAAGGTAAACCACACAAATCTAAAAGATTTGCTGATGTAGTGAAAAATAGAGGCAAATTCCCTCAATGATTTATTAGAGGAGTTAAAATGGCTCTGTTGGCTCCAACAGGCAAGAACCAACAAAAATTTAAAATTACTTTATTGCAAGGAAATAAAGTAAGAATCAGAAATAGATCTCTATGTGGAGATGTAGATCTAGGAATAGTTAAATATCATTTTGGAATAGGTGCTGGAAGCACTAAATTCGAATGGGTAAAATAATTTAGCTATTATTCTTCTGGTCTAGTTACATCACATTCGATATGTAGAAGGTTGCCTCAATCCTTTCCTTCTTCATCATATCTTGGCTCCAACCATGTATCTTTTACAGTAAATTTTAATTTGCGCTCAGTTAAAAGTTGGTATTCGTGTGGCCATGCTAAATATATTCCGTCAAAATATTTTTGTCTAGAATATGAAACATATATACAACGTACATCCGCTGGTAAATGCAATTCATAAATAGGAACATTTATGTCATCTTTATCATCGTCGGCTCACCCTTTTGCAAACGATTCTTCAAAGGTTGTTGCGCACCAAGATAGATCGGTAATTGTTTTTCCTTTGAGATTGCTAAAATCAAGTTTTCTGAAATCGTCTTTTGGCATTTTTAAAATGTCGTTTTGTCTAAGCGATTCATTTATTACGGACATCATTTCAACTTCATTAACCTCATAACCATGATAAACTGTTAGTGGTATGCCAGCCGTTGCTGAAGCAACCGCTGCATCTAAATAATCAAAATCCCACATTCCAAACTCTAAATTTGCTCTGGAAATGTATTTAGAAAAGTCTTTAGGTGCAAGTGGGTTTGGGACACCGATTTCTACACGCCTTGGTGGAAGACTCTTTACGTATTCATCTGACTTCCCGTTGTGAAACTCTGTTCCTCACTCAACCCAGCCGGGTCCATAACATGATAAAACAACGGCCTCTGCAGGACATTGACAATAAACATCAGGTCATTTGTAATAATCTTGATAAACCTCTGTTGCCTTCATTGTTTTAATATACCCTGCTTGATATTTTTCACAATAATCATTGTATTTCTTTTCAAGAGGGGTTTCTTGTTCACCTTTTGAACAAGATGTTACACCTAAACATGGTGTTGTAAGGGCTCCAAGCCCTAAAAATGTACATAATAATTTCTTTTTCATATTTGTATTATATTTATTCTTTTTTTAATAATTATCATTTTCCTATATAATAGAATCACCACACAAGGTATACGGTGCCTTGTGTGCTTTTATTTAAAAAAGGACAAAATATGGAAAAGAATAATCAAATACTTGATTACATCAAGGAAATCGCAGAAGCAAAAGAAGTAAGCGAAGATGTGGTTGTTAACGCTATTGAAGACGCTATGACTAAAGCTTATGAAAAAGAATGTTCTTCTGTAGATGAAAAACATCCAGAATTATCTGGAGAAAAATGTGAAGTAAAGATTGATAAAGAAACTGGTAAAATTTCATTTTATAAAGTCTTTACTGTTGTAGATGAAAAGACATTACCCAAAGAAAAAGACGAAGATGGTAATGAAGTTTTAGTTTACAACGATTACAATCAAAAGCCTCTTAAAGAGGCTTTAACAATGGATAAGAATGCTGTTGTTGGTGGAACTGTTAAAGAATATATTGATATTAACACATTACCTAAACGTGTTGTATTACATATTCTTCAAGTTTTTAAACACGACATCTCCATTGAATCTAATAAATCAGTTTATAAAAACTGAATTGGTAAGAAGGGTGAAGTTATTTTTGCTGAAGTTGAAAAGGTTGATGCTAGAAGCAAAATGGCTTTAGTAAACTTAGGAAAAACATATGGTGTTGTTCCGAGAATGGAATCTAATCCATATGAAGAACTAATCCCTGGTAGCAAATATAAATTTGTTATCAAAGATGTTCTTGAACAAACAAAGGGTTGACCAGTTATCCTTTCAAGAGCTAGTGGTGAGCTAGTAAAAGATTTATTAGCAACAAACATTCCTGAAATTAACAACGGCACTATTACAGTTGTTAAGGTTGGTAGGTCTGTTGGTTTTAAAACCAAGGTTGCTGTTAAATCAAACCAACCAGGTATTGATCCAATAGGTGCTTGTATTGGTGCAAGAGCCGATAGAATTAAACCAATCTTAGCTGAAATGGGCAATGAAAAGATTGAATTTGTTCTATGAGATGATGATATTGGCAAATTCTTAGTAAATGCTTGCAATCCAGCACCTTTATATGGATATAAAATTATTGATGCTGTAATTGAAAAAGATCCTGAAACAGGCAAGGAAAAAGAAGTTTCTAGAAAAAAAGTTATCCTTGTTGTTGATGAATTCAAATTAGCATTAATAATTGGTTTAAAAGGAAAGAATGTAAGAATTCTTTCAGAATTATTTGATGCTGATGTAGATATTATGACTATCGAAGAAGCAAATGAAGCAAAAGTTGATTACATCAAGGCTGCTTCTATCCAAGTTGCTACAGATGCTAATGTTAAGAAGTCTCCAACAAACAAGTTTGGTGCTACTTATGATAAATATCATGGTTCAGCTATGGATGTTATTAGTCAAATAGATAAAGCTACTAAAGCTTCAACAGAAGATGATACCCCTATTGTAACAGAGGGAGAAAAACTTTCTGAAGAAGAAGCAAAAAACTATGATGCTGATATTGCAGCAATCAACGAATTAACTGATGAAAAGAAATAAAGGATTAAGAACTTGTTTATATTCTAATAAACAATATGAAAGAAAAGATCTTGTTCGCTTGGTTAAAAAAGATAATCAATTGATCATAGATCAAAAACAAAATTTATTAGGTAGAGGATACTGATTAAAATTATCCAAACAAGCTCTTGACGATCCAAAATTAATAATAATTTTGTCCAAGAGAACTAAAAGTTCTGTAAATCAAGATTTAATAAATGAATTAAGAAAGTTACTTTAATATGAAAAAGAATCAAAACGAAACTAAACAAAAGAAAAAATTTGATGTCAGAGCATGATTAATTGCTTCTGTATTTTCAATTCTTTCTGCTGCTTTAGGAATAGCAAATTTAGTAATACATTTTCTAGATAAATAATATTTATTATTTATATAAGGAGGATATATGGCAAAGTTTAAAACGAAAAAGAAACAAGACACACGTCAATCTGTAGATATAAAGAAACAAATGAAGACCATTAAAACCGGTGTTCAAAATGGTGTTTTTGTATTTACAAATCCTCTAACAGTTGCAGAATTTGCAACTAAATTAAATAAACCTGCCGCTGAAATCATAAAGTATTTCTTTATGAAGGGTAAAATGTACTCCTTAAATAAATTATTAACTGAAGAAGAAATTGGTGAAGTTTGTTTAGAGTTTAATTATGACTTTGAAAAGAAGCTTCAACTAGATGAAACTAACGTTATCGACAATCTTATTGTCGAAGACAAGGAAGAAGATAAGGTTAAAAGAGCTCCTGTTGTAACTATCATGGGCCATGTTGACCACGGAAAAACCACCTTACTAGACAACATTAGAAAATCTCATGTTACTGAATCAGAATTTGGTGGAATAACACAACATATTGGTGCATACCAGATTATCAGGAATAATAATCCTATCACTTTTATTGATACACCCGGACATGAGGCTTTCACAGAAATGAGAGCTCGTGGTGCTTCAATTACTGATATAGTAATTTTGGTCGTTGCTGGTGATGATGGTATTAAACCACAAACAGAAGAAGCGATCGACCATGCTAAGGCTGCGAAGGTTCCTATTATTGTTTTTGTGAACAAAATGGATAAACCTGGTGCAAAAGCTGACAATGTTTTAAGTCAACTTTCTGAAAGAAACCTAACTCCTGAAGAGTGGGGCGGAGATACAATTGTTGTAACTGGTTCTGCTTTAAAAAATCAAGGAATAGATAAATTGCTTGATGCAGTTATTACATTAACTGACATGTTAGAATTGAAGGCTAATCCAAATAGAGATGGTATGGGAACATGCATTGAAGCTAATATGGACAAGGGGCTTGGTCCTGTTACCACATTATTAGTTCAAAATGGTACAATCACCAAAGGTGACTTCATTGTTATTGGCGAAGTTTATGGTCGTGTTAGAGCCTTGTTTAATGATTTGGGACAAGAAATCAAAAAAGCTATCCCCGGACAACCAGTTAAGATCACTGGACTATCAGAAGTTCCCGTTCCAGGAACTAAGTGATTAGTTATCAAAGACGAAAACTTAGCAAAGGATTTGGCTAGAAAAGTTAAGGAAAAAAATGTTAACATTTTTAGAAGTCAAATGGGACAACAAGAGGTTGCGGAAGGTTCTAAAAAACTTAATTTACTAATTAAGTGTGACGTACAAGGTTCGTTAGAAGCAATTAAAGGCATGCTTGAAAAAGTTAAAATTGAAGGTGCAACAATAGATATTGTTCGTGCTGCAATTGGTGCTATTTCAGAATCAGACATTCAATTAGCTAAAGCATCACACGCTAACATTATTGGATTTAATGTTAGACCATCAAAAGGTATAAAAGATTTAGCTCACGAACAAATGGTTAAATTCTATTTTTACAACGTAATTTACAAGTTAAAAGAAGATGTTGTAAACATGTTATATGGTACTCTTGATCCTGTTTCTGTGGAAGAGGATATTGGTGAAGCTGAAGTTAAACAAACATGAAAACATTCAACAATTGGAACAATTGCTGGTGTGCTAGTGACTTCTGGTGAAATCTTAAGAAACGCAAAAGCAAGAGTAATTAGAGATGGAACAGAAATTTATCATAATGATATTGCTAGTTTACAACATGGAAAAGACCCAATTAATAAAATTAGTTCAGGTCATGAGTGTGGTATTGTAATAACTAACTTTAACGATATTAAAGTTGGTGATATTATTCAAGTTTATAAGGTTGTTGATAAGTCTGCAAAAGACGTAAAACAAGCAAAATAGGAGTTTTTATGGACAAGAAAAGAAATTATCATCACGATCGCATTCAACAAACTATGTTGATTATTCTTTGCAACACTCTAAAGGAAGAAATTTATGATCCTGCTCTTAAACTTGCGACATTTACAGATATTCATTTAACAAATGACTATTCACAAGCAACGGTTTTTGTTGATACCTTTGATCGTAAACAAATAGACCTTGTGGTTGAAACATGCAAAAAAGCTCAAGGTGTTTTTAAAACAGCCTTGGCAAAACAATTAGAAATAAGAAAAATTCCTGATCTCATCTTTGAAAAAGATGCTTCTATTGATCAATCTCTTGAGATTGAAAAAATTATCCAAGATTTACATAATAAAAAATAAAATAATATAAATTAAATAAATAATAAATATAATAATAAAACATTCTTATGGAAGATAACAAAGATCTAAACAAAAATCCTCAAGCAGACAACCAACCAAAGGTTGGTGGTTCTCCTTTATCTGAAGGTAAAAGCAAAGAGGATATTAAAAGAGAGACTATAAATCTTCAAAAAGATTTTGGTGCTGCTGGGGTTGATGATATTAATAAAAACCTTGGTTCTTTTTCTAACACAGTAAAACAACAAGAACAAGCACAATCTAACGAAGTTAAACTAGATGTTGATGCTAGGGTTGTTGAAGAAGCTTCAAAAGAAAAAATTGACTTTGAAAAATTTAATAAAACTAAAAGAGATTTTGAAACACCTAAAACAAAGTTTGGTGAAAAAGTTGGGTTGCTTCTTAGAAATAAGAAGGGGCTAAAAACTATTTGAATTGTTGAGATTGTCTCAATGTTTGTAATAATGACAATTTCGATTGTAATTATTTCTTGCTTTACAAAATATGTTGGATGAACAAAAGAAGGCCCTATGGTTTTTCCTGAATTCCAAGCATGTTTAAAAACAGGGTTGGTTTTCCATTGAATTAGCATATTCCCTTGTATAGTTCCTTTAGTATATTTACTAACTACTTGATTTATTGGTATTAATGAAGTGTATGCATCAAAGATGTATCACTACTTCTTTTGAATAGCAGGAGCTATATCTGTTCTTTGTTTTATTGTTGGAATAGGTGTAATGATTTTTCCGTGATCAGAATTAGCTCAATGAGGTGGAGAAAAATTGCTTCTCCTTACTATATTAATGTAATCATGAAGAAACACCGCTTTTATGAATGAATAAAAAATTTGTCCTCATATGCTAAAAATAAGACAATAAATTCTTTATTGTTTTTCTTGGCTTTTTTTATCATAGGCGGAACGTCACAATGAATGATGTTTAAAGTCTTTGTGCCAACATTTTTTATACTTGACTTTTTCATAATTTGTTTTTTTATCTCACCAATTTTTTTCTTTAAAAAAACAATGTTTGATAGAATTTATTTACCAATAATCATATTGTTGTTGACTATTTTTTATGTTTTAAATACGTGTTATTTTACAGCTGTTGGTACAGTTTTTTCAATTAAAGAATTTATTCTTTCCATTCAAAATATTGTTCAAGTCGCTGTTCACACCGCAATGATACCTTGAAATATTATTGGTATTAACGTTGCTTTGTTAGTTGTTTTTGCTGGTGCGATTATCTTATTTAACTGTTTGTGATCATTTAGATATTCTAAAAAAGAACTAAAAAAGGGTAGAAAAAATAAAATTATTTTTGCTACCTCTTTGCTTGTTGGAAGCATTCTACTAAGAAATTTTTCATTTGAAATGTGAAGGGTGTCTGAGAACAATAAAAAAAGGTATGATATTAACTATGTTAACTATAACCCTTTATATCACTACAAAAATTTGGGAATGACAACTTATTACATCCAAGAATTGAGACAAACAATTTTTGATAAAGGAGAGTCTGTTAAAAATATTAAAGAATATCTTAATAATTGCTCTTTTCTAGAAGATCCTTTTACGGGTTTTTTTAAGAAACAAGGGGCGGCTCTTCCACCAAACATTTTTGTTGTTATGATTGAAACCGGAGATCAAGTTATGTTAAATCAGTATACCACTCCAAATTTATGAAAGCTCCTTGTTGAAAAAGGTATTTGAGCTAATCGAAACTATTCAATAAATAGGACAAACATTTCTAGCATTTTGGGGGGGGCAAATGGAAATTATCCAATTACGTATATGCAATCAGATGAAAATTATAGTTTGCCATTCAATTTACCTAATATTCTAAAAACACAGGATAATTACACAACAATTTTTTCTACAGATGTGGCTACATCAAATGACTTTTATGGTTATATGAAAATGGGGGAAAATTTTGGATTTGAAAAATCTTATTTCCACAATGATTTTTTCACTACTGAGCCTTGAAATTACGTTTGGAACGATTTTCCAAAGGACAGTCTCTTTTTGGACAAAATGTATGAAGTAATTGAAAATCTTCCTACAAATAGACCTTTTTATTTACATCACCTTACTATAGCGATGCATCAAGATCAAATTTTAAATGAAAAAACTAAGCCTATTTACGATGATTTAGAAAGCCACTATGGTCATAAATTAGATGTGGCTACCCCAGAACAATGAAAAAATCCGTTTGATTCAGATTCAGAAGATTACAAACGTTTTAGAAGGTGAACTTTGAAAACTATGGACTTAGATGAAGAGATTGGTAAATTTTGAGACTTGTTCTATGGTGAAAATTCATCAGAATATTTAAAAAACACAATGATGGTTGTTTATGGTGATCACTTCTTTGAAGAAATATCAGAAAACGGAAGACCTTTTGGACAAGTTTTGAAAAATCTTTACGACCAAAACTTTATTAAAGTTTATTCATCTGTCCTTGGTTTTTATCATCCAAAATTGGCAGAAGAATTTATAAACTACTATGGAAAGAACACTATTGATAAGGCTACATGACCAACAATCATTATTCCAACTATATTAGACGTGCTAGGGGAAACTTTTAACCCTAGGTTATATCAAGGTAAATCTATTTTTGATCCTTCTTTTACTGAAAATGAGGTTTATTATTCCTTTGTTCATTCGTGTTACATGAATGAGTCTTACACAAGCACTGATGGATACCACATAACAAGTGCATATGACGATGATGCACAAAAAAGGGAAGAGTTTTTAAGGAATGTATTGTCTATGCAATATCAAAATAGAATTATCACTTCTATATATTTGAAAGATTTATTCTCCCATTATGATTATGAAGAATTCATGCCTTTACTTGGATAATAAAAACTAGGGGAAACCCTAGTTTTTTAATGGCGGAAACGATGGGAATCGAACCCATGCACCGGAAACCCGATCTAACACCTTAGCAGGGTGTCCTCTTAGCCTCTTGAGTACGTTTCCTTAAGCATTATTATTCTAACTTATAAATTAATTTTTTTGTTTAATTATTACTAAGTAAAAGGTTTTGATTGTATCTTTTGCTAAAAGCAATTGCCTTTTTAAGGCTTTTTTTATTATTTTCAATACTGCTCGACAAAATTATCATTTGAGGTTTTAAATTCTTAAAACATGCTGTATTCACAACATCTACTAAGAAATAATTAAGTTTGTGTTCTTCAAATTCTCTTAGATGCTTCAATGTTCTATACGGTCAATTTCTTACTTCTTTGCAACTAAAACTAAATATAACATTCTTTTGATTAAGACCATAAAGTCTTAATTTTCTAATAATGTTAACTACGGAAAAGAAACTTGAAGTAAGTTCATCAATGGGATAATAAATGATTAATCTATATTTATTTTTAAATTCTGATCTTTCATAAAGTTCAATAGATTTGACAGCCAAACACCTTAATAAGGTGTTTGCTGTTTGCCTATCAAATTCTGACATAATTGACTCTATGTTGCAAGTTAGTTTCCTTGTTCAATAAAACCTTGGGCAAACATATGTTTGTCTTGTCTTCTTAATATGTATTATTTCAAGCTCAACATCAATTTCATTTAAATTTATCTGTTGTGTCAAGGCCGCATAACTAATTTTATCATTAGTAATATGATTAATCATATTGCTATTAAATATTTTAATAAGATTGGGCTTTTTTAAATCTTCATTATTAATCATGAACTGATTAAATGATAATAATTCATCTATGTTATAGCTATGTATCCCATAGACGCTTAAATAATATTTAACCTCAACTTTTGTTGTTTTTTTATCAATTACATATTCGGTTGGAATCTTATTTAAGATTCTTTCAATTTTAGAAAGCGGGTCTGAGTCAATTCTGTTTTTAAATAAATTTCCTTTGGAACTTAATTCTATATTTGACAAATAATATTTGTCATCAGCTATTGCAAAACCAAACTTATCGTTTGATGTTTTAATAAATAAAACATGTTCCTCTCAAAGTGCTTTACTTAGTTCTTGGGCAAACAAATCTATGATTTGTGGCGAATTTAAATCTTTTGATTCTAATGTAAAAACCATTATTTGTTTGGCCTTGCTGTTTTTTACGAACTCATTAAACCTTTCATTTAACAATGAAGGAATAATAAAATGTGTGTCCGTATAAATTGCTTTCTTAGACATAGATGTTATGTTGCTAAACATTTTGTTTAGTCACTTACAAATTCCAAAGAAAAATAAGGCTGTTAACATTCCAGCAAACGCTTCAATTATCTGAACAATTCAATCCGAGTCGTTAGTCCAAATTAATAAAAATAGATATATGCCTGTGAGTGCAATTATGCCTAAGATAAATACTAGTCATCTTTTATTTTTATAAAATCCTAAACCAAACGAGACTAAACAAAATACTAACACGTACACAAGTCTAATTCAACATGTAGTAGACATTGTTGAAAAGCCACTATATTGAACTAAAACTCAAAAAATGGTTGGTATGGTTGCACCTAGCTGAATGGAGTTGGAGTAAAAGAAACTCATGGCAAAAATAAGGCCTAGAATGACCGCTGGTAGCCCAATTTGAATGTCAATGGTATTTGATATTAACTGCGACACAACGAACGTCAGCATCGCTAAAATTGCACCAAAAAGGAAGAAATAAAGAAAATTAAATCATTTCTTTTTTGTTAATAAATTTATGAATTTATTACTTTTTGTTAAGTTGTAGTGAATTGATGCAAATAATACTAAAAATAAGAAACTAAACGAAAGTTCTATAAGAAAGGCATAAAAGTTATTAATTGATATATCTAAATTTAACATATGCGTATATGTATATTATAAAAATAAAAAATAGGGGGCTGCCCTATCTTTTTAATATGGTGGAGATGGTGGGAATCGAACCCACTTCCATCTAGCACCTAAAATAAGTTTCTACAGTTTAGTTTTGATTTTAAGCTTCAGCCATACTCTTGTGTATCAAAACAACACGGCATAGCAATAACTAATGAGGTTCATCTACTTTATTAGCATAGGTAGATATATTGTTTTACATTAAGTAATAAGCTAGAAACAACAAATCATTTATTACTGTTTAACTAACTAAGCTAAAGCTAAGTTATAGTTAACTTGTTGAAGTTTGTTAGCGTAGAAAGCTTTTTCTACGTTAGCTTGTTCAGAGTCTGCACGTTGACAGTCTTGAGCTGTAAGGGGCATACCCCACTGCCACTTAAATCAGATATGCTAGATGTCGAATCCAGTGCATCCCCATTTACGTGGTAAATAGATTATATATTATTTTAAAAATATGTTCCTATATATGCGCAAAATAAAGATTTAATCAAAATTTTTATTTTATTAAAAATGAAAGTAATCCCATCGGTTGTATTAATATATAAATATATTAATACAATCGTGTTTTATTAAGATATAATTTTTTGTATGTTAAACAAGAAAATTAGTATTGTTTCTGAGTTTATAACATTGCAACAACTTTTGAAGCTTGCAAACGTTATTTCTTCTGGTGGACAGGCTAAATCTTTTCTTACTAACAACACTATTAGTGTTAATGGTGTTGTTGATAATAGAAGGGGGAGAAAATTGTTTGTTGGTGACTCAATCACTATAAACAACGATCTTTGTTTAACTATAAACAAAAAATAAAGGTATTAATATGGCAGAAAAACAAATCAGAAAAGATGAGTATGATGCATCCAATATTAAGATTCTTGAGGGTCTTGAAGCAGTAAGAAAAAGACCAGGAATGTATATTGGGTCTACCGGAATTGATGGTTTACATCAACTTATCTGAGAAATAGTGGATAACTCTATAGACGAGTGTATGGGTGGTTTTGCTACAAGAGTTATCATGACACAAAAGAAAGACGGTGCTATCGTCGTAGACGATGATGGTAGAGGTATTCCCGTTGATATTCACCCAAAAACAGGTAAATCAACAGTAGAAACAGTTTTAACTGTTTTACACGCTGGAGGTAAATTTGATAACACATCTTATAAAATCTCTGGTGGTTTACATGGTGTGGGTGCATCGTGTGTTAACGGTTTATCTAAATACATGAAAGTGTGAGTAAATAGACACTTTGAAACATACTATGTAGAATTTAGAGATGGTGGACATGCAGTTAAACCATTATCTAAGATTGGTAAGTCCAACGAAAAGGAACACGGTACAACTATTGAGTTTGTTCCAGACTTTTCCATTATGGAAAAGCTTGACTATGAAGATGAGCGTATCATAGCGAGAATGAAACAACTTGCTTTCTTAAACAAAGGTGTGAAACTAATCTATAAGAATGAAAAAACTGGTCAATCGTACCAATGATTGTATGAAGGTGGTTTAAACGAATATGTTGCTGAATTAAATAGAGACAAGGACCCACTTGTTCCAGAAATCATTTATGGTGAAATCAGACAAAAAGTTAAGGTACCGAATGTTTTAGAAGAAACATTCTATGACATAAATGTTGAGGTTGCATTCCAATATAACAAGGGGTATGCAAATTCCTTATATTCATTTTGTAATAACATTAATACCACTGAAGGTGGTACTCATGAAGAGGGTTTTAGATTTGCTTTAACAAAGGTAATTAATAAAGCCGCTCTTGAAAAGAAATTAATGAAAGATACGGATGACAAATTAACTAAGGATGACGTATGTGAAGGTTTAGTTGCTATTTTATCAATTAAACATCCTAACCCTCAATACGAAGGTCAAACTAAGAGAAAATTAGGTAATACTGAAGTTAGACAATTAGTTAACAGCGTTACAACTACCATATTTGACAAATACCTACAAGAAAATCCTAACGAAGCTATGATGATCATTAAAAAGATCATGCTTGCTGCTGAAGCTAGAAAAAAATCTCAAGAAGCTAGAGAAATTACTAGACGTAAGTCTCCTTTTGAAACGGGTGGTTTGCCTGGCAAACTAGCTGACTGTTCATCTAGAGATTCGTCTATTTGTGAGCTATATATCGTCGAAGGTGATTCTGCCGGTGGATCAGCTAAATTAGGAAGAAATAGAGAGTTTCAGGCAATCCTACCACTACGTGGTAAAATTATCAATGTAGAAAAAGCTAAAACCGATAAGATTTTTGACAATCAAGAAATTCAAGCTTTAATTACTGCGATTGGTATTGGTGTTTTACCAGAAATAGATATGTCAAAAATAAGATACAACAAGATCATTATTATGACTGATGCTGACGTCGACGGTGCTCACATTCGTATTTTAATGTTAACATTCTTCTTCAGATATATGAAGCCACTTATTGAGCAAGGGCACGTATTCTTTGCAAGACCGCCTTTATTCAAATACCAAGCTGGTAAAAATGTTAAATATGCTTTCTCTGATCAAGAATTGGAAAAGTTTAAAAAAGAGGGCGAAAACCAAAGATACACTATCCAACGTTATAAAGGTCTTGGTGAAATGAATCCAGAACAATTATGAGAAACTACAATGGACCCAACTAATAGAACTATTGTAAAAGTTACAATTGCTGATGCAATTGAAGCTGATAAACAATTTAGTTTCTTAATGGGTGATGATGTTGCTCCAAGAAAAGACTTTATTAAAACAAACGCAAAGTTTGTTAAAAATATTGACGCATAGGAAGGAGGAAAGAATATGGCAAATAATGAAAATAAAATTCGTGAAGATTTAGAAAAATCGCGTGTTGAAGAAAAAGAAATAGCTAAAGAATTACAAAATTCTTTCCTTGAATATGCAATGAGTGTTATTGTTGCTCGTGCGCTTCCTGATGCAAGAGATGGGTTTAAACCTGTTCATAGAAGAGTTTTATATGCTGCTTGAAACTTAGGAATGACTTCTGGATCTCAATATAAGAAGTCTGCAAGACTTGTTGGTGAAGTTATTGGTAAGTTTCACCCACATGGTGATACTGCTGTTTATGAAACAATGGTAAGAATGGCTCAAGACTTCTCAATGAGATATCCATTAATTGATGGTCATGGTAACTTTGGTTCTATCGATGGTGATAGTGCTGCTGCCATGAGATATACAGAAGCCAAGATGTCTAAGTTAGCTGACACAATGCTTTATGACATTGAAAAAAACACTGTAGATTTAGTTGATAACTATGACGGTTCTGAAAAAGAACCGGTTGTTCTACCTTCAACATTTCCTAATATGTTAGCAAACGGTGCTAGCGGTATTGCGGTTGGTATGGCTACTAATATGCCACCGCACAACTTAAACGAAATTGCTGCAGGTGTTGAACTTGTTGCGAAAAATCCTGATTGTGGTGTTGAAGATTTAATGCAAGTGTTAAAAGGTCCCGACTTCCCTACAGGTGCTACTATAGTAGGTGCTGCAGGAATTAAAGAATACTTTGAAACTGGTCATGGATCAGTTACAGTTAGATCTAAAACTGACATTGACTATATGGATAATGGTAAGCCAAGAATTATCGTTAATGAAATTCCATATGTTGTTAACAAGGCTCAATTAATTGAAAAAATTACTCAATTAGTTAAAGATGGTAAAATCCAAGGCATTACAGACCTAAGAGATGAATCTAATAGATTAGGTATAAGAATTGTTATTGAATTAAGAAGAGATGTTGTGCCAGAAGTTATTTTAAATCAACTTTATAAGATGACTCAACTACAAACCAACTTTTCAGTTAATATGTTGGCTCTTGTTAATAATGAACCAAGAATTCTTAACATGAAGCAAGCACTTCAAATATATATTGATCATCAAATTGAAGTTCTTATTAGAAAAACAAAATTTGATTTGAATAAAGCTAAAAATAGACTTCACATTCTTGAAGGTTTACACATTGCTAGCCAACACATTGATGAAATCATTAATTTGATTAAAAAGGCTAAAGATGATAAAGTTCTTCTAGAAGATTTAATGAAAAAATATAAATTATCGGAAGTGCAAGCTAAAGCTATTCTAGAAATGAGACTTCGTTCATTATCTGGAATGGAACAAGCAAAGATTACTAATGAAATCAAGGAATTAGAAGTTGCTTGTAAAGATTATGAAGCAACTTTAAAAGATAAGACTAAACAAATTGATTTAATTTTAGCAGCTCTAAGAAAGATAGTTGATAAGTTTGGTGATGAAAGAAGAACAGAAATTGCTTACAACCTATCATCATCTATTGATGATGAAGACTTGATTCCTATTGAAGACATTGTTATTACTATGTCAACAAGGGGGTATCTAAAACGTCTTCCAATAGATGAATATAGATCTCAACACCGTGGTGGTGTGGGTGTAACCGGTACAGCAACTCACAACGATGATAATGTTGCGAAGATTGTTGTGGCTAATACACATACAGATATTTTAATCTTTACTGATTATGGTAAAGTATATAGATTAAGAGGACACGAAATTCCTGTTGGTTCTAAACAATCTAAGGGTATCCCTGCTATTAACTTCATCCAAATTGAAAAGGATGAAAAGATCATCACAATGCTTCCAATAGATGATTATGATGAAGCAAGATCTTTGATCTTCTGCTCAGCAAACGGTATTGTAAAGAGAACTTCTTTAGTAGAATACGAACACATTAACAGAAATGGTAAAATTGCTCTTGGTTTAAAAGAGGGCGATAAATTATTCGATGTTAAGATTGTTGGAGACGACAACAACGTCTTCATTGGTAACTCTACTGGTAAGCTAGTTAGATTCAAAGTTTCTGATGTTAGAAAAATGGGTAGAACCGCTGCTGGTGTTAAGGGTATCAATATTGATGGTGGTACGGTTGTAGGATTTAGTACTAGCTTAGCAGGAAATAAAATTCTTTCAATTGGAACACGTGGTGTGGGTAAAGTAACTGATGTTGAGGAATACCGTGAAACTAAGCGTGGCGCTAAGGGTGTAACTACTCTTAAGGTAACACCTAAAACAGGCAAACTTGTCTTTGCTGCTGCTGTCGAAGGCAATGAAGATGCTTTGATTATGACAAAGAAAAATATGATTATAAGAATGTCATTATCTGAGGTAAGAGATATTGGTCGTGCAACACAAGGTGTTAAGCTAATTAGACTTGATGATGAAGATAGAATTGCTTCTATTGCAATATTCAAAAATGATGATTCAGGCGATGGAGAACCATCTGTGGCAACCCCAGAAGGACAAGAAACAGTTGAGGTTTCTCCAGAAAGTAGATAAAAAAGAGGTAAAACCTCTTTTTTTATTTATCTATTGTATGAATTTTGTGCATCAGTAGTCATTAATCTGTATTCATCAAATTGTTTGACGTCTTTCAATGTTCTACATTCTGTGTAACTCATTGCAGAAGTAAAGTAGCTAATAAAATTTTCTTTTCAACCTTCGATTGTATATGAAATTGGAATTTCTTTTACTACACCCTCAGATGTTTTAAATTTACAATTTTCAATGCAGTTTGCTTGAGCAATTTCTCTTTGTGCTTTTTTTGTAGACATTCCATAGAAAATCTTTTTATAGTCAAACAAGTCTGGTCTAAATAAGAATTTTTTGTGCTTA
>JAZRVJ010000035.1:0-5859 GCA_045599065.1 Mycoplasmoidaceae bacterium
GCAAAGTCACGATAAGGATATACATCCTTTAAAGGTGGATCACCAGCAATACAGATTGTTCCACCACCAATGGAAACAAAACGTTTGTTAACAATTAGTTTACCATCTTTACCATATACTTCAACATCCATTGTGTTTGGGTGTGGAGTTTGATCTTTTAAATTTCAAACATATTCATGTGGATATTTAGCAAAGACTTCATCAATTGCTTTGTCCATTAAGTGTCCTTTACCTGTTAAGGCAAAAGAACCATATAGAGTAATTTTAAGTTTGCTTATACCTTGCTTTTCATAATGATCAAGGATATATCTACAAGCTCTCATTGGGCCAATTGTGTGGCTTGAAGAAGGACCATGTCCGACTTTAAATAATTCATGTACTGAAAACATAATCTTTCTCCTTTCTAACTCAATGAGTATTTAGCATACTCAGCAAAACCTTCATAGTCTGCAGATCTATGAGCAACTGCCAAATCTTTACCTGTTTCATACATAACTTTAATAACATCATCAAGCTTACATAATTCTTCTGATGGCATTAAAGCATGGTTCAAAACAGCATTTTCTACTGCTCTAACAGCAAATGCTGCAGATCTTTGAATACATGGTACTAATGGTAGTGCACAAACTGCACAGCAAGTAATACCTAAGCAGTGTTCAATTGCCATTTCTCATACTCTACCAAGTTCATCAATCTTAGCATCATACATAATGTATGCAGCCATAACTGAAGCCATACCACAAGCAGTAGATAATTCTGCTTGACATCCTGCTTCGTTAGCATTAATAGTAGCATTTTGGTCTACTAAAGAAGCAATTAGACCAGCAACACACATTGCATTGTATAGTTTTTCCTTTGAAGGTTTGAATGTATCTCTAATTCATTTTAAAGATCCTCAAACAGTTGAAGTTGTTCCACAACTTGGGGAAACAACTATTTCAGCTCTAGAAGCAGCTTCTTCACCAATAGCATATGCATAAGCAGAAATTAATCTAATCATTTCTTGATCATCATTTTCCTTAGCTACTTTTGTATCAAGAATGTGTTTAGCTCTTCTTTCATATTTGATTCTTTCATCTGTAAGTTTTAATAAACCTTCAGATTTTAGACCATGTTCAATTACTTTGTCCATTAAGTCTAAACATTTATCAAAGTGAGAAGTAATTTCTTCTTTTGTTTGCACTTTCGAACAAAAATCTAGATAACTAATGTTATTTTTTAAGAAATATTCCTTCATTTCTTCAAAAGATTCAAAATGATATCTAGATTTTGCAGTTGCTTCAAGTTGGTCAGTAATAAAGAAGTTACCACATCCTGTGGAAACTACTCTATGTTTACCAATATATTCTTTATTTTTAATTAAGATGACATCGAAAGTTAATGGATGTCTTGCAGCTGGTGGAGTTGGAAAGTTAGTTACAACTTTAATTGGTAGTTTAGATCAATTAGTAAAAGCATCAATAATATCTTGTGATGTTTTTAATTGTTTTTCTAATCTAGCAAATTCATTGTAAAGTCTTACTTCAATCGCATCAACTTCACCTTCTTTAAGTTCTTGTGCTATTTTTTTACAAGCACGGTAAGCGGCCATATTTTGAGTGGTCGTAGGCCCCTTACCTATTTTAAACATTTGTAAAATAGATTTCATGTAATACCTTTCTTATACATTAATTATAAGATCTATATATTTTTAATATAAAAATATATTCCTATCTATAAATAAATGTATCAAATTAGCAAAAATGCATATAATGAGATATACACATATATTAAATTATGGCTCAAAGATCGGTTGTAAAATTAACTAGCGAACTTAAGGGCAAAACAGTTAAAATTGTTGCCCTACATTTCACTGATCATTTGATAAAACATAAATTAGAAAATTTAGGCTTTATCGAAGGTGCTGAAGTAAAAGTTCTTAATAACGATGACTCTAACAAGGTTCTTCATTTACAACTGTACAATGTGCAGTATGTGTTAAGAGAAGAAAATTGTAGGTTAATAGATGTCAAAGTTATCTAAAAAAATACATAATGAATCCAAAACATATCTATTAATTGGTTCACCTAATGTAGGCAAATCAACAATTTTCAATCGTCTAACACATGCTACTGCACTTGTTAGTAATATTGATCGTATGACTACTGAACATACGATGGGTAAAATCAAGAAAACTGATGATTATTTAGTGGATTTACCTGGAATTTATAATTTATCTCACCCAATAGCTGAAGAAAAAGAAACACATTACCACTTACTACATGGTAAATCAGAAGGAATGGTAAATGTTTTATCTGCTTTTAGTATTCAAAGAGATTTGTATTTAACTTTACAATGTATTGAAACAGGTTTATTAAATACATTGTGTGTTAACATGATTGATTTAGTTAAACCACAAACACTTGATTGAGATAAATTATCTAAAAAGCTTAATGGTTTAAACATTGTGCTTTCTAGATCTAATAGATCTAAAAATGTTAAGGAAATTATTAGATCAGTACATGAATCTAAAAAAGTTGATCCAAATATTATTACTTATTCAGATGAAATAGAAAGAAAGATTGCACAAATCTCAGAAGTATTACCAAATATGAATATTTCTAAGAGATTTGGTGCATTAATGATTCTTGAAAACAATGCTTTCTTTATTGATCATTTAAGTTATCATCACAAAAAAGAATTTAAAAACATTAAAAAATACCTTGTTAATGAAGAACAAGGAAAGAAATATGTTGAAGAAATAAGAGAAACTAAAAATCAATTTATTTCTAACTTATTAAAAACTTGTGGTTATAAAACTGAAAAATATTTAAAAATTAATTTAACTAAACAAAATAGATTTGATCATTTCTTTTTAAAGAAATGAATAGGCATTCCTTTATTTCTAATCATTGCAGTTGCTATTTATTATTTAGCATTTGGTAGTTATGCCGGTGGAGGATTGCAATATTGATTTGGTCAAGCCCTAACTAACCAAGAATGGGGATTAAGTCATTGAATGATTGTCGGTTTCAACAACATTAATGCTCCAGAATGGGTCTCAAGCATAATTGTTAATGGTATTTTTGGTGGTCTATTCACGGTCTTGACCTTCATTCCAAGTATTGCAATTTTATATATTTGTGTAACAATCATTCAGCAAGTAGGATTGTTATCAAGAGTAAGTATCTTGCTTGATAATGCTTTAAGTAAATTTGGTCTATCAGGAAGATCAATTGTTAACTTATTAACAGCTTTTGGTTGTAATGTTCCAGCCATAATGTTGTCACGTAGTTCAAGTTCAAGAAAAGAACGGATTATTTCAGTTCTAATTATTCCTTTCATTCCATGTGCAAGTAAGATTATTGTTATTGCTGCTGTTGCTAATGCAATAACATTAACCTTTGGCTGATTGTTTATTTTAGGTGCAGTTTTACTATCAGCAGCTATTGCATTATTATTAGGATTAACATTTTCTAAAACAGTGTTTAGAAAACAAAAATCATTCTTCTGTGTTGAAATGGTTAATTGAAATGGTATTGATGTCAGAATTATGTTTAAGAATGTTTGACAAACGATTAAAGGCTTTTTAAAGAAAGCATTCTTAACAATTACTATTGCTAACTTAGTTTTCTGAGCATTATTACACTTAGGTAATGTTCCAGGAGTTTATATTAACACAACTCTTCACCCAGAAGATATTCAATATTCAGCCTTAGCATATGTTGGTAGAGGAATTAGTTATGTATTCTATCCATTTCTTGGATCAGCAGACTGAAAGCTTACAACTAGCTTGCTTTCAGCTATCCCAGCCAAGGAATTAACTTTAACAACACTACAAATGTTAGCTGAAGGTGGAAAGATTGAAACACTATTTGCTGGCAACTATGCACTTGCAGTTAGCTTTATGATTTTCTTGCTTTATTACATGCCTTGTATTCCATCAATAAATGTAATACGAACTGAAGCAGGAAGAAAAAACATGTGGCTAAACATTGGCATTAGCTTTGCTACTGCTTATAGCTTAGCTACTCTAGTTTATTGAATAGGAAGAGGTATAATGCTTCTAACAGGTCAACATTAATGAAAACAAGTAAGAAATTTTGATTTGCAATTACATTAATCTTAATAACTGCTATTTTAGTTAGTAGTTGTACTTGTGTATATGTTTACCATTTAAATGCAACCGCTTACTGATGAACAACATTAGTTGTTGGTTGAGTGATTGAAATAGTTGTTGCAATCGTTTTGTTTTATAGCAAACATTTAGCTGATGAATCTAAAGCATTTTGATTAATTGTTTTATTATTTTTACCTTATTATGGTGCAACAATTGTTTTGTTTTTAGCTTATGATAGATATAACCAAAAAGCTGGTGAAGCAACAAATTTAACAACTGTGTTACAACAACTATTTTCTGCTACTAAATCTATTAAGATTTATAGTGATTCATTCTTTGTTCCTTTAGATATATTTAATGCATTACGTTTTATTTATTTTAAAGATATTGATATTCAAGTTCTTATTTCTAAACAACCAAAAAAAGTTAGAAACAAACTCATGATGTATAACATTGATAAATATCTTGAAGTTGGAACAAAAGTTAGTGTTTTAAAAACACCAGTTAAACAAAACTTTATTATCATTGATGACCAAAAAGTATTATTTACTGATAAAAACTTCAATTTTAGAAGTATTTATTCATCTACTAAAATTAACTTCAGAAATGATGCAAAACTAGAATTAATTACTTTTAGTAATGATCTTAAAAAATCAAGAAATCATGAAGTTAAAAAGTATAAACTTAACCTCTTTAAAAGAATAGGTTTAGGTATAACTAATATTTTTTATCTATTTTACTAATTTTATATATAATATTCAAGCAATATACCAAAGACAGTAACTGGCTTAAAGCCTTAATTTGTTACCGAGGAATATATTAAATACATACTTAATATCCCTAAGTGTCTTTGTGTATACCACAAGGA
This sequence comes from Mycoplasmoidaceae bacterium, assembly GCA_045599065.1. Classification (GTDB taxonomy): domain Bacteria; phylum Bacillota_I; class Bacilli_A; order Mycoplasmatales; family Mycoplasmoidaceae; genus Hennigella. The sequence goes on from JAZRVJ010000035.1 coordinate 4,968, forward strand.
CACTTATTTGTATATTGCACAAATTACGGAGGTAAATTGTGTCAAAAGCTATTATTGAACAAAAAGCTAAATTGACTGATGAACTAACTGACAAACTTAAAAAAGCTAAGTCTTTTCTAGTGTTTGAGTATTTAGGTCTTACTGTAAAAGAAGTTACAGCTATGAGAGCTAAATTACATACTGACGGAGCAAATATGGAAGTTGTTAAGAACAACGTTCTTAATCGTGCTTTGAAAGCAGCTGGTATCAAAGTCGATGCATGCAAAGGACCTAATGCTGTAATTATCTGTAATGATGATGAAGTAGTTTCATTTAAAGCAGTTGCAGAAATTGCAAAGAAAAGGGACTTTGTTAAGTTTAAATTTGGCTTATTAGAAAACCAAATTATTAAACCAGACCAACTTGCTTCAATTGCAGCAATTCCAGGAAGAAAGGGTTTATACTCTATGATTCTATCTTGCCTAACAGGCAACTTAAGAAACTTGCTTTATGGATTGAAAGCTGTTGGTGAAAAGAAAGAACAACCAAAACAATAATTGAAAGGAAATTTTAAAATGGCAAAATTAACAAATCAACAAGTAATTGACTCTTTAAAAGAAATGAGTCTAATGGAAATTAACGATTTAGTAAAAGCAATTGAAAAGGAATTTGGTGTTTCAGCTGCTGCTCCAGTTGCAGCTGCACCTGCTGCTGCAGCTAATGCAGAGCCATCTCTTGTAACAGTTACATTAACAAACGCTGGTGCAAGCAAAGTTGCTGTTATTAAAATCTACCGTGAAATCACTGGTCTTGGTTTAATGGAAGCTAAGAATGCAGTTGATAAAGCTCCTTGCGTTGTAAAAGAAGGTATTAAGCCTGAAGAAGCAAAAGAAATTGCTAAGAAATTTACAGA
>JAZRVJ010000036.1:0-5391 GCA_045599065.1 Mycoplasmoidaceae bacterium
CAACATTGTTTTAATTTTGAATGAGTCATAACAGCTCATTTTTTTCTTTTATATAATAAAAGAAAGAGAGGTTCATATGAGAAGACTTAAATTTTTGACTCCAATTGCGATTGCAACAATTCCATTACAATTGTTTGTAACTAGTTGTGGAGATGTTAAACCAATAGATGTTTATCGTAATATCAATCTTGATGATAATTGAACATTCCGATTAAATAGTGATGAAGAAAAACAAACTATTAATTTACCACATGACTTTTCAATTATTCAAGATTTTAAACATACTAAAAGACAATTAGAAGATAGAGAATCATCAGGTACAACAGGATTTTTACCTGGTGGTGTTGGTCACTATCACAAAGACTTTATTCTACCTAAGAAAGATAATGCAAGCATTATCTTAAACTTTGATGGTGCATATAATGACACAACCGTTACAGTTAATAATCAAATTGTTGGTAATAACAAATATGGTTACAACCCATTTGCATTTGATATTAGCAAATATGTTGTTGCTGATGGAAAAACAGAAAACCATCTAGATGTTGTTGTTAGACATGATTTTGTAACATCAAGTCGTTGATATCCAGGATCTGGTATTTATCGTGATGTAAAAGTTTCAGTATTAGATAAATTACATATAGCTAATAATGGAACATATGTAACAACTCCTAACTTAAAAGAAGAGGTTGGTAAGAATGTAACAGTTAATGTTGAAGCAGAAGTACAAAACTCTTACGATGAAGCAAAAGTTGCTTATGTAAGAAATAGAGTAGTTGATGCAAACGGTGAACCCGTTACAAGTTGGACTTCAACTAAATCACAAAAAATTGGTGCAAATACAAGCATTAATTTTAATGGTACATTAAAAGTTAATGATCCATTATTATGATCAGCTGAAACTCCTAATCTTTATTATGTAGAAACACAAGTAGTGTTAGATAAAACTATTGTTGATCAATATAAAACAAGATTTGGTTTTAGATATTTTGACTTTAAAAGAGAAGGTTTCTCTGTTAATGGCAAAGTAATTAAACTTCAAGGTGTATGTCTACACCATGACCAAGGTGCATTAGGTGCTGCAGCATACAATGATGCTATCTATCGTCAATTGACTAAGATGAAAGAAATGGGTATGAATGCTGTTAGAACTAGTCATAACTGTCCAGATGAAGACTTTTTAAGAATGTGTGACGAACTAGGTCTATATGTAATGGATGAAGCATTTGATGGATGGGAATTTGCTAAAACACAAAATGACTTCTCTAAAGTTTGAAAAGACGAAATTGGTGCTGGTAACCAATTAATTGATGCTACACCAGACATGCAATGACATAGTTTTGTTATGCGTAGCATGGTTAAACGTGATCGTAACTGCCCATCAATCTTTATGTGATCATTAGGTAATGAATTACATGAAGGGGCATACCATGATGATATTCCTGAAGAAGAAAAGGAAAGAATATCTGATGAAATGGTTGGCTATGCTAAAGAGCTAAAATCTATTGCTGAAGAACTTGATCATGATGAAAATACTAAAAGATGATGTGGTACAGCTCTAGAAAACGACCCTTTAGACCCTTCTAAAGTTAAATCACCTAAAACTAGAGTAGCAATGACTCTTTACAATGAACATGGTCTTTTAGGCTTTAACTATGGTGAAAAAGAGCGAACAGAAGAAGCTTTAAAAGAATTTGATAGAGTTTATGGTTCAGAAACAGCTAGTGCGCAAAACTCTAGAGGTATGTATTCTAAAATTCAATTTGATTCAGAAGACGAATATCATCGTGTTCCATCTGTTGATGCACAAGGAACTACAACAGCTTCTGATGTTATATGAAGAACAGAATATTTTGACGGTTATGGTGGTCAATTTGTTTGAACTGGATTTGATTATATTGGTGAACCATCACCATGATGTTGAAACTGTGAAGATGATCCAGTAGAAAAAGTACTAAGCCATTGACCAAACTATCCTAATAGTTCATATTATGGAATCGTTGATACGTGTGGTTTTGAAAAAGATTCATACTACCTATATCGTGCACACTTAAGAAAAGACGATACAACTCTACACTTAGTTGGTTCATTAAATGAAGATAACATGTATGTATACCCAAATGGTACAGATTTCCCTGAAGGCTATACTCCTATTGATATCTATACAAATGCACCATATGTATTAATCGAAGACCAAAATGGTAATGATATTGCTAAAGTTACAAGATATGATACAGAAAAAACAAGTAGAGGTGAAGGCACATACTACACTTATATAGCTAATGCAATTGATACATCTATTTGTCAAATTAAAGATACTGAAGTTAAAAAGACAAAAGGTTATGATATGTATGCAAACATTTTAGTTAACCCAACAGGAATAACTGAAATTAAGGCAACAGCATATAAAGATGCAGATTTCAATGACCCAATTGAAGATACTGTTGGTTTAAGCTCTCTTCAACCTAAAGATGCTTCAAGAATGAGAATCAAAGCTAAAGCAGATAAAACAACACTTAAAGCTGATGGTAAATCATTATCTTATATTACTATTGATTTAGAAGATGCAAATGGTAACTTAATTACAGATTGAAATTCTCAACAAGAAGTAGAAATTTCTTGAACTGGTGCAGGAAAAGTATTAGGAGTTGATAATGGTAACCCATCAACAACTGAAAAATGACAAAACCCAGCTATCTTCCATCCAGATACTAAAAAAGCAAGAATTATGACATATGCTGGTAAGGCATTAATCATTGTTTGTAGTGATATAACTCCAGGAACACTTAAAGTATTAATTAATGACAACCCATTACCAATTGAGGTAATTTAAAATGAGAACAAACAAGATTATCAGTAAAGTATTAAGTTTATCAGCTTTAACATTAGCAATCACAAGCACAGCCGCTTGTGTCAGTTGCTCTGAGAAAAAAGAGTTATTCTTTACAGTAAAAGGGAAAGATTTAGATGTAACATTCTGTGATAAAGGTGCATCTATCTATTCAATTAAATATAAAAAAGATTTTATTACTTATCATCCAAAAGACAAGAATGTCTTTTTACAAGATGATAACTATTATGGAAAAACCCTAGGTAGAGTTGCTGGAAGAATTAAAGACGGAAAACTAAAAGTTGGAGATAAAGATTATCAATTAGAAGTTAATGAAGTAAAACACGAGGATAAAACCCAAAAAAACAATTCCTTGCATGGAGGAACACATGGTCTGGGCACCAAAATCTTTACGCATTCTATCGCTGAATCTAAAGATTGATATACGGTATCATTTAACTATGTATCACCTGCTGGCGAAGCAGGTTATCCTGAGAAATTAGAATCTAGTTTTGTATATACAATTTATAAAGAAAAAAATGTGATTGATCTTTACATCACTGCTACTACATCTGGTCCTACTCCTGTAAATTTATCAACGCACCCATTCTTCAGATTAGGAGATAAAAACAGCGACATCAAAGGTCACATATTAAAAATACCAGCTAGTAACATGGCACTGTATGATAACATGCAAGGCGATAAAAGTGGTGGACAAATTGTAGAAGGAGATCAACCCGTTGCTGGTACTCCATGAGACTTTACAAACACCAAAGTAATTGATGATGCAATGTTAAAACAAGCATTGGAAGCCGACCCAGTTTCTGGCGGAATTGATCATATTTGAAAGTTTGACCCATCAGATGATGGATTACACACTCTATCTCTTTCTAGCGCTAGTAAAACACTAAAAGTAACAACAGATGCTGATGGTGTTATTATGTATGCTAATTGTTTTCCAAAAGAAGGACAGTTAATGAATGATGGAGAAGAAGATAAACAATTTGGTGCAATAACAATTGAACCTTATAAGTTTTTTACTAAGGACACTGTTGATGATTTAATCTTAGATAAGGATCAGAAGTTCACTCGTTATATATCTTACGAAATTTCATAAAACTAATAAAGAAACTAGAGTTAAATCTCTAGTTTTTATTTGAACCGTCCACAATTTGTGGACAGTTGAAAAAATAAATGATATAATTCATTTGTGAAAATAAAAACTTCTTTTCGTGAGTATGATGGTCACTATATTAGGGCTATCTGAGATAAAAAAAAGAATATCTGGTGATATTCAGTTATTGATATTTTAGAGATATTGGCAAACCCATCTGATCCAAGAAAATATTGAAACACATTAAAAGCACGCCACAAAGAGTTAAGTTCTTATTGCGATCAAGTATTAATGCATGCTAAGGATAAGAAAAAACGTAATGTTGAGGTTATTTCTTCTTTTGGTATTAATGAATTAATATTCATAATCCCTTCTAAAAATAGAGAAAATTTGAAAAAATGATTAAAAGGTTCAACTGGACCAATTGATGAACAATCTAGAGAAAAAGCTTATAGTCTATGAAATAGTACATTCTTGCAAGATATAGAAGTTGGGACAACAAGAGGTCTACAACAAATTCATGAGTATATTTTTGGTGGATTGTATGAATTTGCTGGTCAAATTAGGAAAGGGAATATCTCAAAAAATGGTTTTCATTTTGCACTATGCCAAACTTTTAAAGACACATTACCAAATATAGATAGAATGCCTCAAAAAACATTAGAGCAAATTATTGAAAAATATATTTCTATGAATTATGCTCATCCTTTTAGAGAAGGAAATGGCAGAAGCATGAGAATTTGGCTAGATTTAATTTTAAAAAAAGAATTAGGCAAATGTGTTGACTGAGCAAAAATTCCAAAAGAAAAATATTTCGGTGCTATGATTGTCAGTTTAGATGATAGCAGACCATTATTCAAACTAATTGACTTTGCCTTAACTAGTAAAATTAATGACAGAGAAGTATTTATGAAGGGAATAGAAACATCGTATTATTATGAGGAAGAATAGAAAAAAAGAAGAACTAGTTAACTAGTTCTTCTTTTGATTAAAAAACATTTTATTTCAATGCATCTAACAACATTTTTTGTTTTATTATTTTTTCACGTTTATTTTTGCATTCATCACATAAAACATCTTTTATATCTGGAGTAGTTATTCAATCTATATCAGAATAGGCATATCCAATGTTTTGTGCTTGGCCTACTTTAATAATTTGATTGATTCTATTTTTTAAGGCTAGACTACAATTTGGACAATTAAAAATATCATCACACAACAAATGCATTTCATAATTAATTTCAGCTATTTTTTGAGCTTTTTCTAGTGAATTTTTGCTTTTCATATTGACCTCCTATGGAAATTTGTATCCTAAACTACACACTAGCAGTGTGCCATAAGATAATAAATTTAGTTTTTTAAAACTTAATTTATAAAATATATATTTATTTTCATAATGAAAATAAAATCATCATGCTAAATTTCTTTATCGAAGAAATATAAGTGT
>JAZRVJ010000037.1:0-5593 GCA_045599065.1 Mycoplasmoidaceae bacterium
AAACAGTAATCATAAGAGAAAAGCTTTTCAAGAAGTTAATTGCTGATGCTAAAAAGCAAGAACCTAAACCACCTAAAAAAGAAACAAAAACAAAATAAGAGCATTCTTTGCTCTTTTTTTGTTTATTATGTTTATAATAAACAAGTAAATTACAGAAAGGATTAAATATGTCAAGTGAAGCCAGTCAGAGTAGTTATAAACTAGATGATGTATTTATCCTTAATATCTCTTTTTAGTTTCTAATTACCTGAATTCACTAGCATTTAAACAAAATGGCTAGTAAAAGAAGACAAAAAAGAAAACTATATGTTACTCATAAACAAAGCGAGTTCTTATTAGAACAAGCCAAGAAAGACGAAAAGTCTTAATATTTAGATTTTGAATCTTCTTCTTATGGTTTAAGAGATGAACAAATAGAAGCAAAACAAGACAAGTATGGTCTAAACTCCATTACTTCAAAGAATAAAACAACTTGATACAAAGTTTTATTCTCATCTTTTGTTACGCCTTTTTCATTAATCCTTATTGTTATAGCTGTTTTCACAATCTGCCTACCTTTGTTTAAAGCTAAAGGTATAGAAATTTCTGATTGGGTATCTTTTGGCATTTTATTAGGAATGGTAGTTTTATCAGGAACATTAAAGTTTATCCAAGACTTTAAATCTTCCAAAGCTTCAGAGAAGCTTAATGAAATGATAAACACAACAGCTAATATTGAAAGAAATGGTAATAAATCAGAAATGCCTATTACCCAAATTGTTCCAGGCGATATTATTCACTTAGCTGCCGGCGACATGATTCCAGCAGATATGCGTTTACTATATGCTAAGGACTTGTTCATTACACAGTCTGCTTTAACAGGAGAATCTGAACCTGTAGAAAAAACTGCCAAGATAAATCTTGAAGCAACAAATCCTTTATATTGCAACAACATTTGTTTTATGGGGACAACTGTGGCTTCAGGATCAGCTTATGGTATAGCTCTACAAACTGGAAATAGTACATTCTTAGGTAAAGTAGCCAAAGCTGTTGGTGCTAAAAGACCTGAAACTAGCTTTGATAAAGGAATTAAAAAAGTTAGCAGAATCATTTTAATAACAATGCTAATAATGTGTCTTATTATCTTTATTATTAAAGGTACAAGAAACTATTTAGTAGATAAAACAGCTGATGCGTGAATTGAATCATTAACATTCTCTTTAGCTGCCGCTATAGCTATTATTCCTGAAATGTTACCAATGATAGTCACCCTTAACTTATCTAAGGAAGCAATTAAGTTTAGTAAGCAAAAAGCTATCATTAAGAATACTAACGCTATCCAAACATTTGGTGCGATGGATGTATTATGTACTGATAAAACAGGGACATTAACTGAAGACCACATCGTCTTACAAGAACACTTAAATGTATCTGGTAAAGAAGATGAATTAGTCTTACTTTATGGTTGTTTAAATAGTTATTATCAAACAGGTTTAAAAAACCTGATTGATAAAGCCATTGTTGAAAGAGCAATGCAAAAGCATGTTTATGAAAAAATTAAAGGTTATACAAAGATAGACGAAATACCTTTTGACTTTGAAAGAAGAAGAATGTCTATCATTCTAGAACATGAAGGACAAAGAAGAATTATTACTAAAGGTGCTTCAGAAGAAGTATTAAAGATTTGTTCTAAAGTATTAATTAATGGTAGAGCTGTTGAATTAGATGCTAAGTGATTAAAGAAGATTAAAGATCAAATTTCTAAACTAAATGAAAATGGTATGAGAGTTATTTGCGTAGCAACTAACCATGAACCATTATTAAAAAACGAAGCATTTAACGACGAAGATGAAAAAGATATGATGCTTGTTGGTTATATTGCTTTGCTTGACCCTCCTAAGATGTCTGCAAGAAAAGCAGTTAATAATCTTAAGAAAAAAGGTGTAGACATTAAGATCTTAACTGGTGATAACGAAAAGGTTACAAAGTATATTTGTAAAGAATTAGGTTTAAGACATTCTAAAGTTCTGTTAGGTGATGATATTGAAAAGCTTGACTTTGATGAATTAAGAAAGAAAGTTAAGGATGTACAAATCTTTGCTAAGATCTCTCCTGAACAAAAAGCAAATATTGTTAAAGCCTTAAAAGCAAATGGCCATGTTGTTGGCTACATGGGAGATGGTATAAATGATGCTCCAGCAATGCGTGCAGCAGATATAGCAATCTCTGTTGATACTGCTGTCGATATTGCAAAAGAATCTGCTGATGTTCTATTGCTTGAAAAAGATTTGAACATCCTAGGAAATGGTGCAATGTTAGGGCGTAAGACATTTGCTAACATAATGAAATATATCAAGATTTCATTAAGTTCAAATTTTGGCAACATGTTATCTATCCTAATTGCTGCATGTTGATTCACATTCAACCCATTACAATCAATTCAAATTATTTTCATGAACTTATGTTATGATTTGTGCCAACTTGCAATACCATGAGATGATGTCGATCCTAAGTTCTTGCAACAACCTAAAAACTGGAATGCCATGTCCATAATTAAATTCATGGTTATTCTAGGTCCAGTAAGTACAATCTTTGACGTTAGTACATTTGCAGTAATGTATTTCTACTTTGGCTGTAAAACAAATGATCCTGCACAAGTAGCAATGTTTAACTCTGCATGATTCATTGAAGCTGCTTTAAGTCAAACATTAGTAATCTATGTTTTACGTAGTAGAAGAATAGCATTTGTTCAAACAATGCCTTCTAAATCAATTATCTTCTCTACTTTAGCTTCTGCCTTGGTATGTGCTTCTGTTCCATTTATTCCAGGAGTTAATTTAGGTTTACAATTTATCCCTGGACCGGGCCAAGCACAAGGACTGATTGCTAATCCAATCTATTGAGCTTGGCTAGTAGGTATCTTACTTGGCTATGTTATCTTAGCTGAATTAACTAAGAGAGTCTATATGAGAGCTAACCATAGAGAATGAATTTAAAAAGAGGTAATCCTCTTTTTTTATTTTTGTTGCTTAAATATATATAGACTTCATATATAATTTATTAATATATTTTTTAAAAATGAGGTTTGAAATGAAAAAAACTAAATTATTAATGTTAAGTACAATCGCTCCTATTTCATTAGTACTACCTGTGGTAGTTACTAGTTGTAATAATAATGAAGGTAAATTTATTTGTGAAGATAGCTCGCAAGAAACAGTTAGAGGGGAAGTTGCTTGTTGATATATTTTTGATTATCAAGGTAGTGAAGAAATACCTAGTGATGATATAGAAGTTAGATTAATAACAGAAACTACTAAATTAAACCCTCAACTTTTATGTCAAATTGTTGAAACAAAGAAAATCAAGGTTGGGGTGCAAGGAATTAGATCTCAATTAGCAACCGATGGAGAAGAAGTTCCATTCACATTAGAATTTAAATCTGAAAAACTTGGTATTGAAGGACAAACTATTGATTTAAAATATAAATATTTAGAATCAAAAGTTCGTACTATTAGTCCTAAAGTAGAGGAAAGAGAAAAGGATCAAGGATTTGATGTTGATGCTGAATTTGTAACAACTAATCCGATGGATGCAAAAAACCTAACTGTTCAATACAAGAATGTGAAAAAGAGTGATGAATCAAAAATCAGTGATCCAACACTTGGGGCGTCTTCTATAGGAGTTGACGGCCACCTTCACCAAAAGATTGTAGTTACAAAAGTTGGAGACTGAAATGACGGTGACTGAATTCAATTTGATTTACTTTTTATAAATAAGGATGAAGCTAATTATTGAGAACAAACTATTACTGGTTTTACATACCAAGTGCTAGACATACCTTATGTTTCTGGTGAATTAACTAAAAAATGTGACATTCAAATAGACATTAAAGGTAACACAGAAAAAGGGCTAAAAGTTGTTAATGACGGTGGCGAGGAAGGAATTCTGCCAAAAGGAACAAAGAAAAATTCACCTTTTGCCATAACTTTTGATAAAGCTAAATCACCAGAAGAATGACCATCTAGCTATGTTAATTTTTATAAATTTGGTTCTTTTGTTGATCCAACTAAATATTCAGGTGGATATCATCATTATTCTTCAGTTGTTGTTAAATTAATAAAATCTGACAATAGTGAACAAGTCCTAACACAAACATATACTGGTGATAGAGCTGGTGACGATGGTGATTGATGAATCTCTACCGGTGGTCCAATCACGGTTATTAAGAAAAAACTTGATAAAATAGATACAAATTGAAAAGGTTTGATTTTCGAATTAAGACTTGCTCAAGATATTGAAAACAATTCGAGTTTCTATATAACATATTCAGATAAATAATAAAAAGAGGGTAGTCCCTCTTTTTTATTTTCTTGTTCTACTGTTTTTATCTTTATAGTAAACAGTAATAGGAACATATGTAATACCAAATGCTTCTCTTATTTGGTTTTCCATATATCTTGCATAACTAAAGTGAAGATATTTAGGATCATTAGTAAATAGAACAAAAGTAGGCACATTACCTTCTACTTGTGTTCCATAATGAATAGTTAATCTATTTCCTTTAAATTTAGGTGGTGGGTTTAGTATTTGAGCTCTAGCTACAACTTCATTTAAGGCAGATGTAGCTACTTTTGTTTTTAATTGATTATCAATATCTTCAATTGTTTTAAAGATGTTTTGAATCTTTTTATTTTCTTTAGCAGAAATATAAATAATTGGAGCCCAACTTAAATATTCAAAATCAGCTCTAATCAATTTAGTTAACTTGTTTGCTGTTTCATTTGACTTATTAGGAATTAAATCTCATTTATTTACAACAATAATAGTAGGAATATTAGCTTTATAAGCTAATCCTGCTATTACTTTGTCTTGTTCATTGAATTCATCTGAACCATCAAGCATAACAATGATTAAATTACTTCTTGCTATTGCTTGTTCAGTTCTTAAATAAGAGTATTTGTCTACATTAGCAGACATCTTTCCCTTTCTTCTAATACCAGCAGTATCAATGATAGTATAGTTTTTACCATGATATTTGAAAGTAACATCAATACTATCTCTTGTAGTATTTGCTTGTGGAGATACTATTACTCTTTCTTGTCCTATCAAAGTATTAACTAATGAGCTTTTACCTACATTAGGTCTACCAATAATACAGAACTTAAAACTATTTTCTTCTTTTCTTTCGGGTGTTTTCTTAAGTTGTTCTACAACTTCATCTAATAAATCACCTATACCAATACCATGAGTACATGAAATAGGAATTCATTTACCAAATTTCAAGTTGTAATAAGATTTATCTTGGTTGTGATTATAGTTTTCTGCCTTATTCACAACTAGAATAATCTTTTTACTTTTTGCATTCTTTTTTAAAAGTTTAGCAATGTATTGATCATCATGATTAATACCTTCTTTTTCAGAAACAATAAATAAAATGATGTCTGCATCAGCAATAGCATAATTAACTTGTTGATTAATTACTTCTTGAAAAGGAGCATTAATGTTCTTGATAATACCACCAGTATCAACAACTTGAAAATCTCTACCTACTCAGGTAGCTATTTCATAGTTTCTGTCTCTGGTAATTCCTGGAGCATCATCTACTATGGCTTTT